>CAZDLU010000017.1:0-37445 GCA_964506725.1 uncultured Rhizobium sp.
TTTGACTGAATGCAAGAGGTTTTTGGGATTTTTTGTTAAGCGCGACTGGGGTTAATTATTTATTGAGGAATTTCAACAGATCTTCGGATTACATTTAACAATGCCATATTAGCGGGAGAATTCGGTGATGATGTTAGAATTGTGGATTTAGGCTTAACGGATAAGGATTATGATTTAGGTGAAGAGGGTGAATTGCTAAACCCCTCAGCTGTTGCAGTGGCCGCGCCTTCTAAGACAAGCGGTCTTGAAGTATAATTAGCGAAACATTACGCCCGTTATTTTCTTGATCGCGATGTGTGGCGCGGCGATAGCTGAAAAAATCTTTTTCGTTTGCGTAGGTATCAATCCTTGTATTTGCTATGTCGGTGACTGATTCTTGTTGTAATTTTTTTTCTACATAAGCCGGCAAATCGAACCAAAATTTTTCTTTATTTTTTACGGTAAAAAAAATCTCATTTTGAAGATCATCTTGTAAAAAATCATCGCGGAAATCCGGCGAAACTTCGTAAGAAAGCTTGTGGATCATGGGTCCGATTATGGCTTTGATTTTTTTAGCGCCAAGCTCGCGCATTTTTCTTACGGCATTGGCAATTATGTTAGCCTTAGCGCCGGGCCAGCCGGCGTGCACCGCGGCAATTATATTTTGTTCCTCATCTTTAAGCAAAATAGGCGCGCAGTCAGCAGTTACAACGCCAATTGCAACATTCGGTAAATTAGTAATAATGCCATCAGCTTTAGGTAATCCTTGATCGCCATAGAATTTACTGTCGTCATCAATTACCATAACTTCGTTGCTGTGAATTTGATTTAGCAATAAAACGCGTGAGAAATTAAAACCATTTTCAATCAGTTTCTGCTCAAGATCGGTGCGATTCGACAGCGCCCTGTCAATTATGCAATTTGTGCCAAGAAACAAATGTTTTATAGTCATAATTTTGACTTAAAGAAGCGCAATTTTTCTAAATATTCCTGCGGATTTTTTATTTTTACCAATGAATCTTTCGGCGTAAAAATTTTATCGTGTAGCCGTGTAAGCAAGAAACGCATGGACGCGGCCATTAAGGCTAAATTTAAGAAGTCTTTTTCGGCAGGTGAAAATGTTCTAACGCTTTCATAACCCTTAAGCAATTGTAAAAATTTTTCTTCAATAAAATTATTTTTTTCATCAAAGCACCAAGCATTGGCGCTAACGGCGAAGTCATAGATTAAAAAATCATTGGCCGCAAAATAAAAATCTATTACGCCACTTAATTTAGCATTTTCATCAAAAAAAACATTGTCCGGAAATAAATCGACATGGACTGCAGCGCTAGGTAAATCGGCGCTCCACTTGTCTTCCAAGAAATTTAGATTTTGGGTAATTTCGTTTTTTAAAGTTTCATCAATTTGATTGGAAAATTTGTTAAATAATTTTCTAAAACCTTTAACCCCAAGATCGTTAACTCTTGGCGCTGTATAGTCGGTGGCAGCTAAATGCATTCGCGCTAATTCTTTTCCGACTTCAAAACAATGGCCCGGCGTTATGTTGCTATAATAACCATCATCTTGCGGTTCTAAAGTTTTGCCGCTTAAAAAAGTCACGATAGTTGATTTTTTTCCTTTTAAATCAACTATCACAAGCCCTTGATTATCAAGGATCGGCTTCGGACAATGAATTCCTTTTTTAGCTAAATGTAATTTTAAGTTAATAAAAAAAGGCAGCTCGTCTTTATTGATGCGCGCTTCAAAAATCGTTAAAATAAATTTGCCTTTTGTGGTTTTCAAAATGAAATTAGAATTATCAATTCCGGCCATGATTTCAGTGAAGTCAAGGAAGTCGCCGATTTGGTAATTTTGTAAATGTTTGGAAATTTCTTCTTTGGTAAGACGTGTGTAAACGGCCATTATTTTTTATCCTCTAATTCTTCAAATTTTTTATAACTATTTTGCCAGGAAGCGTTTGATCTAACGCCGCCAGCCCAAGAGCTGGTTGGTTTCTTAACGGAGTCCTGAAATTTTTTTTCCGGTTCGATTAATTTTACCGATTTGGCAATTTTTATCGTTTCATCAGAAATATCGGAATCGATTTTTGATCTAATTTGCGGATTGAAAATTTTCTTAATAAAGTTCGTGGTATTTTCAAAAAAATTCATCACGTCGGCTGTAGTAAAATCGCCCTTCGCATTGACATTTCGTGAAATACTTAAAAGCTCAAAATAGCGCGCAAAAAGTTCAGAAATAAATTGATGTTCGGGATAGGCTTTAAGCGCATCAACCATCAATCTTTTTATTTCGGCTTTAAGCGTAACGCTCGAAGGCTCGCGACCTTTCATGTCATAGCCGATAGCAGTTCTAAATTCTTCGCCTAAATTTAACCCGCTTTCAAATTCCAAAGCATGCGCCATTTCATGTGCTAGCACGTTGTGCGTAAGTTGGCGCAGAATTATTTTTAAAGCGCGATTATGAAAAAATTTATTTAAAGTTTTGTCGTAAATACTTCTTTTTTCTGTTAAAAAACAACCGACATTAGTATCCCAGCCTTTGATAATCTTAACTTCAAAGCCCAAATGCTTTTGTCTTACTTTGCTTAAAATTAGATCGAGGCCATCTTTAAAAAGTTCGATGCGATAAAGATCGAGAAAAAATCTTTGGAATTTTTCATCGTCTCTTTGGCCTTCGAAGGTCAGTTGTGTTGGCGTGAAGATGGTTGTGATTAGTTCATTCATAGTTAGTGCTCTAGTGCTCGGGTGCTCGCGCTTCGCTAGTGCTCGGACGCCTTAAGTTTAAAGCCCGAGCACCCGAGCACTAGAGCGCCCGAGCACCTATTTATTTTTTAATAGGCCGACAATATAACTCCAACTTATGCCCAACAAGCTCATAGCCTTTGTCGCGGGCGATTTTATCTTTTAGTTTTTCTAATTCCTCGTCGAAAAATTCAATAACTTGCCCGCTTGTAATATCAACCAAATGATCGTGGTGATCATCTTCTCCTTCCAGTTTTTCGTAGCGCGCTTTGCCTTTGCTGCCAAAATCATGTTTAGCGATAACGCCTACTTCTTCCAGCATTTTCACGGCGCGATAAACTGTAGCAATGCCAATTTTTGGATTAATTTTCGTCGCGCGCTTATAGACTTCGTCAACGTCGGGATGGTCGTGGCTGTCGGAAATAACGCGTGCAATAATGCGGCGATTTTCGGTCAATTTAATGCCGCGCTCTTCGCAAAGCTTTTCAATTGTTGAATTTGGCATAATTTTGATTGTGTTTAGTTTTGAAAACGCGATAATAGGACGCTAACTATTTCTTTTCTAGCAAATAATTAGCATTTATGACAATCAAAACTATCCAACTTTTAGAAGAAACGCCTTACTCTTTAACTTTTGACGATGTGCTTTTGAAGCCGGCCTACTCTGAGGTGCTTCCGGCTGACGCTGATATAAAAACAAAAATTACCAAAAATATTTCGCTTGATGTTCCGCTTATTTCGGCAGCAATGGATACCGTTACCGAAAGTCGTTTGGCGATTGCCATGGCGCAATCCGGCGGCATTGGGTGCATTCACAAAAATTTAACCGCCAAAGAACAAGCTGACGAAGTTAGAAAAGTTAAAAAATTTGAATCAGGAATTGTTATAAATCCGCTAACTATAACGCCGGACGAGACTTTGAGCGATGCTTTGCAATTGATGCGTGAATATGGAATTTCGGGAATTCCCGTGGTAAAAGCAGGAACGAAAAAACTGGTGGGAATCCTTACGAATCGTGACGTGCGCTTTGCCGTTGATAAAAAACAGCCGATAAAAGAATTGATGACAAAAAATAATTTGATCACGGCGCATTCAAATGTGAGTAAGATCGAAGCCAAATCGCTTTTGCATAAAAATAAAATTGAAAGAATTATTATTACTGATAATGACGGCAATTGCATTGGTCTTATTACGGGCAAAGATTTGGAAAAAAATAAGCAATTTCCGTTGGCGACTAAAGATGAAGAAGGACGCTTGCGCGTTGCAGCGGCAACGGGAGTTGGTAAAGACGGCGTAAAACGTGCAGCGTCTTTGGTGGAAGCGGGCGCCGATATTGTCGTGATTGACACGGCGCATGGTCACTCGGTTGGCGTGCTTGAAACTTTAAAAGAACTAAAAAAATTATTTCCGAAACAAGATTTTATCGCCGGAAATATAGCAACTAAAGAAGCCGCCAAAGCCTTGATTGACGCAGGCGCAGATGCTGTTAAAGTTGGAATTGGGCCCGGTTCAATTTGCACGACGCGTGTGGTTGCCGGTGTTGGCGTACCGCAATTATCGGCGATTTTGGATGTGGTGCAAGCTTGCGAAAAGGCCAAAATTCCTTTGATTTCTGATGGTGGAATTAGATTTTCCGGCGATTTGGCAAAGGCAATTGCGGCGGGCGCTTCTTGCGTGATGCTTGGCGGCTTGCTTGCCGGAACCGAAGAAACGCCGGGTGAAATTGTGTTATTCAAGGGGCGTTCTTATAAATTATATCGTGGCATGGGATCGCTTGGCGCAATGGCTCGCGGTTCAGCTGACCGCTATTTTCAACAAGACATTAAAGATAAATTAAAGTTAGTTCCGGAAGGTGTTGAAGGACGCGTAGCCTACAAAGGCCCGGTGGCAGAGGTTGTGCATCAATTGGTTGGTGGTTTGAAATCAGCGATGGGATATACGGGCTCTAAGACTATTGATGAGATGAGAACAAAAACTACTTTTGTGAAAATTACTAATTCCGGACTTCGCGAAAGTCATCCGCATTCGATTACCATTACTTCGGAAGCGCCGAATTATAGTACGGAGAGCTAAGATTTCTTTGGCATGAATGTTGCGGTGGACGTTACAACTCCCCGTTGCGCAGGCGCGCCGCACCGAGACTGGCAACTAGCGCAGGTAGGCATTTGTAATGCGACCTTAGGCACTTGTCCATCAATCATTCAAAACTGCCTTAAGCCCCTTCAAGTTTCCTTTAATATTTTCGGCAATCTTCAAAATATCGCGACTGATTGTCGGATCAATTGCCGGAATTTTTATATTGGCAAAGCGCGAAAGTTTTTCGTTTGGATCAATCGCAACATAAGTTTTTATTTCAATTTCTTCAGAAATAAAATCATCAAGGGAAATTTCTTTTTTAGGCATTTAATTGTTTTTTATATTCTAGAGCAAAATGTTTTATAATCGTGCCACAAATTGCCGTGAGTGGAACGGCGAGTAAGATGCCGATAAAGCCCAGGAGAACTCCAAAAACGAAAAATCCTAAAATTACCCAAACCGGGTTAAGACCAACTTTCGAACCGATCATTTTCGGAGTGAGAAAGTTTGATTCAATTATTTGGCCGATGGTAAAAATTAAAGCGATGGTGGCTAAATGTGAATGGTCAAAACCCCATTGAAATAAAGCTACAACTACGGCGACTCCCACTCCGATAAACATTCCCAGATAAGGAATGAAGCAAAAAATTCCGGTTAAAAATCCGATTAAAAAACCGAAATCCAGTCCCGCTAAACTCAATCCTATTGAGTAAAATAAACCAAGAATAAGGCATACGTTAAGTTGGCCGCGAATATAATTTGATAATACTTGATTAATGTCTCCGATAATTTTTTTACCGGCAGTGGCTACATTGCGTGGCAGAAAATCATTAATATTCCTAACCAATAAATTCCAATCTTTTAATAGGTAAAATACTAAAATCGGGGTAATAAAAATCAGCGATAAAATATTTATTAGAGCAATTGATGAGTTTAAGGCGTTATGCAAAAATCCGCTTAAATCAATATTTATTTTATTATCAAGCAGGCTTGAAAAATCAGCCTCTACCTTAAATCCGGTTTTTGTCAGAATTTCAATTATTTTCGGTAAGATATTCTGTGTAATTACTTGCATATATTGCGGCAGAGCTCCGGCTAATTCTATGGTTTGAGCATAAATTATCGGCAATAAAATTACGCAAAGACCGGTAAAGACAGCAAAGAATATGCTTAAAATAATTGATACAGCCGTAAGACGAGAAAGACGATGTTTATTGGTTATGTGGCTGATTAAGGGATTTAAGAAATAAGCAATCACGAAAGCAAAAACAAAAGGTGCCAGAACGGATTTTACGGTGTAAATTAGCCAAAAAAGCGCGGCCAAGATTCCTGCGAAATAAACTAATTTATTTTTTGATTGCATAAGTTTTTAGTGCAAAACGTAAAAATTTTCGGATTTCTTTTCCAAAGAAAACCCGGCATTAGCAAAGCCCTGAACAACGTCAACTCTAGCATCAACATAATTTACCGTGAGGATTGCATAATCCTTGGAAATTGCTTTTATGCTTAATTGATTTATCAAATTACTGTTTTCAATGCGAGTTTTTATTTGCATCCAATTGCCAAAACTTGAAATCGGAATGGCAATATTTACTAAGCTGGGATTAGCATTGCTAACATTGGGTGCTTCTGATAAATATTTTATGGTCTTGTTGGCAACTTTGTCCAGCAAGGTTTGGTAATTAAGGTGATCAACATTTATGAAGCTTAATTTTGTTTGACGATTTTGTAATTTATTAATATAGGAAACCTCAATTCGAACTTTGTTTTCAGATTCATCGAAAGCAAAAAATATCAAATAAGCGCCGTTGGCATTGTAACGATTAAGCATTGGTTCAATCGCTTGATAGTTTGCAGTTAGAACATTATCGCGGTTTAAAAAGGCGATGTTTTCAACATTCGATGTCGGGACGGTAAATTTTTTTTCTGATTGAGACAGATTTTTTTCTATCGCTTTTTTCCAATCATTATTTTCTTCCCATAAAATCACTTTGCGCTTCAGTAATTTTACCGGGATCAAAAGATATGATTCTTCGTCGCTTTTGGCAATTTTATCGACATTTTTTTGGGCGAGAATATGATCAACAAATTTTTTGTCGAACATAATATTATAGCTTGCGGAATAGCTATTTCCGGCAATTTTTTCGTTATCAACTTGTTCCGAGCGCACCATGTCTGAAATTTCGTCATCACTGACTTGGTCGGCAAGTCTGACTTTCAATTCAAGACGTGTTAATAGGATTATAAAACCATCTCTGCGCGCAGTTTTTACCGCTAAATTTTTGGCATCGCTAGGCGATTTGGCGTTAACATTAACAACGACATTTTCCACCAGATAATCGCCGGGATTGGCGGCTTGTGCCAATGCGGGAGTGGTTATGAGGAATAGAAATGTAAGGAATTTTTTGAGCATTTTTAAAAATTTACTATCATTTGCTTTTTTTGCAAATTATTTCTAGAATGTCGACATCTTATCCTTAATTTCTAACGCATGTCATTAAATTACAAACAGGCCGGAGTCGATATTGATGCCGGTAACGAGCTTGTCAATCGCATAAAGCCTTTCGCAAAAGCAACAAAAAGAATCGGTGCCGATTCAGATTTGGGAGGATTCGGAGCGCTGTTTGATCTAAAGAAATGTAATTTTAAAGATCCGGTTTTGGTTTCTTCAACTGACGGTGTAGGCACGAAATTGAAAGTGGCAATTGAGGTGGGAAAGCATGATACTATTGGTATCGATTTAGTTGCGATGTCGGTAAATGATTTGGTGGTGCAAGGTGCCGAGCCATTGTTTTTCTTGGATTATTTTGCTTGTTCGAAATTGGAAGTAGAAGTCGCAAGCTCAGTAATTAAGGGTATTGCTGATGGCTGTAAATTGGCGGGTTGTGCTTTAATTGGTGGAGAAACTGCCGAGATGCCGCAAATGTACGCGCCGGGCGATTATGATTTAGCGGGATTCGCTGTTGGTGCGGTTGAGCGTGATTTAATTTTGCCGAAAGAAACTTTGACAGGTGATGTTTTGATCGGTTTAAGATCAAGTGGTGTTCACTCAAATGGCTATTCGTTGGCGCGTTTTGTTTTGCAAAAATCCGGTAAAAAATTTAGTGATAAATTGGGCGAAAAAACAATTGGTGAAACTTTGTTAACGCCGACAAAAATTTACGTAAAATCTTGTTTGGAGGCAATAAAAACCGGAAAAGTCAAAGCCTTGTCTCATATTACCGGTGGCGGCTTGACAGAAAATTTGCCAAGAGTTTTGAGTAAAAATGTAAAACCTGAAATAAATTATAACTCATGGCAAATGCCGGAAATTTTTTCTTACTTGCAAAAATTAGGAAATATTGCAGATGAAGAAATGCACCGCACTTTTAATTGCGGCATTGGAATGGTTCTGGTGGTTGCAAAAAATAATGTTGATGAAGTGGTTTCGATTCTTAAGAATCAAGGTGAGGAGCCGGTTGTTATTGGGGAATTAAAATAATGATAAATCGCAAAATTTCTGTTCATTTACAAGATTTTCCCGATGTTTCTTTTTTAAAAAGCGACGTGGAATTGGTGGCGAATATGGATTTGGTGCGCGCGATTTGCAGCGTGGCTTTAGCGATTCGTGATAATAAGAATTTACGGGTGCGGTTGCCGTTAAATAAGCTTGTTGTTATTGGTAAAAATGCGGCGCGGGCGCTTGATTTTATTGAGATTATCAAAGAAGAAGTCAATGTAAAAAATGTTGAAATCAAAAGTGAAAT
The DNA here is from genome assembly GCA_964506725.1 of uncultured Rhizobium sp. Taxonomy (GTDB): domain Bacteria; phylum Pseudomonadota; class Alphaproteobacteria; order Rickettsiales; family UBA1997; genus UBA2645. The sequence continues at coordinate 8,546 of CAZDLU010000017.1, forward strand.
TGGTGATTTGGCCGAATTAAAATTGCAGGTTAATTTCAAAAAAATTGGCGCTAAATATGGCGCGAAGGTTAAAGAAATTACTGTTGCGGCAAAAAATAACGATTGGCAAAAAATTTCGGATAAGGAAATTGCAATTGCCGGAGTAAATTTAGTTGATGATGAGTTTGAATTAAAGCTGATGAGTAAAAATGCTGATGATAAAAAATTTGTGACAATGGCGCTTCCAACCAATGACTGTCTGGTTCAGCTTGATGTAGAAATAACAAAAGAATTAGAAGACGAAGGAATCGCGCGCGATATTGTGCGTTCAATTCAGCAAAATCGTAAAGATGCAAATTTGAATATTACGGATCGAATTAAGCTGGAAATATTTTCGCCAAATGTACGAATTTTACAGGTGGCAGAGGCTTTTGCGGCTTATATTAAAGAGCAAGTTTTGGCTGAGGAATTAATTTGCGTGTCTGCAAATTTGCAAGGATCTTATAAAAGCCAGCTTGATGATGGTGAGCTTGAGGTGTTGATTAAATAATTGATATAGGTGCCTTTTCATCTTTGAAGCCCAAGTTTCTTTGGAAGCTCCTTTTACCACCTAGTCTCAAAACGTTTGCGTAGCACGATCGCAAGTAAGTTAAACAATACTAAAAATACCAATAAAATAATTATCGCAGCCGCTGTTTTTTCGGCGAATCCCACTTCCGGCGAATCGGACCAAAGATAGATTTGTACCGGTAAAACTGTTGTGGGATCGAAGAAATTTTTTGGTGCATCAGCGATGAAAGCGACCATGCCGATCATGAGTAGTGGTGCGGTTTCGCCTAGGGCGCGTGAGATTGCAAGAATTGTTCCGGTCATAATTCCCGGAATTGAAAGCGGTAATAAATGGTGGAAAGTAGTTTGGATTTTGGAAGCGCCCAGAGCCATTGCGGCATCGCGGATTGATTGTGGGATTGAGCGAATTGTGTTGCGGGTAGCGATGATAATTACCGGCAAAACCAGCATAAATAAAGTCATTCCGCCGACCAAGCTTGATGATCTTGGCAAATTCATGAATTGCAAATAAATAACGAGTCCTAAAAGCCCATAAATAATGGAGGGAATGGCGGCCAAATTATTGATACTGATTTCGATAATATCGGTGATTTTATTTTTTGGGGCAAATTCTTCGAGGTAAAAAGCGCACATAATTGCGATTGGAAAAGCACAGGCCAAGAAAATTAGCATTGAAAAAAACGAACCAAGTAAAGAGGCTTTAATCCCGGCAATTTCAGGCTCGCGCGAATCGGCGAAGCGGAAAAATTGGTAATTGAAAACTTGTTTGGTTAGCTTTTCCGCTTTTAATTGGGTAAGCCATGCGATCTGTTGTTTGTTAAGTGCGGAATCCAGATTGGCTTTTAAAAACATATCAGCTTTTGAGGAAGCGCTTAAGAAAATTAATTTCTTTTGTCCTAAAAATTCCGGATGTTTTTTGATTTTTTCTCTTAATTCGACAGTGGCGATTTTACTGATTAATTGGTAAAGGGAATTGATTTCGGCAAGTTCTTTGGCCTCAGGAAATTTACTGCGCAGAGCATCCTTAACAAGCGCGCGATAGTTTAAATCTAAAAAGGGGTCAGACCCCTTTTGTTGAAAAGGGGTCTGACCCCTTAAATCAATTTCCAGCGCAATTTCGCTTTTCCAAAAAGCATGATTGCCTTTGATAAAAATAAAGGAAAATAAAATCACAAGAAATGTTAGCGAAAAGGCGATTGACGCGATTCCAAGTGCTTTAAATCTTTTTTCAGCGGCGTTTCTTTTGCTTAAATTTTTGATCTGTTTACCCATATTTTTTCTTGTAATTTTTAATCACCATCAAGGCAATTACGTTAAAAATAAAAGTAAAGATGAAGAGCGTGAGCGCTAGGGCGAAGGCGGCCAGTGTTTTGGGTGAATTAAATTCTTGATCGCCGACGAGTAAAGTTACGATTTGCGCGGTCGCAGTTGTGACGGAAGCAAGTGGATTGAAAGATAATTTTGCCACAAGCCCGGCTGCCATTGTAACAATCATGGTTTCGCCAATGGCGCGCGAAAGTGCTAAAATAACGGCCCCGACAATGCTTGGCATTGCTGCCGGTAAAACCACTTTTTTTATCATTTCAGATTTGGTGCTACCCAAGGCTAAAGCGCTGTCTTTCAAGGTTTGCGGAACTGCGGCCAAGGCATCATCGGTGAGTGATAAAATAAAAGGAATAATCATAATTCCCATTACAAAGCCGGCGGCGAGGGCGCTTTCGGAAGCAACATCAATATTAAAACTAGCAAAAAAAGTTTTGAAAAAGGGCGCTACCGCAATTACTGCGAAATAGCCGTAAACAACGGTCGGAACACCGGCTAGAATTTCTAAAACCGGTTTTAAAATGTCGCGTGTGGTTGATTTGGCATAAAGGCAAAGATAGATCGCGGCCATGATGCCAAGCGGCACCGCGACTAGCATAGCGATTAAGGTGATAAGCAAAGTTCCAAGAAAAACCGGAATTATGCCGAAAGCGCTTTTGCCGACTTCTTGCTCGGCGGTGACGGCGTTTTGCGGGTTCCAATCAAGTCCGAATAAGAAATCTTTTAATTTTACTAATTCAAAAAATTTCACTGATTCAAATAAAATTGAAACGGCGATAGCAATTGTAATTAAAATTCCGATAGCTGCGGTGATAGATAGGACAAAGGTTGCGGCTTTTTCAAAATGTTTTTTGGCGTTGAAATTTTTGCTGTAGAAAAAACGAATAGTGAAAAAATTGCCGATTAAAAAAAGTGTAGCGAGGCAATATTTGGCAAAATTATTGAAAGAAGAAAAAAATATCGCGGTTAAAAAAATTATCGACCAAAGTCCGAAACAGTAAGAGTAATGGACGGGCAGCGAATTGAAACGGGCTTTGCGATCGGCTTGTTTACGCAATTTTTTAATGTTGCGATTTAAAATTACAGCTAATATTAAAACTGCTGCGAGGGCGAAAGTTAGGAGATTCATTGGCTTGAATTCTAAAAAAAATGTTACCCTATCATAGTCACAATATTTTTTAAATCAACAAAATGCACAGAATTAGGCTGTTTGTAGAAGCTAAGAATCTAGCAGAAAATCTAGAAATCAAAATCGAAAATAATGATTTTGATTATTTGGTAAAAGTTATGCGCCAAAAAATTGGTGATGAGATTTGTGTTTTTAATGGCGTGGATGGTGAATTTGCGGCCTCTATTGTTGAAGTGGCAAAAAAATATTTGGTGTTAAAAATTGAAAAACAAATCGCCGAATTAAAAAAAGTTGCTGAGGTTACTTTGGCGTTTGCTTTGGTTAAAAATGTGCGGATTGATTTTGTGGCGGCAAAAGCTACCGAGCTTGGTGTCGCAAGATTTCAGCCTATGTTAACACAACATACTGTTGTTGATAAGATAAATTATGAAAGGTTTAAAGCTAATGTGAAAGAAGCTTGTGAACAATGTGAGCGCAATGATTTTCCTGAGATTTTAGAATTAAAAAAAATAGAAAAAATTTTGGATGATGAAAAAACTTATATTTTGTGTGATGAATCGGGAGTAGGGCGCAAGGCGCAAGAAATTTTTAAAGAAATTCCTCAAAATAAAGAAATAGTTTTATTGATTGGCCCGGAAGGTGGGTTTTCCAAAGAGGAATTTGTAAAAATGCATGCGAGGAAAAATGTTTATTCGCTGAGCCTAGGGCCGCGTATCTTGCGGGCTGATACGGCGATTGTGGCGGCGCTTGCTTTGTGTAATGAGTTTATTGGTTAGCGTTCATGTAAAAAGATGCCTGGCACTTTTTATAAGTTGCAAAATAAAAGTGTCTTCATAGAATGGCGCGTCTTATCTTATGCCTGGATAGCTCAGTCGGTAGAGCAAAGGACTGAAAATCCTTGTGTCGCTGGTTCGATTCCGGCTCCAGGCACCACCCTTCGCCCGATGGGCTATGGCTGGCGGGCCAGTCTTTTTAAAATCTCTTCGCGATCAATCAAATTTACTAAATATTTTAGTTCGGGGCCGTGTTCTTTGCCGCTTAGAGCCAAGCGGATTGGCATGAAGAGATCTTTGCCTTTGCGCGTGGTATTTTCTTTTATTTTTGTTAGCCAATCGTTCCAGCAATTTTCATCTTTTGTGTCTTGAGGCAGTAATTCTGCGGCTTGCTGTAAAAATTCCTTGTCAGTTTCTTTATTTTGATAGCGGAAATTTTTGGTGAAAATTTCGATCCATTCTTTTGTTTCGCTCAAGAAATTGATGTTTAATTTTATGGCGTTCCAGATTTTTTCACTTAAGCCTTCAACATGCGAAACATCAGCAAAATCATAGCTTTGCAGCAATTTTTGATTAATGTTTGCTAATTCGGAAATATCATAATTAGTGGAAGATTTGGAAAATTTTGTAAAAGAAAAATCGCGTACTAATTCATCAATATCTTTGTGAATTTTTAAACTTTCGGAAGTGCCGATTTGCGAAAGCAAATTAATTATCGCAAGTGGTTCGTAACCTTCAGCACGTAGCGTTTTTACGTCAAAGCCGCCTTCACGTTTGGAAATTTTTCCTTCACTTGCTTTAACTAAAGCTAAGTGAGCAAAGTCCGGAGCCTTGGCGCCCAATGCCTCAAAGATTTGAATTTGTACCGCCGTGTTAGTAATATGATCTTCGCCGCGAATAATGTCAGTGATTTTGAAATCAACATCATCTACCACCGAGCAAAATGTATAAGTCGGCATGCCATTGTCGCGCACCAGCACGGGGTCAGAAAAATGGCGGCCTTCGTAAGTAATTTTGCCTTTAATTTTGTCATCCCACGAGACGGTTTTTTCTTCAAGCAAAAAGCGGTAATGCGGTTTTAAACCTTGAGCGCGTAGATTTTCTTTTTGTTCCGCGGTTAAATTTAAAGCCTGGCGGTTATAGATAGGAGTATGGCCGGAGGCAATTTGCGCTTTGCGTTGTAAATTTAATTCTGCGGGAGTTTCATAACATTTGTAAAGCCTTCCGCTTGCGATTAATTTATTTTTAGCCTCTTCATATTTATCTAAGCGATCCATTTGCTTATACAGCGCGTCATATTTTAAACCAAGCCAATCCATGTCAGTCAAAATCATCTCGCGATATTCATCGCGCACACGCTCTATGTCTGTATCGTCAAGACGCAGCAAAAATTTGCCGCCGACATTTTTGGCATAAAGAAAATTAATAATCGCCGCGCGAATATTGCCAACATGAAGAAAGCCGGTAGGAGAAGGGGCGAAACGACAGATTTTCATTGCGTAAATTTATTTGTAATCGGATAGCGCCGGTCTTTATCGAAAGCCATTTTAGAAAGTTTGGGCCCAAGAACAGACTGCTTGCGCTTATATTCGCTTAAATAAAAAGATTTAGCAATTTTTTTTACCAGATTTTCGTCAAAGCCCGATTTTATTATGTTGGCAACCGATTTTTCTTCTTCGATTAATTGGTATAAAATCTTATCCAGAATGTCATATTCGGGTAAAGAGTCAGAGTCTTTCTGATTAGGTCGCAACTCGGCTGATGGCGCTTTGGTTAAAATATTTTGCGGAATAATTTCGTTTACGGAATTGCGCCATTTTGCTAATTCATAAACTTCTGTTTTGTATAAATCTTTTATCGGATTAAACGCGCCGCACATGTCGCCGTAAAGCGTGGCATAGCCCATGGCGAGTTCGGATTTGTTACCGGTGGAAAGCAAAAGTGCACCGGTATCGTTTGAAATTGCCATCAAAATATTGCCGCGGATTCTTGATTGTAAGTTCTCTTGTGTAAGCGGATTTTTGTCATGCTGAGCTTGTCGAAGCATGTTACTCATTGCTTCAAAAGCTGGTTCAATTGAAATTATTTCTAAATTCACGCCTAAATTTTTTGCGCATTCTTTGGCATCAACCATTGAGGATTCAGAATTAAAGCGGCTTGGGAGGGCATAAAGCGTAACATTTTCTTTGCCTAAAGCATCGACTGCCATAACAGCAACCAGCGCCGAATCAATGCCGCCGGACATTCCGAGGATGGCTTTTTTGAAATTGTTTTTTTGGAAATAGTCGCGAAGGCCTAGGACACAGGCTTGGTAGTTGGAGTTTGCGATAGACCCCTCACCCCACCCCTCTACCTCAAGGGGAGAGGGAGCACTCCGAATACTCCCTCTCCCCTTGAGGTAGAGGGGTGGGGTGAGGGGTGCGATCTCGCCATTTTTTTCAATCTCAATTATCGCCGAATCATCCTCAAAATTCTTCATCTGCAAAACAACTTCACCATCTTTATTCATTACAAATGAAGAGCCGTCAAACACCAGAGAATCCTGACCGCCAACCTGATTCACATAAACGAACTTCTTTGCAAAATTCTTCACCGTGCGATAGCGCGCTTCCTGTTTTCCTTGCGAATAAGGCGAAGAATTTAGCGTAATTACGGTGTCAAAAATCTGCTCATTTAAAAGATATAAATTCTTCAAATCCCACAAATCTTCGCAAATTAAAATAGCCAGTGTTTGTCCGCGAAATTCAAGGGTCGAAAGCATATTTGACTCGGTAAAATATCTTTTGTCGTCAAAAATTCCGTAATTAGGTAAAGATTTTTTATTGATAATTTTTTTTATTTCACCGCCTTCAATAAAAAGTGCGGAATTATAAATAACTTCCTTTTTGTTTCGATTAATTCCGATGGTCGGCGAGCCCAATAAAACTGCGCCTTTAAAGTCTTTCGTAGCTTCACAAATTTCCGCAATTTTTTTCTGACAACTTTCAACGAAATATTTTTTCTGCCACAAATCTTCGCAAGGATAACTGCAAATCGTCATCTCGGGAAATACCACCAAATCACAATCCGCGGCTTTTTCAACTTCACGCAAAATTTTTGCGGTATTACCTTCAAGGTCGCCGACCGTTGTATTTATTTGTGCGAGATAGATTTTTAATTTTGACATTGCAAATCGTAAAATTTCTCAATTGCGTCGCGAACATTGTTCGCACCTGGCGTGATATTAATTTTAGCGCGAAAATCCGCCGAACCTTTCAGGCCCGAAGAATACCAGCCAATATGCTTGCGCGCCAGTGGAATCGCCACTTGTTCACCATAATGTTCAAGCATTTCGTTGAAATGATCTAAGACAATTTTTCTTTGTTCTTCAATGCTCGGAGTTTCAATTTTTTGGCCTTTTAATGCGGCAGTAATTTGCGCGATTAGCCACGGTTTGCCGTAACAAGCGCGGCCGACCATTACACCATCGGCTTTGGAAAGTTCCAAGGCGCGTTTGGCATCATCGGCATTTCTAATATCACCATTAGCAATTACCGGAATTTTTACGGCTTCTTTCGTGCGGGAAATTAATTCCCAATTAGCATTGCCATTATACATTTGACACCTAGTGCGGCCATGTACTGTGAGCATTTTAATTCCGGCATTTTCGGCTTTTTTTGCCAAGCTTGGCGCGTTTAAATTTTCGTAATTCCAACCTAAGCGCATTTTCATTGTTACCGGAATTTTTACGGCTTTAACAACGGATTCCATAATACGCGCCGCCAAATCTTCATCTTTCATTAAAGCTGAACCTGCAAAGCCATTCACCACTTTTTTCACCGGACAGCCGAAATTTATATCAATAATATCAGCGCCCAAATCTTCGTTTAATTTTGCGGCCTCGGCCATCACATCGGGTTCGCATCCTGCAAGTTGCACCGAAAGCGGATAAACTGAATCATCTTTTTTACATTTCATCAAGGATTCGCGGGTCTGTAAAATCATGGCACGCGAGGCAATCATTTCCGAAATCAAAAGCGGCGCACCGAATTTTTTAACCAACCTGCGAAACGGCAAATCCGTAACACCTGACATCGGTGCGAGTAAAATATTATCCTGTATTTCGATTTTACCGATTTTTATCATTACAAATGGTGCTCCCGGCATGACTCGAACATGCGCTCACGGTTTAGGAAACCGATGCTCTATCCCCTGAGCTACGGGAGCAAAATTAAAATAAAGTTTATTAAAAAGTTAAGGCCGCCCTTAACTTTTTAATTCGATTAGTTCTAAACGCGAAGCGTTTAAGTTATCTGCTTGCGCTCACGGTTTAGGAAACCGATGCTCTATCCCCTGAGCTACGGGAGCGAAATTTAGAATATTTAATTCGTTGAAACAACCCCTCTCCCTCAAGGGGAATGACTCGGAGTAGTTCCCTCTCCCCTTGAGGGAGAGGGTTAGGGTGAGGGGTTGCTTATTAACGATCCTTATTTTCCCCCAACATAAAAATACTCAATTCCTTTCTTCTTCATCTCTGCCGCATCAAACATATTCCTTAAATCCAAAACTTTCTTAACCTTAGAAAAATCAATCGCACAATATTCCTTCCACTCAGTCGCAATCACCACCAAATCCGCGCTATTCATGGCTGCATAAGCATCAGTACAAAACTCAACTTTATCACCCAATTCTCTTTGCGAATTTTCAATCGCCTCAAAATCATGTGCTGAAATCTTGGCACCGCGAGTTAGCAACTCCTTGATAATAGTGATCGCCGGACTATATCGCACATCGTCAGTATTAGCCTTAAACGCCAATCCCAAAAAAGCAATTTTCTTATTTCTCACATCATTTTGCAAAATTTTTGCAATGCGCGCCACAATTTTTTCTTTACGATTTTTATTTGAGGATACTACAGACTCAATAAGGGAAAGGCTCACTTTATTTTCGCGTGCCACATTTAAGATCGCCATAATGTCTTTTGGAAAGCACGATCCGCCAAAGCCCGGGCCCGGATTTAAGAATTTCTCACCGATCCTAGAGTCAAGCCCCATGGCGCGCGATAATTGTTTAATATCGCCACCAATTATTTCACACAAATCGGCCATTTCATTGATGAAAGAAATTTTGGTCGCAAGGAAAGAATTGGAAGCATATTTAATTAATTCCGCCGTGATGATGTCGGTGTAAATTAATTTTTCCGGCGCAAAATTTTTATAAATTTCTGCCATAATTTCTTTGGCTTTATTATCTTCGCAGCCAATTACAATACGATCCGGATACATGAAATCATTGATGGCACATCCCTCGCGCAAAAATTCCGGATTAGAAGCAATCGTAAAATCAAATTTTGGATTAGTTGCGCGAATTAATTGCTTGATTTTATAACCGGTACCGGCCGGAACTGTTGATTTTGTGACAATAACCTTAAAGGAATCGGAAAGTCTGGCAATTTCTTGGGCGGCATCCAAAACATAAGAAAGATCAGCCGAACCGTCTTCGTCTTGCGGCGTGCCAACCGCGATAAACACTGCTTGCGCGCCGCTTAGCGCGACTTTTAAATCTGTAGTAAAAGAAATTTTTTTAGCCGATACAACTTCCGCTAAAAGCTCTTTCAAACCCGGTTCAAAAATCGGAATTTCGCCGGAATTTAATTTAGCAATTTTTTCAGCAAGCTTGTCGACACAAACAATTTCGTGACCAAGTTTGGCAAAACAAATGCCGGAAACCAAGCCTACATAACCGCTGCCGATAACTGTAATTTTCATTCTATTAAGAGTTAATTATCGCGCTCCTTAGTCACCCTGAGCCTGTCGAAGGGTGTGTTGGAACTTGGAGCACAAACACACCCTTCGACAGGCTCAGGGTGACTAAGGAGTAGTATATTTATTCTTATATTTTTAAATCGGAATATAAATCAAAACTTTCAAGCCGCCAAGAGTGCTGTTTGCAAGCTTTATATGACCGCCGTGAGAAGTAATTGCATCGGTTGCAATCGCGAGCCCAAGACCGGAGCCAATCGAAGACGACTTTTTATCAAGATTTCGCGAATTGTCAATGCGGTAAAAAGGTTTTAAAACATTTTTGCGTTCAGATTTTGGAATGCCCGGGCCATCATCATCAATTTCAATTATTAAATTATTATCAGAAATAAAAGCATGTAATTCGACTTTTTCGCCGTGATTAAAAGCATTATCAATTAGATTTACTAAGGCTCGTTTCAAAGCTAATTTTTTTATGGCCGCTTTAAAATCGTCAGGAATTTCTATGAAATTGCCGATTTGGCGGTTCATTTTACTGTAATAATTAATTATTTTTTCCTGTAAAAATTCTTTAATATTTGTCGAATTTATTTTTTCTTTATCATCAGTTCGCGCAAACTCTAGATATTCATCAACCAATTTTTCCATATCGGAAATATCAGCTTTTAAATCCTCAACTTCATCGGATGGTGGCATTAATTCAAGTTGTAATTTCATGCGTGTAAGTGGCGTGCGCAAATCATGTGACACCCCGGAAAGCATATCGGTTCTTTGCGAAATTTGGCGGGCTACTCTTTCTTTCATTTTTAAAAATGAAATTGCCAAAGAGCGAATTTCCTTAGAGCCGCTTGGCTTTATTTTGAATGAGTCTTGGCCGCGTCCGAATTTTTCTGCGGCCTCACTTAATTGGGAAATCGTGCGCGTTTGGTTTTTTAAGAAAATTATTGAGATAATTGAAGTAACAGCGGCAGTTAAAATCATCCAGAAGGTAAATACATAACCGCTCGAGCTGGTAATCCTCTTGATCGGCACATAAAATGACAAAAGACCTTGCGGACTTTGCACTTTAACGACAATTAAATCGTCATTGTCGGTTTCGTAAATTTCAAAAGGTTTCAATTTATGATTTATCAACTCTGATTTAAAGCGATTGTAAGGGTCAATTAAAGGCTTGATATAATGATAAATTTCGCTTCTTTGCCAATCGGAATCGGCGATTTTTCTGCGTTTTAATTTGCGATTTTCTTCAAAGGAAAAAGCGAGGCCGGTATCGGCTGAAAAATTTTGTAATAATTCTTCATATCCGGGCTGTCCGACGAATTTTTTTACGAAAGCCATTTCTTCAACAACGCCGCGCGCCATGTGTTTACTGACTACGTCAAGATGCGAGTAGTAAAAAACATAAATTGAAACCAACTGCACAATTAAAGCCGGAAGCGCGATTATTAACAGAAATCGGCCATAAAGTGATTTTGGGATTATTATTTTCAGCCTTTGCATTATTATTTTTTGCAGATATTATTGGCGCAATTTTTTAAAAAAATTAAGATGACCAATCATAAAATTTCAGCAAAAAATATCAATCTATTTTACGGCCAAAAGCAGGCCTTATTTGATATTAATTTGGATTTTACCAAGAATAGCGTTACCGCTTTAATCGGGCCTTCCGGTTGTGGCAAATCATCTTTTTTGCGCTGTATCAATCGCATGAATGATACGGTTTCGGGGTGTAAAATTGAAGGTGAAATTTTAGTTGATGGTCGTGATATTTATAAAGCCAATGTTGATTTGGTTTTGCTGCGCGCTTCAATCGGTATGGTATTTCAAAAGCCAAATCCTTTTCCAAAATCAATTTACGAAAACGTAGCTTACGGACCAAGAATTCACGGGCTTTTTCGCAGTAAAAAAGAGCTTGATGAAATTGTTGAAAAAAGCTTGATCGGTGCCGGTTTATGGAATGAGGTAAAAGATCGCTTAAATGATAAAGCTACCGGTCTTTCAGGTGGTCAACAACAGCGCCTTTGCATTGCACGTACTATTGCAATTGAGCCGGAAATTATTTTGATGGATGAGCCATGCTCTGCGCTTGATCCAATTGCCACGGCAAAGATTGAGGAATTAATCGATGAATTAAAAGATAATTTTACCATTATCATTGTAACGCATTCAATGCAGCAAGCCGCGCGCGTCTCGAATATGACAGCATTTTTTAATATGGGTAAGATCGTTGAATATGACACCACCGACAAAATTTTTACTAATCCAAGCCAGCAGAAGACACAGGATTATATTACGGGTAGGTTTGGTTAGTTAGTGCTCAAGTGCTCGGGTGCTCGAGTGCTCAGGTTTTTTATAATATAATATAAGCTTAGGTCTCGAGCACCCGAGCACTCGAGCGCTTGAGCACCTATGTTCGGTTTCTCCTTCGCAGAATTAATCTTAGTTTTTCTCGTAGCTCTAATTTTTATTAAACCCCAAGACCTGCCCGAAATTGCCTATTTCATTGGTCGCGTCATCTATCGCGGTAAAAAATTTTTTGCTGATGTCAAAAAATCTTTCAAAGAAACTGAAAAAGAAATCGGTCTAAATGATTTGCGTCACGAGCTAAATCGAGGCATTGCAGAAGAAAAAGCTAAGTTGGAAGATGAAATGACAATAATTGTTGACATGGAAGGTAATGAACACCAAGTGCCTAATATAAAGGATTTACGACCGGATTTAAGTGAAGAGGATATGAAAAAAGAAGTGATGGAATTAAATGAGAAGAATTCCAAAAAAATTTAACTACTGCAAATCAAAAATCATTCCAAAAGTTGTAAGATTTCTTACCTGATTAGTAACCTGTCTTTTTGATTGATCTTCATAACGCCTTTGTTCGTAGGTATGGCGCACCTCAAAAGAAGTCTTGGGGGAAAGGCGATAGATCAGGCTTGTTTTTAATTCATTATCTGTGCTTCTTTTATCAAGAAACCAGAAACCGCGCTGGTTTAATGTTAAATTTTTGGTCAGTTTAAAATTAAGTCTGAGTGATGGAATGAAATCGATTAACGTGCCGAAATTTTTGGAAATGTGTTGCCCGATACTGAAATCGAGTTCAAAATTATCGTTGAAAAACATGCGGCCTAAGCCGATCGCCGTGTGTAAGTCATAATAGTAATTGGAAAAAGGATCGTAAGCAGTGCGATGGTAAAAAGCGAAATAATTATTGCTTTGCGGAAATCTAAGCTTGCTTGAAAGCGCTAAATCAGTGAGCTCGGAAGTTTTTGTTTTTGATCTCTTATTTTTACCGCTTCCCGAATCACTAAATTCAGCCTCCTGTAAAAAATTAATATCGTGAATTGCTTTATTGCTTTGATAAAAATAGCGCAAAGTGCCTTGATATTGTTTGGAATTTTGATCGGTGTCGTAACTGCCGCCAATTGCTAGGCGCGAAAGCGTATTATCAAGCGTAAAAAATTTCTTAGAGCGTGCCGAATTAACAATGGCCTGGCGTGAGCCTTCAGAATTTATGATAAAATCAGCAAAGGCGATTTCAGGACTTGATAAGAAAATCCAAAAATAAGCGAATAGTTTGAGTATATGGCTAAAGCGGTGACGCATCTAAGTAAAAGTGGTGTTTAAAGAACAATTTAGGCGCGTTTTTAAGCGCGCCTAAAGTAACTTTTAGTTAGTTTTTGCTGGTGCTTTAGCAGGAGCTGCAACAGAGGCCGGAGCTTGAGCAGGCGCGGCTGCAGGAGCAGCGGCATCATCAAGATTATCCATTGGTGCAGCATTTTCAGGAGCTGCAGCATTTTCGTCAACAGTAGCGCCGATTTCGCCGCTATTTTCGTTTGATAGATCTGGTAATTCTACTTCATCTTCTTTGTTTTCAAAAAGCCAGCTGGCGTGACTTTTTACAGATTCAGAATATTTTACACCGATAAAAAATGCGAAAAGTAACAAAGTAACTATTACAATTCCTTCAATAGCTTTGGTCATAAGATAAATTAATTAATTTGGGAATAAAACCTGCGAATTTTCACAAGTAATGCTTAAAAAATAAATATAAGTTTGATGAAAGCAAATAAATTTTTAAATTTTTTTAAAGCAGCATCAAAATTGGATTTTCAATAAAGTGGCGCAGAGCCTTTAAATACTCGGCTCCGACAGCGCCGTCAACTGATCTGTGATCAGAAGAAAGGCTTACATTCATCATGTGCGCCGTCACAATTTTTCCATGTTTAACAATTGCTTTTTCGACACCTTGTCCAACCGCTAAAATACAGCTTTGCGGCGGATTTACGATTGCTGAAAAATTATCAATTCCAAACATTCCTAAATTGGAAATGCTGAATGTTCCGCCTTGGAACTCTTCTGGCTGTAGCTTTCCTTCCTTAGCTTTTTTTGCAAGTTGTTTCATTTCGCCAGAAATTGCCGGAATCGATTTTTGATCGGCATTTTTAATGATTGGCGTAATGAGGCCGCCGTCAATTGCAACGGCCACGGAAATATCAATATTATTATAAATCAAAACAGCGTCGTCAGTCCAAGAGCTATTTGCTTCGGGAACTTTTTTCAAAGCTAAAGCACAAGCTTTTATTATTAAATCATTAACCGAAACTTTATAAGAAGGATTGAAATTTTCGTCTTTTGGAGCAGCTTCATTTAAAGTTGCGCGAAGCTCGAGAAGCTTGTCAATATTGAGTTCGCAGGATAAATAAAAATGCGGAACATTTTGTTTTGATTCCAGCAATCTTTTGGCGATAACTTTGCGAATGTTGTTATTTTTGACGGCATAAAATTCTTGCGGATTGCGGCGAACCATGCCAGTTCTGCTTCCGCCGGATTTAGCAAAATTTAAAATATCATCTTTTACGATGCGACCATGCGGGCCGGTGCCGGTGATTTGGGCAAGGGAAACCCCTTCTTCTTTAGCGAGGCGTTTGGCGAGAGGGCTGGCTTTGGTTTTTTCGGTGCTTGAGTGCTCAGGTGCTCGGGTGCTTGGGGTTGTTGGCTTTGGCTCTTCTGCTTTTGCTTTTGGTTCTTCGGCTTTGGTCTCTGCTTTTGCAGTTGTGGTTTTGTAATTTTCTAAAGATTTTTTATCTTCTCCTTCTTCTAGAATCAATGCAATTGCGCTATTTACCGCGACATTTTCCGTACCTTCTTTAACCAAAATTTTCCCTAAAATTCCTTCATCAACCGCTTCAACTTCCATTGTCGCTTTATCAGTTTCAATCTCGGCAATTACGTCCCCGGCCTTGATTTTATCACCTTCCTTTTTATTCCATTTAGCAAGATTTCCCTCTTTCATTGTTGGCGAAAGGGCCGGCATTAGAATTTCGATTGGCATAGTAAAAGTGCTTAGGTGCTTAAGTGCTTAAGCGTTGATATGATTTTAGTAGGCTAGGTTTTTTTTGTAAAAAGTAAATTATTTTTTGCTTTGTTTGTAAAAAAATGGTAGGTTTGAAGTTGGTAACAAATTTTTAAAACATGTTAGAAATAAAAAAATTTACTCCGCTTAGTCAAAGTCAAATTGAAAAAATAATTGCTGATGCTGATTTCGAGGTGTCAGTTATTGCGCGAAAAGCGGCTGCGTTGGTTGGGGAATATGGAGAGTTGATCGCGAATTAATCGCGTTGCTAGTGAAGCAGATTCTTATAAATTGACAATTTATGCCGGAGAGATTACGGCAGAAAAACTTATTGATTTTGCTTCTAAAAATAGTCTTGAAACTGAATTAGCCAAAATAGATTTAAGACCAAACATGATTGGTGTTGACCCGAGACTTGGTCAATCTAATCGAATTGCAATTACAATACCGCGAGAAAAAATTGCAGAAATAACCAAAGGTTTAACAGATCGTGAAGCATTTTGTGTTTCCGAAAAAGACCCAGCAAAGCACCATTTTGTAGCGCAGCCAAAGATTGGAAAGATGTTGCTGGATGTTCCATTGCACGGTAAATAAAAAAGGGGTCAGACCCCTTTTTCATTTTCTTACATCAAACGCGTCGCGCACGGCCTCGCCGATGAAAACTAGGAGTGTGAGTATTAACGTAATTACTGCAAAGCCGCTGATTCCAAGCCAGTAAGCTGTGATATTATTTTTGCCTTGGGCGAGTAATTCACCAAGTGACGGCGAGCCTACGGGCAGGCCGAGGCCTAAGAAATCTAGGGAGGTGAGGGTGGTGATGGAGCCAGCAAGTAAGAATGGTAAATTGGCGATTATTATTGGCGCGGCGTTTGGTAGAATGTGTTTAAAAATAATGCGCGAATCAGATGCGCCAAGGGCGCGTGCGGCGCGTACGAAGTCGAAATTGCGTAAGCGCAAAAATTCGGCGCGCACGATTGAGACTAAACTCATCCAGCTAAATAATAGCATGAGCGCGAGCAAAATAAAAAATCCGGGTTCGATAATTGCTGATAAAATTATGAGTAAAAATAAAGTCGGCATGCTTGACCAAATCTCGATGAAGCGTTGTAAAGTCAAATCTAAAATTCCACCAAAATAGCCTTGAATCGCGCCTAAAAAAATTCCTAAAATTGCCGAAAAAAAACTTAAGAGCAAACCAAAAATTAGTGAAATTCTTACGCCATAAATTATGCGCGCTAAAACATCGCGACCTTGATCGTCAGTGCCAAGAAGATTACTCGCTGTTGGTTTGGAAGGTGCCGGGGTTTCTATCGAAAAATTAATCGTATCGTAAGAAAATTTAATCGGCGCAAAAATCGCAAAACCTTTTTCTTCAATTAATTTTTGCACTTCAGGATCACGAAAATCCGCCTCAGTTTCCAACTCGCCACCCAATTTTTTCTCCGAAATATTCTGCCAAACCGGAAAATAAAGATGCCCATCAAATCGCAACAGTAAAGGCCTCTCATTGGCCACAACTTCCGCAAAAAACGTCAGCAAAAAAACCGCAACAAAAATCCAAAAAGAAAAATATCCACGCCTATTTTTTTTGAATTTTTGGTAGAACATTTTTTGTTTTTTGAAATAGTTATATCCATGCCCTAGGCAAAGTCACCCCCTGATCTTGTCGAAGGGTGACGATAAACTCGAAGTGCAACATCGCCTTTTGACAAGCTCAGAGTGACTGCTGCTTGGGGTTTTGCGTTATAGAGAAGCGGTAACTATCGCATGCCCACCACCAACTGTCGCCGCTTCTGCAACTGCTGCCTCTGGCGTTATTGCCTTAACCAAATCCAAACTCGCCGTAAAATCCGCCGGAATTTTGCTTTGATCTAAATAATTAATATTTACAAAAACCGGAATTGGCAAATGAAAAATCGTTAAATGCTTTTTCTAAATAGCGGTTGCAACTGGCTTCATATTCGGCTTCGCTGCAAGTTGAACAAATTATTGCGCCATCATTACCTCGCGTAAAATATTTCCATTTTACATTGACAGGATTGATAGGAGAAGAGTCTGGCCTAGACATATTGTTCTAATTCGATGTTAAAAAAAAGGGCCCCTTTCGGAGCCCCTTAATTTCTTAAACTTTCGCCTCAGTCGGAAGTTTTTTTGCTTCCTCTTCAGCACGTTTTTCTTGATTCGCAATTTTGCGATATTTCGAAGCCATCAAGCCTGTGCCCGCCGGGATCAGACGGCCGACGATGATGTTTTCTTTTAAGCCGCGTAAATTATCAACGCGTCCTTGAACCGCTGAATCGGTAAGTACACGCGTAGTTTCTTGGAACGAAGCTGCTGAAATAAATGATTTAGTTTGAAGCGATGCTTTAGTAATACCAAGCAAGATAGGCGCTGATTGAGCAGGCTTCATTTTATTGGCAATCATTCTTTCATTGATTTCTTCAAACACGTCGCGATCAACATATTCTCCGGCAAGCAATGTAGTATCGCCCGAGTTAGTAACTTCAACACGTTTCAACATCATGCTTAAAATTACTTCAATATGTTTATCATCTATTTTTACACCTTGCATGCGGTAAACTTTTTGCACTTCATTCACCATATAGTTAGTGAAAGCTTGCATTCCCAGAATACGCAAGATGTCGTGCGGAACCGGATTTCCATCAACGATGATGTCACCTTTTCTCACGGCATCACCTTCGCCCACGAATAAGTGCTTAGTTTTAGCAATACTATATTCAATTGGTTCAAGTGAAGCATCTTCCGGTTGTAAGACGATGCGACGTTTGGTTTTGTAATCTTTGCCAAACAAAATCTTACCGTCAAATTCGGCCATAATAGCAGCGTTCTTTGGTTTGCGCGCTTCAAATAACTCGGCAACGCGCGGAAGACCGCCGGTAATGTCGCGAGTTTTAGAAGACTCTTTTGGAATTCTCGCAATAATATCACCAGCTTTAATTTCATCGCCGTTAGAAACGCCGATAACTGTATTTACTGAAAGCGGATATTCCTTAACATCACCACCTTTGCCATTAACAATTGAAAGACGTGGCTTCAAATCTTGTTTGCTATATTGCTTCCAATCGATCACGATTTTTGTTGAAACGCCCGTTGATTCATCAATTTTTTCGCGTAACGAAACATTTTCTGACAAATCATTATATTTGATGGCACCGGTGCTTTCAGCAATTACCGGAATATTGTAAGGATCCCACTCAGCCAAGTGGTCGCCTTTCTTAACATCCGAACCATGCTTGTGAGTGATCACTGCACCGTAAGGCAATTTATAGCTGTGAATTTCAACTTGGTTATTATCAAGCAAAGTAATTTCTGAGTTACGGCTTACTACCACGATTTTGCCATCGCGATTAATGATTGTGCCTTTATCGGAAATTTTAACTTTACCGTCAGAGATAGCGGTAATTGCTGATTGTTCAGTGCCTTTTTGCGCCGCACCACCAATGTGGAACGTTCTCATTGTAAGCTGAGTACCAGGCTCACCGATTGATTGTGCTGCAATTACACCGATTGCTTCACCGATGCTGACAATGTTACCAGTCGCTAAATCGCGGCCGTAACATTTAACGCAAACACCTTCTTTTGATTTACAAGTTAGAACTGAGCGCGACTTGATTGTTTTAACGCTGGATTTTTCAATTGCATCAGCTAATGCCTCGTCAATCATGATTCCGGCTTCAACAATAACTTTCTTGCCATCTTTAACATCTTCTAAAGGAACGCGTCCTAAAGCTTGTTCAGAAAGAGCGGAAATTACGCGACCGTCATCAACAATTGATTCAAGAATTACGCCTTCGGTAGTGCCGCAATCTTCTTCAACTACGATACAATCTTGTGAAACGTCAACCAATCTTCTGGTTAAGTAACCAGAGTTAGCTGTTTTCAAAGCCGTATCAGCCAAACCTTTACGCGCACCGTGAGCGGAGATGAAATATTCAAGTACGCTTAGGCCTTCTTTGAAGTTAGAGATAATCGGAGTTTCGATAATTTCACCTGATGGTTTTGCCATCAAACCACGCATACCGGCAACCTGTTTGATTTGGGTTTCAGAACCTCTCGCACCGGAATCGGCCATCATGTAAATTGAGTTAGCTGAAGCCGGATTAGTATAACTTGAAATAATGCTCATCATCTCGCGCGAAATTTTGTCGCTGCAATGAGTCCATTCGTCGACAACCTTGTTGTAACGTTCGCCTGCAGTAATCAAACCATCGCGATATTGTTTTTCCAATTTTTTAACTTTATCGAAAGACTCGGTAATATTTTTTTGCTTAGTTTGCGGGATAATCATATCGTCTTTACCGATAGAGATACCGGCACGACAAGCATTTTTAAAGCCAAGAGCCATAACGCGATCGCAGAACATCACAGTTTCTTTTTGACCGCAATTACGATAAACCGTGTCAATCAAGTTAGTTACGGCTTTCTTAGTCATGGTTTTATTAGCAACCACGAAATCATTCTTCATCGCGCTTGGCAAGATATTGTAAAGCATCACGCGGCCGGGAGTTGTTTCAACTTTCTTGAAATGTCTCTCGCCATCAGCATCTTTAACTATGTAGCGATATAGAATCTTATCATGCAAAGTAAGAGTTTTGTTATTTAATGCATGTTCTAATTCAAAATCGTCAGCAACTACGTGAGCTTTAGCTTGCGCAAAATCTTTATTTTCCATCGAAATGTAATAAAGACCCAAAATGATATCCTGTGAAGGTACGATAATAGGCTTTCCGTTCGCCGGACTCAAGATATTGTTAGTTGACATCATCAAAGCGCGAGCTTCAACCTGTGCTTCAATGGAAAGCGGAACGTGAACTGCCATTTGGTCACCGTCGAAGTCGGCGTTGAAAGCGGCGCACACTAGCGGGTGTAATTGAATTGCTTTACCTTCAGTTAGGACTGGTTCGAAAGCTTGAATACCAAGTCGGTGTAGAGTTGGCGCACGGTTTAATAATACCGGATGTTCTTTAATAACTTCATCCAAAATATCCCAAACTTCTGGTCTTTCTGATTCAACCATCTTTTTAGAAACCTTGATCGAAGCTGATTTTCCGTATAGTTCAAGTTTTGAATAAATGAAAGGTTTGAATAATTCTAGCGCCATTTTTTTCGGCAAACCGCATTGATGCAATTTCAATTCAGGACCAACTACGATTACGGAACGACCAGAATAGTCAACACGCTTACCCAACAAGTTTTGACGGAAACGACCTTGTTTTCCTTTAAGCATGTCACTTAAAGATTTGAAAGGTTTTTTGTTGGAATTTTTAACAACGGCACCGGAGCGGCCATTATCTAGCAAGGCATCAACTGATTCTTGCAACATTCTTTTTTCGTTTTTAACGATAATGTCAGGCGCACCAAGTTCGATCAAACGTTTCAAACGATTGTTACGATTGATTACGCGACGATATAATTCGTTCAAATCAGAAGTGGCAAAACGACCGCCGTCAAGCATAACTAGCGGACGGATATCAGGTGGAATGATTGGCAGAACATTCATAATCATATATTCAGCTTTGTTGTCTGAATCAACGAATTGCTCAACCAATTTTAATCTTTTAATAATTTTTTCTTTCTTCAAATCCGAAGTTTGCTGCGCCAAATCTTCGCGCAATTCCTTTTGCAATTTTTTTAAATCCATATTTTGCAAAAGTTTTTGTACGGCTTCTGCGCCCATTTCGGCAACGAAAGAGCCATAGCCATGTTCTTCTTGTAATTTGTTATATTCTTCTTCGCTCAAAATTTCGCCTTCTTTAAGCGGTGACATTAAGCCGTCAGTAACCACGTAAGCTTCGAAATAAATTACTTTTTCGATAGCTTTAAGAGTTGTTCCAAGAATTGTGGAAATGCGTGAAGGTAATGATTTCAAGAACCAGATATGAGCAATAGGAGCTGCCAATTCAACGTGGCCCATTCTTTCGCGACGAACTTTGGAAGAAGTAACTTCTACGCCACATTTTTCGCAAACGATACCTTTATATTTGATACGTTTATATTTACCGCACAAACATTCATAATCCTTGATTGGACCAAAAATGCGCGCGCAAAATAGACCATCTCTTTCCGGTTTGAAAGTACGATAGTTAATGGTTTCCGGTTTAGTAACTTCGCCAAAAGACCATGATCTGATTTTATCAGGGTCAGCGATGGAAATTTTTATCGCGTTGAAGTCAAGCAAATCAACCGCGCTGTTTGAAGTTAGACTTAGTAGACCGTGTGAAGAAGTTCCTGCTAGAGACATGTTTTTATGTTGTTTGGTGCTCGGGTGCTCAAGTGCTCGGGTGCCCAAGTCCAATGTTGAAATTTACTTACTATCAACACAGGGCCTGAGCACCCGAGCACCAAGCACCCGAGCACTTTTATTTATTTCTCAATTAATTCAATATTCAAACCAAGTGATCTTACTTCCTTAATCATTACGTTAAACGATTCCGGAATTCCGCAATTAAAGTTCTGGTTGCCTTGGATGATAGATTCGTAAATTTTAATTCTACCAACCACATCGTCAGATTTAACGGTGAGCATTTCTTGTAATGAATAGGCCGCGCCATAAGCTTGGAGAGCCCAACATTCCATTTCACCGAATCTTTGACCACCAAAGTGTGACTTACCGCCCAAAGGCTGTTGCGTAATCAAGCTATAAGGACCAATTGAACGTGCGTGAATCTTATCATCAACTAAGTGATGCAGTTTCAGCATGTAAATATAGCCAACCGTAACTTTACGATCGAATTTTTCACCGGTTTTACCATCGAATAATTCGATTTGACCAGACTTATCAACGCCTGCAATTTCAAGCAAGTTGCTGATATATTGCTCTTTTGCACCTTCAAAAATTCCGGTTGCAAAAGGCACGCCATTTTTAAGTTTAGAAGCGAATTCAATAACTTCATCATCGCTTAAATTCTTAAGATGTTTTTGCTCGCTTTCAGATGAATAAATTTCTGAAATTTTGTGACGTAATTCTTTTACGAATTCAGCTTTTTTATTAGAAGCTTCATCGATAATGCGGCCGATTTGCTTACCTAATTCCTTAGAAGCAAAGCCTAAGTGCGTTTCCAAAATTTGTCCGATATTCATACGTGAAGGTACGCCTAGTGGGTTCAATACGATATCGACCGGTTCGCCATCCGCAGAATAAGG
The DNA here is from genome assembly GCA_964506725.1 of uncultured Rhizobium sp. Classification (GTDB taxonomy): domain Bacteria; phylum Pseudomonadota; class Alphaproteobacteria; order Rickettsiales; family UBA1997; genus UBA2645. The sequence continues at coordinate 30,575 of CAZDLU010000017.1, forward strand.
CATGTCTTCAACCGGGGCAATTTTGGATACGACACCTTTATTACCGTGACGTCCCGCCATTTTATCACCTGGTTGTAAACGATATTTCGAAGCAACATAAACTTTAACGATTTTAAGTACGCCTTGCGCTAGCTCATCGCCAGCCTTAATGCGAGCTACTTTATTGTTAAAGTCTTTGTCAATATCGGCAATTTGACTATTATGCGATTTGATAAGTTTTTCAGATCTATCCATAGCCTTTGCATCATCAACTGCAACTTTAATCAATTGATTTTTTGAAAGACTTTCCAAATCTTCTTTTTCAAGCTGAGATTTAGATTTTAACTTATCAATGTTGTTAACTAATTTGTGTCCCGCAAAAGTTTTTACCAAAGCATCTTTCAAAGAATTTTCCAAGAAAGAAACGCGCAATTCACGACGTTTCGACAATTCTTCGATTTGTTGCATTTCGATATAAATCGAACGCTCATCTTTTTCGATACCTTTGCGTGAGAAAACTTTTACGTCAACAACCGTTCCGCTGATACCGGTTGAGGCATAAAGCGAAGAATCTTTTACGTCAGAAGCTTTTTCACCGAAAATTACTTTCAATAATTTTTCTTCCGGAGTCATTGGTGATTCGCTCTTCGGAGTTGTTTTACCAACTAGCAAATCGCCCGGTTTAACTTCGGCGCCGATATGAATAATACCTTCTTCGTCAAGCTTAGCCAAGATTTCCTCAGAAACATTCGGAATGTCGCGAGTAATTTCTTCAGGCCCTAAGCGCGTGTCGCGTGCCACTACTTCAAGCTCTTCAATGTGAATTGAAGTGAAAGTATCATCAGCTAAAAGTTTTTCGGAAATAATGATCGAGTCTTCAAAGTTGTAACCGTTCCAAGGCATGAAAGCAACGCGCACGTTTTTACCCAAAGCGATTTCACCACCTGAAATACTGTGACCATTAGAAATTATTTGGCCGGCTTTAACCTTGTCACCTAAAGAAACGGTAGGGCGCTGGTTAATGCAAGTATCTTGGTTAGTTCTAGTATATTTCAGCAAATTGTGAATATCGATATGTGGAATACCGTCTTTGCTAGATTCAATAACTATTTTAGAAGCGTCAACAAATTTTACCACGCCGTCTCTATTAGCACGTACTACTGCGCCCGAGTCTGAAGCGATGATTGATTCCATGCCTGTTCCAACCAAAGGAGCATCAGGACGAAGTAAAGGTACCGCTTGGCGTTGCATGTTCGAACCCATTAAAGCACGGTTAGCATCGTCATTTTCAAGGAATGGAATCAATGTTGTAGCAATTGAAACGATTTGTTTCGTTGAAACATCTATATAATCAATTTTATCCGGCGGCAACATTACGAATTCGCCATTTTTACGGCAGCTAACTAATTCTGCTTTAATATGACCTTTATCGTCAATATCAGTATTGGTAGGAGCGATTGCAAAATCAACTTCACCCATTGCTGAAAGATAAATTACTTCATCGCTAACTTTACCATTTACAACTTTGCGGTAAGGAGTTTCAATGAAGCCGTAATTATTAACGCGAGCAAAGGTTGCAAGTGAGTTAATCAAACCGATATTCGGACCTTCCGGAGTTTCAATCGGACAGATTCTACCATAGTGCGTAGGATGTACGTCACGCACTTCAAAACCAGCTCTTTCACGTGTCAAACCACCAGGTCCCAAAGCTGACAAACGACGCTTATGCGTAATGTCAGAAAGCGGATTGGTTTGATCCATGAATTGTGAAAGCTGAGAAGTTGCGAAGAAATCTTTTACCGCAGTAATTAAAGGCTTAGAATTAATCAAGCTTTGCGGCATGATTGTGTCAACTTCAACCGAATTCATTTTTTCAATGATCGATTTTTCGATTCTTGACATACCGATGCGCAATTGATTTTCAATCAATTCGCCTACAGCGCGTACGCGGCGGTTTGCCAAGTTATCAATATCGTCAGTTTTTAAATCATTATGCTTAATTAAGCTTAGAATTTTAACGGTTTGTTTAATGTCGTCATGCGTCAAAAACAAAGTTTCGGTGTTAATATTTAAGCCCAAACGATGATTCATTTTCATTCTACCAACATCAGACAGGTTATATCTGGCATCGGAAAAGAATAAATTATCAAAATAATTTTTGGCTACTTCAACTGAAGATGGAGCTTCGCCAAGTCTGATTGCTTTATAAATATCAGATAGCGCTTCTTTTTGATTTTGGTTTTTATCAACCAGCATCGTATTGTACAAATAAGGCCCGATATCTGATTTACTTGGGTTAACGATTGCAACTGATTTGAAATGCAATTTTTGCAAGATTTCCAAAGTCTCAGAAGTTACGATGCTTCCTGCTTCAAGCAATAATTCTCCCGTATCAGATTCAATTAAGTCTTGCGCTACAATATAGCCAAGTAAAACTTGGTCTGTTAAAAGATAATATTCGAACTTTTCTTCTTCTAGCTTGTTTAAAATTTTGCGTGTTAATTTAGTGCCTTCAGTAACCTTAGTTTCGCCGGTAGTTGCACAAACAAAATCATGAGGTGCTTTTTTGCCGACAAAAGTCTCGGCATCAAATTTTAAAGCCCAACCTTTTTTGGTTAAAGTTGCATCAACCGAACTATAAAAATTTCGGATTATATCTTCCGAACTCATGTCGATTGCGCGCAAAAGAGAAGTTACCGGGATTTTTCTTTTTTTATCAACGCGGAAATAGATGATATCTTTGCTGTCAAATTCAAAATCCAGCCAAGAACCGATATGAGGAATTATTTTAGCGGTATGCGATTTTGTATTGGAAATTTTAGCATTTTCGCTATCAAAAAACACACCGGGAGCACGACGCATTTGTGAAACGATAACTCGTTCAGCGCCGTTGATAATGAAGCTTCCGCTTTCAGTCATCAAAGGAATATCGCAAAGATAAACTTCTTGTTCTTTTATTGAGCGAATTTCTTTAACTTCAGAGCCTTCTTCCTTATGCCATAAAATCAAACGCAATTGAGCGCGAAGCGGCGCTGAAAATGAACGTCCTGCAGAAAGACATTCGTAAGACTCATATTTTGGTTCACCCAAAGCATAGCTGACAAATTCAATTGTAACTTTTTCAGCAGAATCGGAAAGCGGAAAGAATGAATTAAATACTGATTGAATACCAATATTTTTGCGCTCTTGTGGCGCAACATTAATTTGTAAGAATTTTTCGTAAGATTCTTTTTGCAGGGAGACCAGGTGCGGAATTGCTTCTTTGTCTCTATTATTACTAAAGCTTTTTCTAAGAAGAGCTTGATCAAAATTACGAGCTTGAACCACTTTTAACCCCTTACTCTTTGTTGGTTTAAGACCTTGAAATCAAGGCCTGTTTAAGAAACGTCAAAAGCCAAGCTCACTATTAAAAATGAGCTTGGCTTAAAAAAAGAAGTAATTACTTCAATTCAACTTTCGCGCCGGCAGCTTCTAATTTTTTCTTCATTTCTTCAGCGTCAGCTTTAGCAACGTCAGCTTTTAAAGATTTTGGAGCGCCTTCAACTAAGTCTTTAGCTTCTTTCAAGCCAAGGCCAGTGATAGCTCTAACTTCTTTAATTACGTTGATTTTGTTATCGCCAGCAGCAGTCAAAACAACTTCGAATTTGTCTTTAACTTCAGCAGCTGGAGCAGCAGCGCCAGCTGCAGGAGCGGCAGCAAAAGATGCGGCAGAAACGCCCCATTTTGCTTCTAAAGCTTTGCTTAGATCAGCTAGTTCTAATACTGTTAGAGATGATAATGTTTCTGAAAGTTGTTCAATGTTAGCAGACATTTTTTTACCTATTGATAGAGTTGTTAATTAATAATTATTCCTTAGTGGAAGAAAATGAAGTCGCCAATCCGGCCTCGGGAGCCTGAAGAACCCTAACGAAGTTAGACTGAACGGCTTTAAGTTTACCTAGGAATTGAGCGCGAACTTCTTCCAAGGAACCTAATTTCGCCAAATCTCTTACCGCATTTTCAGTGATAAGGGATTTATTAAAATATGCGATTTTGATTTTTAAAACTTCAACTTGCTTAGCAATGTCAGTTAAAGCTTTTGACAAAGCAACCGGATCATTTGAGTAAAGAACCGCAGTTGGACCGCTTAAGTGCGGCATCAAAGCTTCTAACTCAGTGCCTTTTAAAGCAACTTTTAATAAAGTGTTTTTAGCAATTTTCATGTTGCAGCCTTTTGCTTTAAGGGCAACGCGAAGATCGTAAAGTTGTTTATCACTCATGCCGCGATAATGAATCACCGCAATGAAAGAGCTGTTAGTTAACTTATCTTTTAATGATGAAACCAGCTCGGTTTTTTGATTTTTGTCCATTTTTAAATCCAGTTTAATTCAATGAGTCAACAGCGATTTGAACTGATGGTCCCATCGTTGTATTTAAATAAAATTCTTTAATAAATTTGCCTTTAGAACCTTCCGGTTTTGCATCTTTAATGGCTTTAACAATTGATTTGATATTTTCAATTAAAGCATCAGAAGCAAAATCAATTTTACCAACTAAGCAGTGAACTGTTCCGGCTTTGTCGCTTTTGAAATCCACTTTACCTTTAAGAGCATCCGAAACTGCTTTTTTTACGTCAGCAGTAACAGTGCCATTTTTTGGACTTGGCATCAAGCCGCGAGGTCCAAGTTTTTTAGCGATTTTGCTGATTTTTGGCATTACGTCCGGAGTAGCAACGCAAACGTCAAAATCAACGAAACCAGCTTCAATTTTAGCAACGATATCTTCAAGGCCAGCCATTATAGCGCCAGCTTCCAAAGCATCCTTTTTCTGATTTTCGTTAGCAGCTAAAACAATAACTTTAACTTTTTTACCGGAACCATTCGGCAGTAAAACAGAGCCCTTAACCACTTGGTCAGATTGTTTTGCGTCAATCCCCAAATTTATGGCAATATCTAAAGATTCAACGAATTTACGCTTTTTTTCGGCGCTTAATTCTTGAACCTTTTTAATTCCGTCGGCTAAATTAGCAGCTGAAAATTTTTCAACTTTTACTATTTTTTTAACTTTTTTAGCCTTCTTCTCTTTTGTTTTTTTATCAGTTTTTTCAGTCATCGTACTTACCAAAATTAATTTTCTACTACTTCTAAGCCCATTGAAATCGCAGAACCTTTAACCATTTGGGCGCAAGCCTCAAGATCAGTTGCATTCATGTCAGCCATTTTCTTTTTGGCAACATTTCTAATTTGAGCCATAGTAATTTTTCCGGCAGAATCTTTTCCTGGAGCGGAAGAGCCTTTCGTTAATTTGATTTCTCTCATAATCAAATAAGAAACCGGAGGAAGCTTAGTTACGAAAGTAAAAGTTTTATCTTTGAAAGCGGTAATTGTAACCGGAATCGGAGTGCCCGGTTCGTAACCTTCGAATTTTAAAGCATTAAATTGCTTACAAAATTCCATGATGTTTAGACCTTTTTGACCAAGAGCTGGACCAATTGGAGGAGCCGGATTTGCTTTGCCTGATGGCACTTGAAGCTTTATTAAGCCCAAAATTTCTTTATTTTTTGACATATTTTTTACTTAGATCTTTAAGGCCTTGAAGCCTTGATTTGCCTAGAATTTCGGGAGATTAAGAAGCGTCCTTCCCTTTATCAAGAGGCGTAGCATTTTATTTTCTTGATTTTAATGTGCAAGAAAAATTTTAAAGATTTTTAAGAAACCTTTTCGACCTGATTAATATCGAGCTCAACCGAAGTTGCGCGACCAAAAATCAGAACGGAGATTTTTACTTTTTGTTTTTCAGCATCGAATTCTTCGACTACGCCAGTGAAGGATTCAAATGGTCCTTCGATAATATTAACGGTTTCGCCAATTTCAAAAATAACATGCTTGGTGTCAGAAGCCTGTTGTGTTGATAATTTTAAGATTTCTTGCATTTTAGCATCGGCTACTGGCTGGGGATTATTTTTTCCACCAAGAAAACCCATGACTTTAGGGATGGAATTAATGATGTTGTAAGTGTTGCCCCCCATATCAGCGCTAACAAAAACGTAGCCCGGAAATAGTTTCTGAGATTCTTGAACTTTTTGTCCTTTTTTAATTTTTACAACTTGTTTTGAAGGTACTAAAACTTCGATGGTATTTTTTCCAAAAGCACCTCGAACCGCCATAGACTTAATGTCAGAGGCAATTTTATTTTCCTGACCAGCCATTACGTTTACGATGTACCATTTATTTTCTTTGTTTTCCATGTTCAATAGTGAAAAATTACAAACCAAAAATGAGGCCGATGATTTTAGCAATTACAAAATCAGCGGATAAGATGAATAGTGAAACCACCACAATAGTTACAAGGATTGTGGCAGTGGTAATATATGTTTCTTTTGCTGACGGTAAGTGAAGTTTTTTTAATTCTTCGATTACGTCTTTTGTGAAATTTAGTGCTTTCATTTAGGTTAAAAATCGCTTTGCGATTTTTAGAAAATATCGAATCAAATTTTTAAGGGCGGCCTTAAAAATTTGATAATTTTAATAAATTTTTGGCAGGAGCGAGAGGAATCGAACCCCCAACCAACGGTTTTGGAGGCTTGAAACGACAGCTCTGCTGGAAAAATGACCTTAACGGTCATTTTTAGTTTCAAGCGGGCATTTCAGCTGTGCTGAAATCCCGGTGGTGTGAAATACTTGCTCTCTACAATATCTGGCAGGAGCGAGAGGAATCGAACCCCCAACCAACGGTTTTGGAGACCGCTACTCTACCAATTGAGCTACGCTCCTAAATGTGTGCTCAAGTGCTTGGTGCTCGGGTGCTCAAGCAAACTTAGCGCTGCTTGAGCACCCGAGCACTTGAGCACCCGAGCACTACAAAATTACTTCAAAATCTTACTAACAACACCCGCACCTACGGTTCTGCCGCC
>CAZDLU010000018.1:0-32989 GCA_964506725.1 uncultured Rhizobium sp.
GATGGGAGTAAGAATCGGAGGAGAAAACAGCATCACATTTTTTTAATTATGCCACTTTTTCGGATTGGTTCTTATTATCAAAACTTACGAGGATCATAATTTTTGTCCTTTATCCCTTCGGGATACTAAAAACGTGGGACGAGCCACGCCCCGCCTTGCGGGGACCCCCAACCCGTATGTCTATGGGACATATGGGTAATTTTTATGGTTTAAGAAATTAAATATAACTAAAAACTCTTTATCTTAATTCTAAAATACTCTCCTTTTTCTTATTTTTAATAATTTTTTTTTCTTTATAGAACGACCCAGATTAATTCTCATACGATTAGAAATTTTGGCAAAAGAATTATCTCCAACTAGAATTTTTTTAAATTCCTTAAATATCTTATCAATTTCCATAGCCATTGAATCATTAATAAAATTGTCAGCATTCAAAAATTTGATAGAGCCATTTTTCTTATCATTAATCAATTTAATTCCAATAGCCTCTTCCATATCACGCAACCTGTAACAAAAACGGTGCTCTTTTTCAATAGCAAGTTGGCAACCTTGCACTATTTCTTTACGCCATACTTCATCTTGCAAAAGTTTTTGGCATAATTGACGAGCCTCAAAAGCGTTAGTAAAAGTCGGAATTTTTACATATTTTCCAAAGTAGACCTCAAGATTTTTGCGATAATCTGAAACCAAACAAGCATTGGTAGCCATGATATCACGCACTCTCCAAGAAAAATTATCAAGCGCTTGTTCATGACTTAAATTAATAGCGATTTTACTGCGGTTATATAAGTCTTGATTTTGTTTAGCGGTGATAATTTTTTCCTTTTTATATGACAACATTAAATCAAAGGAATAATCAACAACATCGACCCAACTATCATGGCCATATAATTCCAAACCAAGATCCGCAACAGCTGCCAAAGTTTGCGTTCTTTTATTTCCGGAAATCAAATTCAGTAAATCCAAATCTAAAATATTTTCTAAAAAATCTTTTTTAAAATTTAATTGCTCTAAAATTTTTTTAGAACCAAGACGGGGATTGGCTTTGTACAGATCATAAAATTGCTTAAATTTTTTAGGCAAATCCTTATCTTTATTATGTAAAAAATAATCTTTGAACTTATAAGTAAAATTAAAATTGGTACCGATAAAAGAAATATTTGCATCCTGCGCAAGTGGCTCTGCTCTAAGGTTAGTGGCAGTTGGCATCATTATCATGCGCGATTCTTGCGGATTAAATAAATCCTTAATTTGCTTACCGCAATCAACGGTTTCGTAAATATAAAAATAACGATTAGCATTTTTTCTGATGTTTTCTTTATCAGCAAAACCAATGGCTTTATCCGCACCAAATATAACAATCGGACAATCCAAAATTTTCGGCACACGATTGTATAAAACATTATTAGCTGCAATTACCAAATCAGGATTAAAATTCTTAATATATTCATCCAACTTATCTTCATCAACATTAGTAAAATGTTCATTTGACGACCAACCATTTCGAATTATTTTATCACTGGTCATAACTAAAACATCATTACCAGCCTCTTGCAAAGCGGTCGTAAATTGGTCGTAGTAACAGTATAATTCTTTGATGCCAAAGCCAATTGTACTAAATAATATGCGAGCCATTTTAAATTATTTCCTTTTCATAAAAATCATAACAAATTCCTCTTCCGCCAAACATTTCTTTTTGTGAAACAAGTTTATCATTGAGAAACAAACCATTATTTTCGGTTGAAACTCCGAAGTCAAAATATTCGATGTTGCAAAATTTCTCATTGATTAAAAAATCATACATCAGATCATTAGCACCCTTACTCCTGCCATCATCAGAACTATATACATATTTGGCATGAATTGCTTTTTTGGTAATAAATATTAACGATCCCGATATCATTTTTTCATTTTCATAGCAGGCATAAAAATGAATATTCTCAGGAAATCTATCACGTAGCAAACGCATTTCAGCAGCGCTATGAACAGGTTTTAAATTATATCTTTTTTCCAAAACATCTTTCATGATATTAAAAAAGCTCTCAAAATCATCGCTTTCTTTTATAATAAGCCCCGCTTTCCTGGCATCTTCAATACATCTTCTGCGACCTCTCTCAAAGCGCATTTTACTTGATTGCATAATAGTTGTCGATAAATCACGGCGATATAATTTTGCACCAATTCTAAATAAAGCGTATAAATCTTCTTCCGCCGGGATCGTGTGATAAATATGCGGAATTGCTTTGTAAATTAATTTGGTAATTTGATTTTCTTTTAAAAATTCCACCATCAAATTAAAAATTTCCAACATCTTTACCGACTTCATATTATCATCATAAATCATGCCACCGTAAGTTAGACCTTGATGAGAGTATAAAACTTTATCCTTAATATTAGCCGGCAAAACCGCAATCAAATTTTGATCTTCAAAAAACATCAAAGAAAAATCTTCAAAACGATCAGAGTGATAATCCATGTAATTACGATCAAGCAAAAATGTTCCGTTCTTAGAACCAGCAATCAAGCGGTTCCAGGCCGATTTTTTACTCTCATTATATTTTTCAATTCTAAGCATCTAACCTACTCCCGATTCTAAAAATTTTTGTCATATCAACTTCAGCGCCATTTTCATCACTGATTTTTTGGGCATTTAAATAACCTTCTTTAACTTTTATCCAAATGCCTTTGTCATCAATATTTACAACCCTTCCAAACGTAAGAGCGGCAATATTTTCTGAATGAAGGTAATATTTTTCAATAAAATATTTTTTTCCTTTAAATTCAAAAAACGGCAACGGATAAGGTCTTACCAAGGCGCGAAAAAAATTATGAATTTCTTTGTTACTAAAATTAAAATTTAATTTGCAGTCATTAAGATTTCTTTTAACGCCCCACGCTGCCTTAGAATGATCTTGAGCAGTTGCTTTAATTTTTCCTCCAGCATAATCAGCAACCACCTTCCCTATTAATTCGGCAACTTTTTTATGAAAATGTTCCATATAAAAAATTGCATTACTAACTCCATCATTCTTAATTTTATATTGAAAAATAATTGGTCCACTATCCATAAATTCATCAATTTCATGCAAAGTAAAACCTAGTTCCACCTCATCATTTAAAATTCCCCAAACCACAGGATGCATGCCACGAAACCTTGGCAATGGCGCATAGTGAATGTTTAGAAAATTCTTTTTTTCTAAAATTTCTTTTTTAACCAAAGGTGCGTAGGCTGAGCATAAAACCAATTTTTCCTCTACATCTAAAAAATCATTGATGAAATCATCATCTTCCCTTTTTTTAATGGCATCTGGCGTATTAGTATGAATATAAATTTTTTTAACAAAGGTCTGCATAGCAGCATAAATAGAGCTTAAACCTTTATTATCACCAGCAATTATTATCGAATCTAATTTCATTATTTTTTTTCAAAGAAAATTATGTTTTTATCATCAAAAAGAATCTTGTATTCTGCATTTCCTAACTTATGAGTTTTCATAAGATGCTGCACAATTTTTCTGCTTTCAGTTTGATTAATAAGTAATTGTTCATCTTGTATTTTAGCAATAAACTTCGAGAAATCAGCTTCCGAAGAGAAAAACGGCGAAGCTTTATTTAATGAAATATAATCAAAATCACCAATGATTTGTTTTTGAGCTATTTGGAAATTATCAAAAGCATATTGAACATTTAGATTTTCTCTTTCCAAGTGAGCATAAGGAAAAATTGCACGAAAATCCATCAAAACATTTATCTTTTTATCAAAATCATTTTTTGGATCTGCAATCAGTTTTTTTATTGCAATACTCGCTTCAATTTTATCGCTGACTTCAGAATTTTTGCGCAAATCGAAATATTTAAAATCAGAATAATATCCAAAATTATTTTTATAATTTAAGCCAAGATTAATAATTATAAACATTATCGCAATTATGCGTCCGAGCTTGTTATAGCTTTCAAGAGAGATTACAAAAAATACCGCTAAGTACATTATCACCATCGAATAATTAATAATGTAAAGCGTTCCCATAGACATTATCTTAACCAGCAATATTAAAGAGCAAATCATCCACATGCCGGCAAAAAATAAATCTTGCCGATTATCTTCTTTAACAAAAATATTTCCCAACAAAACTAGCGCTACTATCAAAGCCAGATAAAAATTTAAATAACCGATTTCTATTACTTCACGCAAAGTTTTAAAAAAATCACCCTGCAAAGCCAAGTGAGAATTATCCTTAATCGAAGTAATATAAGAAAAGAAATATTGCGGTTTAAAAAAACTTAAGAATAAAGAAGGATCGCTGAATAGAACTGCAAAAAATAATAAGTTTAACAAAAAATAAAAACTTTTTTTTAGGTTTTCGCGGTTAAGTTGCCAATTCAATCTATGAGCCATTATCATTCCTATCACCGGCAAAATTAAAGCACCGTTTAACTTGGTTCCAACACAAGCAGCAGCGGCTAAAGCAATGTTTTTCAAATCACTTTTTTGATAATTATTATTTTTTATCGTTAAGTAAAAAGTTAGCGAAGAAAAAAATGCCACTTGCGCTACGGTACCAAAACGCATCGCAAAATAACCAAAAGCCGGAAAAGAAATTAAAAATATTAAAGCCAGAAATTTTAGAAACTCATCTTTGCTGTAAAATGAAAGCGATTTATAAATAAAAAACGCACTGCCAAGTGTAAAGGCTAACGAAATATCGCGCGGCATAATTATCAACGGCATATACCAATCAAAATATATTGCCAATAAATAAAACGGATAAGTCAAAACGGCCTGAATAATCCAGAAAAACCAACCATATCCATAATCATTAAGTTTAATTAACCTATCCAAATGAAATGCTGATATATCTTGATGAATTTGTCTTAGCGAAGCCTGAAAAGCTAGATCATCAATTTCACGTAAATGTAAATATGCAAACGAATCAGAAAATAAAAAATTTTGTAGGAAAATAAAAAATGAAAATATCGTAAAAACAATCAAGGAAATTTTTTGCCAAAAATCAAGCTCGATAAAATTTTTCATAATTAAAATTTTTGATTAATTTTCAGAACTTTGCGCAAAGTTGTATAAAGATTTATCAGAACCAATCCTTTTTTTGTTAAAAATATTTTATCTCCTTTAAAAACAATGGAACCAGAGGCGTTTTGTTCTTTCAAGCGTTTCCTAACCATGTGATTTTCTCCGATATATTCTTCGTCAGTTTTATTTTCTATCTCATTTAATTTAATACCTTCTTTTGGATCGATTTTTAACAACAGATAAACCGTTAATGAACGCTCGGCCATTAAAAGTCCCATTAAGATGTAAATTACAATCAAGAGAAATGATGAACTACAGACAGCAAATAATTCAAAACCAACTAGATTTTTAAAAGCAACAACCAAAATTATTCCGGCTAAAATATTATCAAAAATCGCCGCAATAAAAAGCGAATTTGGACGCAAAATTCTAAAATGAATAATGTGCAAAATCACAAATATTAAAATATAAATTAAGCATAGAACAAAATATAAAATATAACTCATGAAACTTTAGGTTTTTTTTGAATTTTAAGAAAAATAAATTGCAAATTTCCACAACTATTATCTTGAGTAACTTCAGCTATATAATCCGACCCCAGAAAATTTATTATTCTGTAAGGCAGATATTTATATTCCTCCTTAACCTCTAATCTTTTTCCATTAATAATCAGAATTTTATTTTGTTTATTTTCCTGCATTCTTCTAATAATATCCTGCTCTAGAAATGTATGCAATATCTGGAAAGAACCTTGTTTAAATTTATCATCAATCCATTTTATATCGCGTCTTAAATATTCAAAATCCAGCATAGTTCGTCGCTTGGCATTTATTCCAACTTCTGAGTTATCTACAATTAGATATGACGAACTTTTAGCTAATATTGGTTTTGCGCAATCAGAAATTCCCTGCCAAAATTTTATATTATTTTCCTGAGATATAGAAAGGCCAATATCTCTTTGGTAATTATAATTATCACGCGCCAAATTAGCTAAAATTGCTAAAGTCATGATGATATTAAAAGCTTTCTTTGAATTACTATTGTTAAATATTGTCGGATTTATTCCATCAAAACTCCAGAAAAGCACCAGCATAAAAGGAAAAGCATAATAGCTCACCCAGCGATTTATTAACACCATTAGTATAAAAGCACCCAAAGAGACTAATAAAGCTAAACGATATACTAAATTTGACCCACGTAAAACCAAATATAAAACAGCAATCAAAGAGAAAATGGGAATTATGTTTTCATTCATTCCTCCAAAAGGAACAAGATCCCAAGACAAGTTTACACTACCGCAACATACAGCATTTAGTTGCGTGACAATATTCCAAAAAGTAAAATTCAAAGCATAACTGCCATTGCTACTTATTTCCTTAAATAAACTTTGCGATTCTTTTAATAATAAAAATGGATTGGCAATTATAAATCCGGCAATAAAAGCCAATAAAATTATCGGCAAAATTTTATAAATCTTTTGTAGAGAAAAATTATTATAGCCAAAAAATAACATGCCAAGAAAGGCCAAACAGGGCGCAACATTTAACTTGATGCCAAAGCAAAAACCCAAAATTATCCAGGCCATAAAAGAAAATTTTTCTTTATTCCTAATAAATAAATAAGCTGCAAAAGACAAAGGAGCCAAAACAATCATTTCCGGCATAATCATTTTATGGCTCCACCACGACATCGGCAAAGAAAGCCAGCACACTAAAACTAAAAGTCGCGAAAATTTAGGTAATGAAGCAGAAAAGAAAAAGATAGAAAACGTGGCTAAAAGATAAGAAAAAAAACAAATATAACGTAAAACAAACAAACCTTCAGGTTCAGGAAAAATTCTAAGAATTGAACTTCCAAATATCCAATAAATCGCACCAAATCCCTGATAATTTATTTGTTTTATCATCGAATATGTCAGGTCATTCTTATTAGCATTCATATAGCCCGTATGCCAAGCCTCATCAGGCACGAAAGCATCAACTAAAAAAAATGGTAATCTTAGAAAAAAATAGGCGATGATTAAAAGAAATGATAAAAATTCCCATCTGTAAAAAAAAATTTTATCAGCTATTTTTTTTGTAAAATGACTAGCAATCATGAACTATAAAAGACATGCCGTTATACCCGTAAGGAAAGAAATCTCTTACTTTAATCTCAGGAAAAGTGCTTAAAAATTTTTGCATCGCTCCATAAGTTCCATGCTCGGTATGACCATTATAAGCAAAATAATCATCAAGAATAATTATTGATCCCTTTTGCAATAAAGGTCGCATAAACTTTAAAGCCACAAGAGCTGGCAAAGTTAAATCGCAATCAATAAATAATATTGCACATTTCTCATTCGAGAATTTTTTTATGATATCAGGATTAACAAGAGTATCTTCAAAATATCCTTTAATTAATTCAACATTTGGATATTTTCTAAAACGTTTGCGACATTTATCGTAAGAACTGGCGAAATCTCCTTCACGAAAAAACGGATGTTTATCAGCTTCATCGCTATAACGAAATCCGTCATCAAAAGAATCAAAACCATAAAATTTTCTTTCAAATCTTTTCTTGTAAAATCTATTACTTTTTTGAGATGAAATTTTATTGTAAGTGTTTACAGCTCCGTAAAGGCTGGTTCCTTCATATATTCCAAATTCATAATACCCGCCTTCAATATATTCAGTTGTAACTTGATGAAATGCTTTTTTAATCATTTCAATTTTACCAATATTATGCAAAATTACCGGATGAATTGAAGTTTGTAACGAAACAAAGATATTTTGCAAAAAATTAGAATGTTGAGCAATTTTTAGAAGCATAAAGTTGTTTTAATTTATCAATTTAAAATTAAGGTTACATTATTTACGCTTGAATATTTTTCAAGCTTTATACTGGCTTAAGACGCGCTTTTTACAAAAAGTATGATTAATTTATTAAAAAGATTACACAGTCGGGACGCTACTAAACAATTTATTCGTTTTTTGCTAATTGGCGGCATTTCAACACTTATAAATTACCTGACCTTTTTGCTATCTTTGAACGCATTAAACTTGCATTACCTAATTTCAAATATTATAGGTTTTATTGCCGGAATATCATTCGGCTATCCATTTAATAAGAAATGGACATTTAAACACAATGCCGATCAATCGTTATTTCATAGCTATTTCGCGGTCTATTTAATCTCGCTTTTAATAAGCTCTATTTTCTTAAAAATTTCTGTGGATTTCATTGGAATAATTCCCGAAATTTCCAGTCTCATGGCAATATGCATCACCACTTGTACAAATTTTTTAGGAATGAAATATTGGGTTTTTAAAAAATAAAATTACGCCACGAATTTTCGTAATTTAATTATATAGGCAAAAGTTCTTTTTATTAATTTTATTCTTGTCTTCCAAGACCCTCCTCCCTTGGCTTCGCCGTGCATTCTTTTAGTAAAATCTACCGCAATTTCTTTTATTTTATAATTATTTTTTTTAGCCTGATAAAGCAAAAAAAGATCAAGAGAAAAATCATGCGGTGCCTGATTTTTTACATATTTTTCATAAAATTCTCGTGAAAAAATTTTTGGTTGGGCATTGATATCATCCAAATAAGTTCTTAGCGCAATACTTGCAATTATTTGCATGCCGAAAGTAAATAAAAATTCCAAAGCCTTACGATTTTGCCTTTTTCCTTTTATCAAAATATTTTCCTCATACAAATCAAAACCCTTGATCACATCCGAAGGATCAGTTTGCATATCAGCATGAGTCCAGGCTAAAACATTACCGCTAGCAGCTTCCAAGCCTGACAAAATTCCAAAACCATAGCCCTGATTTTTTGTAACATTTACTAATTTAAACAATTTTTCTTCTTTAAGTTCACGCTCAAATACATTTTGCGAATCATCTGTAGAACCATTATTTACAAGAATTACTTCAATATTTTTTCTCTCACCTACCGCTTTTTTAAAAGCCGCAATAATTAACGGAATATTTTTTTCTTCATTGTAACAAGGAACAGCAATTGAAAGTTTTTTGGTAAATTCTTCTGCGTAAAATTCGCGCCAATAATTAATAGTTTTTTCATAATTTTCATATTCTTGCGGCGTGCCCCAGCATAAGTATTTATCTACCTCAAAGACCTTAACTTTAAGTCCAAATTGTAAACAATATTTCATAACTTGATCGACATAAAATTCGTTATTTATGCGATCATTTTCAACGATCATTTTCTCGGCCGATCTAACAAAATCTTTTCCTTGTTTAAACCAAAAAGCAGAAACAATTGCATGATCTTTAATTGGATTCTCGCTTAATGGAACTTTTACCGATACAGATTTTACAAGGCCAAATTCATCGGCAGCAACCCAACCATAACCTTTTGGATTTTCCAAAACCGCTTCATTATTTCTGAAAGTAAAAATCAAAACATCGGCTGATTTTCTTGCTTCCTCAAATTTTTTTTCATCAAAAACAATTCCATTATCACAGCCCGCGATTAACAATTCTTCATTATTATTAATATGCTCTTTAGCCAGTAAACACGTGCTTGCTTGACCATTAGTCAAGTGATCTATAGTAATAAATTCCGCTTTAGGAAAAAAAGTTTTTATTTTTTCTTCAACCAAATCTTTTTTATGAAAATCGCGATCAATATAAATGATTTTATCATTTGAGGATTGCGGCAAATCTTTGGTTGCAGCCACCACCATCGGAATTTTTTTGCCGGTTTTTCTATCTGTAACTAAAATTACCGGCTTATGTTCTTGATAACCGACCGTAGAAAAGCGACTTCCGGCCCCGGCCATTGGAATTAAAATATTCATAAATTAAAAATTTTTAACTTGATCAACCCAAAATAAATACTCCTCTAAATCTTCAGGAGTTCCCCATTGGCAAAAATATTTTATTTGGTCATAAACATAAATTTTTAAATTATCTTTCAACATCAATTGATAAACCAAACTTACATAAAATTCGTTGTTAAGACTTAAATCCCGGTCTAGCGCCATTTGAAAATATTTTTTTACCGTTGCGCCGTTTTTAAAGAAATAAACTCCCGGCGAATGTAAGCTTTTGGTTTTATCTTCGGTAAAAGAAAATTTTTCTTTAATTTCCAACAAGAAATTTTCATCATCAACTCGGCATCCGGCATAAAGATTTTTTTTGGGCAACAAATGCGGATGAAAGCCAGTATAACAAGGAACCGAGCCGTCAATTTCACCTTTTAGCACCGCTTTTTTAAATCCTTCATAATCCCAGCGCATATAGTAATCACAATAGCTAATCAAAATCGGCTCATCATCTTTTAATGTATCGAAAATTTTTGACACCGCATAAACCGGCCCGCGTTTATGATTTTTAATCGTAACAATTTTTCCTTCAGGCTTGATACGCTTAAGCTCAACCGCCAAATTAGTATTTGCAATATGCTCATCACGACAAATAAAAATAAATTCATCGTCGGATGCAAACATTTTAACAACCCATTCAATTATCGGTTTCCCATGAACTTTAATTAAAGGCTTTGGATCCTTATAGCCCGCTTCTATAAAGCGGGAACCCAAGCCAGACATCGGAATTATAACTTTCATTTTTTTGCTATTTCTTTGCGATATTTTTCACTTTCCATATTAGCGACAAAATCGATATTTTTTTGACTGATAAAAATTGGTTCTAGTCCTGAATTTTTAATGCTTTGCAAGATATAAGAATAAGCGGCAAATATATGTTTTGCGACTTGTGTTTCAGCAAATTCTGGCGCTAAACCAAAAACTATTTGGTCAGGAAAAATTACATTTTTTTTAATAAAATCAACTTCGAGCAATTTTATTTTCTCATCGAAATTTTGCAGGTTTAAAAAAGACTTTATTTTTTCATTTACTTTTTCGTGCAATTCCAAAACTTCATCCACATCTTCTCCTGCAACGATCAAGCCATGATTTTGTAAAAAAATAATTTTTTCAGATTTTATTTTTTTAGCAATCGCTTGCGTCACTTGCCAACCAGGATTTTCGTAATCAATCCATAAAGCATCGGGAAAAATTTCTGCAGCAATTTTTTTTCCCTCCCGCGCACAAATAATCGTTAAAACATAAACCGAATGACTATGAATAACATATTTATAATTTAATAAAGAATGAAAGCCCGTTTCCATTGACGGGCGCAATGTTTTGTAAGGTTTAATTTCTTTTGCAGAAGATTTTACTGCGGCAGAAAAATTCACATCATCACCATTTTTTTCTTGTATAAAATACGAAATTTTTTTGTTGATTTCAAAATGATCAACAAAAGCAAAACCATCATTTTCAGTTACATTTTTTAATTCATAACCCGAAGCTTTTATTGCCATCAAATCATTTTTTATTTTTGCAGAAATATTGCCACCACCGCCCTGCACATAGTCAAGACGCGCTCCGATAGTTTGTGATAATTTTGCCAAATTAGATAGTTCTTCCTTCATCATTTAATTCAGTTTGGATTATATAAAATGCTAAAAATATCTGGATCAAACCTGAAAAATTTTCGACCCATTTGGGCTCGCTCAGGTTAATTTCTTCAAAATTAAATCCGAGTAATGTATCACCGCAATCTTCTATTGCCGCTTCTTCAGCATTACCTTCAATTTTTATGAACTGTTCCTTATCGCTATCAAATTTATGTTCGACTCTCAGAGAATCGATTTTTGAAATTGCTTCAATAAGAGCTTCAAGATTGACACTATTGCTACAAGAAATCTTCAAACTTAATTCGATTTTTTCTTCCGCATCGCCCAAATTTTTTATTGGATTTTTGCTAAATAATTCAATTTTTACATCAGCATATTTTTCCTGTGATAAAATAAATTTTTCCGAATCTTCTTCTCGCTGTTTTATTTGCTCTAAAACCCTCTCTTTACTATATCCGCGCTTTATTTGATCGCGAATTATTTTCCAATGTAATCTTAGATTTTTCTCCGGCTTTACAAAAATTTTTACATCAAAAAGATTTCTCACCGTCTCAACATAAAAACTATGCAATCCTTCAAAAACAATTATTTTTTTTGCCATAATATTTTTCGGCTTGGTAAATTTTCCATCATCATGATTATACATAGAGCGCGAAATTTTTTCGCCATTTTTTAAAGCCCGCAAAAATGCTATTTCATTATAAAGCTTGTTAGCGCTTGGGTTCAGATGAGTAAATTCCCGCCATTTTTCATGACCTCTTTCCCATTTATGCATATCATCACCACAAATTGTTGTCACATTATTTTTGCCAAAAATATCAACAATTGAAGCAACTAAAGTGCTTTTTCCCACTCCTGAATCACCAGAAATTCCAAGCAAATACGGTCGCGAAACTAACTTATGTTTTGAAAAACTGTCAACTCCTTTGCGATAAATCCAAAAGCAATTTAGCAATAATAAAACCTGTAAAATCGTAAAGCTTAAATCAACAAGTTTCTCAGCGTTTAGACCCTTATCTAAGAAGATGTGATATAGATTATTCTGCGAAGCAATTTCAGGCGAAATTAACTGGAAAACTTGAAAATAGTCCGAATCTTTTATAGTTAAAAAATAGAAAAAATACACAGCTTGCAGCGCAAAAAATAAAAAATTCGGAGCATTTTTTTGCTTTATATAAAAATAAGCCAAGAAGGGCAGAACCCAATAATACCAACCTTGCATCGGCGGAATAAAAAGATTCAATACACCAAAAGTAAATCCTAAAAACATTATAAAAACATCGCGATTATAACCTTTAATCATCAAGGCTTGTAATAGCAAAGCCAAATAGATCGCCGGAATAACATAGAAAACCTTATCCGGAATGAAATTGTAAAAAACGTTAAAAATCTGATTTTGTTTACTATTAAGCAAAACCATGTGCAAGAAGCCTTCAGAGTTAATATAAGGCAGATTTATCAACAAAAATGTTACTACAAAAATCACAGCGCAAGATGCTATTTTTACTAAGGAAACTTTTTTAGCATAAAGATAAATAAGGAAGAACGGCACCGCTAAAATTATATTGGTTTTGCAAGCAATCGCCGCACCCAAAATTATTGCCGCAACTAAAAATTTTTCCTTGAATAAAAAATAAAGCGAAGTCAATAGAATCATGATCGGAATGCAGTCAAGCTGACCGTGAATATAATTGATGTAAATTAAAACAGGGGATAACCAGTAAAAAATTAAAAGCTTATGCGTCCTATTTTTAAGCCATCTTGCAAAGATTAGTAAAATTGAAAAATCAGCAATAACCACCGAAATCCTTAAAGAAAAGATCGCAATATTTTCAGAATTATTAATAAAAAAATTGCTAAAATAATATGGCAACGAGATCAACCAAAGCATTAACGCCGGGTAAGGAAATGTATCTTCCTCACCCTTTAGAAAAAATTCATTATAGGGGTTAGAAAAACCACTATTGGTATAAAAATTTACAAATGGCAAAAATAAATCAGTGAGAAATTTTGAAGCAAAAAAACCGGCTAAAATTATTTTTAATACCAAGCCAAACCAAAAAAATTTTGATTCGAAGATTTCACTTAAAACTTTTTTACGAAAATTCGTCATCTTTTAAAAATAAAATTTATTACCATTAAAATTGATGCCCGGTATAAATTTTAGAAATTGTTTTCTAACCATAATTCCGGATATTTAGTGCAAACCGCATCAATTTCCTTAGCGGCAAGTTGTTTTTTGAATTCAATAATTTTTTCTTTCGGATGATTTTGCAACTCAGGAGAAACCATGCAAATATTGAACCCGTGCGCTCTTAGTTTTTTATAAGAATCATCATCAAGCGGTAATTTTGTAAAACAATCAACCCAAACCCATTTGGCTTTTTGAGAAAAATTTAAAGCATATTCAATTGGTTCTTCTTCAGAAAATCTTACTGCTAAATTTTCCGGCCCAAAGCCAGCAATATCACCTCTTGCCGCTTGTTTAGAATATTTCACAAAATATGGCATCGACAAATCCAAAAAAAACCAGTTTTTAATTTTGAATTTATTCATTAACTCTATACATTTCATTTCAACGCCTTCCGTTTTAACGTTCAAAATCATGGGTCCTTCGCAATTATACACCGATAAAAAATCTGTAAATTTTTCTAGATTTGCTAATTTATGATGAGAAAATGGGTCGTGATGTAAAACCAATTCATCTTCATGATATCTAATATCAAGCTCAACACCAAAATTTTTTGGAACCGTTTTTAACTGAGCGATATTATTGATACGATGAGCAATTATTTTCATTATGACAGAAAAAGAATATTTCGGATTTATTGAATTTAACCTAGAGCCAAAAGCCGCCTATCACGCTGATTCTATAAAACTAAATTGCGCTAGGCAAGCTATAAATTACATTATAAAAGCGAAAAATTATAAGAAAGTTTTTTTACCATATTATATTTGCGACACCGTCTACAAGGCGCTTGAAGTAGATTATGAATTTTATTATTTGGATGAGAATTTTACACCGAAAGTTTTAGATAAAAATGCTGCGATAATTTATCCAAACTATTTTGGAACCAATGATGACAAGGTCTGGGAGGTTGTTGCCAATTATAAAAATGCCATAATTGATAACACTCAGGCTTTCTATCAAAAAATTGCCAATTGTGATGTAGTTTATTCACCGCGCAAATTTTTTTGGGTGACTGACGGCGCTTATTTAAATTGCTCAAAGCGTTTAAATATTGAATTGGAGCAGGATTTTTCTTACAACCGCATCACCGCTTTATTTAAAAAAATTGAACTCGGATCAAATGCTGCTTATAGCGACAGCTTAAAAAACGAAAATGAAATTACCAATTCCGGCATGAAAAAAATGTCGCTTTTAACCGACAAAATTTTGCAAACAATTGATTATGAAAAACTTGCTAAAATAAGAAGAAAAAACTTTTTTTATCTTCATGAAAAATTAGGCAAAATTAATGAGATGAAAATTGATATTAAAGAAAATTGCGTACCAATGGTTTATCCGCTTTTAAGCAATAAAGACGGGCTTCGCTTGCGTTTATTGCAAAATAAAATTTATGTACCGCAATGGTGGAAAGAAGTGATTGATAAAGTTGAAAAAAATTCTTATGAAAATTATTTGTCGAATAATTTAATTCCGCTACCGATTGATCATCGTTATGATGAAAAAGATTTGGATTTTATTTGCACAGTAATTTCTTCTTGATCAGCAATTTCTTGCCGCGCCAAAGAATTTTTAATTTCTCAGCAAAACATCCCGCATATTTCAACTGCACATTAATAGTTTCAAGCCTTTGTTTTATTGAATTAGCACAGGAAATATTTTCTCCGGTATTAACATTAAAAACTGCCGTAATATTTACCGGATAAAATGAATATTTTGCTGAAGCCAGAGCCATGTTTAACTCATAATCCATGCAATATCTATTGCTTTCATTAAATGAAAATTTGTTAAAAATTTCTTTGCGATAATAAAAAGATTCTCCCGAACCGATCGGGCATTTTTTAATGAGATTGCGCTTAGTTATTCGTACGCTGGCACTTGCATCAAAACTATTTCTGCCGCGACCTATTGAATAATTATTAAAATAAACAACATCAAAATTCGGATTAATTTCGAGATAATATTGCATCTCTTTAAAAAAATCCTTGTGCAAAATATCATCGGCTCCTAAAAAGCCTATCAAATCGCCAGTAACATGCCTTAACGCGATATTTCTAGCATGCGAAATTCCGCTATCTTTTTGCTTAATCCATCTAATATATTCAGGATATTTTTCTTGATAATGCTTAATTATTTCGTGGGTTTTGTCAGTTGAAATATCATCTACAATCAATAATTCCTTGTCTTCGTAGATTTGATCCAAAAATGATTGAATAGCCTTCTTAATATACTTTTCTGCATTAAAAGCCGTGATGATTACAGAAATCTTCATGAAAAATGATTTTAAAATTAAATTTTAGCTATAAAGTTGAGGAAAATTATCTCTATTTATTAAAAAATCAACAATATGTCAGACATACTCCCTTTTGATCAGCGCGATGGCTTTATTTGGTATAACGGCCAATTTGTAAATTGGAAAGATGCCAAAGTTCATGTATTAAATCATGGTTTGCATTATGCGTCATGCGTTTTTGAGGGTGAGAGAATTTATAATAAAAAAATTTTCAAATCGCACGAGCACACTGAACGACTGCATAAATCAGCAGAAATTTTGGGTTTTCAAATTCCTTACACGATTGCCGAATTAAATAAAATAAAAAATGAATTGGTAGCCAAACAAAATATTGTTGATGGTTACATGCGTGCCTTTGCTTGGCGCGGTTCAGAAAAAATGGCGATTTCGGCGCAAGGCAATAAAATTCACACGGCAATTGCTTGCTGGCCGTGGCCGCCTTACTATTCCGATGAAGCGAGAAAAGCCGGACTTAAATTAAAATTTGCGCGTTACAAAAGACCGTCACCCGACACCGCACCAATAGCTGCTAAGGCCGCCGGACTTTACATGATCTGCACAATCAGCAAACATGAAGTTGAGCGCGAAGGTTACAATGATGCTTTAATGCTTGATTATCGCGGCTTCTTGGCTGAGGCAACCGGTGCGAATTTATTTTTGGTAATGCCAAATGGCGAACTTCACACGCCGCTTCCTGATTGCTTTCTCAATGGTTTGACGAGACAAACCGTGATTGAACTGGCAAAAAAACGCGGGATTACAGTTGTGGAAAGACATATAAAACCGGAAGAATTGGAAGATGCAATTGATGCGTTTCTAACCGGCAGCGCCGCTGAGATTACTAGAATTGGTAGTGTTGAGGATAAATATAAATATCCGGAAATGAGTAAGATGACTTTAGATTTGATGAATGATTATCATGCTCTTGTTAGGAGCTAAAACAAAAACCCCTCACCCCAACCCTCTCCCTCAAGGGGAGAGGGTTGGGGTGAGGGGTTGGATTAGGTAATTACTACAAACAAATGAAAAACAAACTACTAAATATCCTCGCCACAGTTATTTTAGGAGCTCTAGTTGCAACTTTGTTTGATGCTACCAAACCACACGAATCTAGGGCTCCTCTCCTTGAAGACAGTTCCACAAAAGAAAAATATTTCGGCAAAGCGCGAGTTATTGACGGCGACTCCATCGTTGTTGACGGACATAATACCCGCTTGCTCTTTATTGATGCGCCGGAGTTTAAACAAACTTGTCTCAATCCCCAAAATTCAGAATATGCCTGTGGCCAAATGAGTCGTTATTTTTTAATAAATTTTATTGGCAAGAATGATGTTACTTGCTATTATAGCGAGCACGATAAATATAATCGCTTCCTTGGTGAATGCTTTGTCGGCGAGGCTTCCATCAATAAAGCGATTTTACAAAACGGCATGGCGGTAATTTACAGTTTTACCAATGTCGATGAGGAATTGAAGGCTTTGGAAGCAGAAGCCAAAAAGAAAAAATTAGGAATTTGGCAGGGCGCGTTTCAACTGCCGAAGGATTATCGCAAAAGTCATAAGAAACACTAATAGTCATAAAACTCATAGTCACCCTGAGCCTATCGAAGGGTGTGTTTGTTCTCGGAGTACGCCCACACCCTTCGATAGGCTCAGGGTGACTATAGCGTACTAAGTTATTGGTGACTAGGAAAAGTGTTAATTTTTAAATAAGATATGAAAAAACAAATCGCAATCATCGGCGCATCAGGTTACACCGGCGCGGAATTAATCAGAATCTTACTCAACCATCCTAAGGTTGAAATCGCTGCGCTTGTGGCAAATAGCAATGCCGGACAAGAAATCGCGCAACTCTACCCTCACCTGGTTCATTACAATTTACCTTCGGTAAAAAAACTTGAAGAAATTGATTTTTCAAAAATCGATATTGCCTTCGGATGCTTACCGCACACGACTTCGCAAGAAACTTTTAAAAAACTTTTAAGTGATAAAAATAATTCACATTTAAAAATTATTGATCTTTCGGCGGATTTCCGACTTGAAGATATTAATGATTATCAAAAATGGTACGAGCATGAGCATGTGGCGCCCAAACTACAGCCTCAAGCTGTTTACGCACTTCCGGAAATTCACAGAAACAAAATTAAAAAATCCAATTTAATTGCTTGTCCGGGATGTTATCCAACTTCGGCATTACTACCTTTGATTCCGCTTTTAGAAAATAATTTGATTGAAAAAGAAGATATTATAATTGATTCGAAGTCAGGCGTGACTGGTGCTGGACGGTCGGTTAAGCAAGCGAATTTATTTTGCGAAATTAACGAATCTGTAAAAGCCTATTCCGTTGGAAAACATCGGCACATGGGCGAAATTGAGCAAGAACTAAGCAAGGCAGCTAAAACAAAAATTGAAATTGATTTCACGCCGCATCTACTGCCGATTAATCGGGGAATCATTTCAACAATTTATGCCAAAATTAATCCGCAATTTTCAATTGATGATATTAAAAATTGTTTAAGCACAAAATATGATGATGAACCATTTGTTAAAATCATCGATGGTGATCCTAATATCAAGGATGTAGCCGGTACGAATTTTTGCATGATGGCCGTTAAAAAAGCTCATACCAGAAACAAAGTTATTATTGTTTCAGTAATTGACAATCTCTGCAAAGGCGCTTCGGGACAGGCAGTGCAGAATATGAATATTATTTGCGGTTTTGATGAGAAAGAAGGATTGGCGATGGCGCCGATGTTTCCTTAGAGAATAACCTACCTAGTCATGCTAAGCTGAAATCCTGAGCTTGTCGAAGGGCTGTCGAAGCATGTGTTAAATCTAGGAGTGTAACACACCCTTCGACACGCTCAGGGTGACGCTTTAGTTTTTATGTCCACGATATTTGCTCCTATAACATCTTTACACAAATCAGGAATTTCCATCATAAGAATTTCCGGACCACAAACTATTGAGGCCCTACAGACCCTTGGTTTTCAAGGTTTACCTCAACATCAAAAAATTTCCTTTCAAAAAATCCGCGATCCGAAAACTTGCGAAATAATTGATGAATGTTTGATTTCTTTTTTTAAATCTCCGAACAGTTTCACCGGTGAAGATGTCGCTGAAATCAGTATTCACGCCTCTTCATACATATTAAAAAAAATTTTTAATATCTTATCCGAAATTGAAAATTTGCGATTTGCCGAAGCCGGAGAATTTTCTAAACGTGCTTTTTTAAATGGCAAAATCGATCTAACGCAAGCCGAAGCAATCCCTGATTTGATTGCTTCCGAAACCGCTTCACAGCACAAACAAGCATTACAACAACTTCAAGGAAAATTAGGAAATATTTATGAAAATTGGCGTTACCAATTAATTGAAATTTTTGCGCAAATTGAAGCGGCAATTGATTTTCCGGAAGATGATTTACCGCAAGATTTAATTTCTAAAGTTGAAAATGAGGTAAAAAATTTAGCTACAGAAATAAAAAATCATTTAGACGATCATCATATCGGCCAAAAAATAAAACAAGGTTTAAGTCTTGCTATTCTAGGTGCGCCAAATGTCGGCAAATCCAGTTTGCTGAATTTATTAGCACAAAGTGAAGTGGCGATTGTTTCAGAAATTGCCGGCACTACGCGTGATGTCATTGAAGTTCATTTGGAAATTGCCGGCGTTGCCGTAAAAATTGCCGACACCGCCGGACTTCGTCAAACTGACGACAAGATTGAAAATGAAGGAATTAAACGCGCTTTAGAAAAAGCGAAAAGTGCTGATATAAAAATTTTCTTAATTGACGCAAGTAATCCCTTGATTCGCCCTGAAGATCAATATTTAATTGACGAAAATACGATTATGGTTATTAATAAGACCGACTTGGCGCGGCCTGATACTTCCTGGCCGCAAGCGATTGCAATTTCCATAATTAACAAAGCTAACATAGAGGCTTTGTTTTCAAGGCTTGAAACCAAAATTTTAGAAATTATTCCAAAAATAAATTCACCATTAATCACGCAAGAAAGATATCGAATTTTACTGAAGGATTCTTTAAAAAATTTAGAAAATTTTTCTTTAGAAAAAAATATTGAATTAGCGGCAGAAGATCTACGTTTAGCGGCTTTTGCGCTTGGAAAAATTAGTGGAAAAATTGATATTGAAAATATTTTAGATGCAATTTTTTCACGCTTTTGTATTGGAAAATAATTAATTAAAGTGGCTTTAATTTTAGCTCTTCCCCAAATTGGTTTAGCACCTGTCGACTTGATTTCGTTGCTTAGAACTCATCCGGCGATGATTCATGAAGTAGCAGGTCACGCTTTAGCCCACGCGCTTTACAGCTATATTCGCCGGCATCGCAGACCAGTCGCCGCCTTAAGTCTTAGCGCCAGACGCCGTATTATAAATCGCAAACGCCGTCAATTTGTCGACAATATAATTATGCATCACAAAAGATTGCATGATAAAAATCGCGAATTGGTTGTAAGTCAAAGTCGCGCTAAAATTATGCAAAATCAAGCACTCAAAAAAACTGATGAGGCTTTACATCACAACAGGCAAGCAGCACCAGAACAGCATAAATGGACAGAAAAACAAGATCTTAAACAACGCGCGCTTGCTTTACGTGGTCGCGTTGATACTAGAAAATTAAGGGCGCGCAGCAGATGGATTTCAGTACAAACTGCGGAAGCTGAAGGCTAGAGTCTATATTCAAATTCAACTATGATCAGATTTTGGCATAGTTGAATTGAATACAGGCCCTAGATAATTAGATTGGCCAAAAATTATTTTGCAATTGAAGTAGCAAAGAATTTTTAAGAGGTTACCTGCCACCTTGCTGATTGCTAGAAGATTTTATTCCTAAGCCTGAAAGTATCTTACTAAGAGTGCTTTGTTTTTTTTCCGAACCGGTTTTCTTTTGTGCAAGATAAACAATTTGTTGTTCTGGCACTACCATAGCTTTTGATACTTCTTGACCAAGCGGTACCATATTAGTAGGCTTTGGCGAAGCTGAAGGCGTTCCACCAAGCGATACCATACCGGGCTTTCTTCCCATAGCCTCATCTAATCTTTTACTATAATTATCACCTATAGCACCTCGCTTAGCAGCAGGATGAACCATAGGCATTTTTCCATAGGCTTGAATTGATGCGGCACCCGCACCTTCACCGTAAATATAGGCATCAACTTCTGCAGTATTAGTACCCACTGCTCTATCCGTACCATCTCCAATCATTGCACCGACAATCTCAGCATTATCAATTCTACGACCAAATTCACCAGTAGCTTTAGCTCCCTGCCCTATGTTTCTTGCGAGACCCGGCAAAGCACGTGTTGCTGCCGCAACATTTTTTTTAGCACTATTAACAACCGAACCCGGATTTGTTGGGTAAGCTACTCTGCCGCCATGGCTTCCATCGCCACCAAGAATTACATTAGTTGCAGCATTGCCATGCGTATTTGCTTGTCTAAATCCTTGTTTAGTTTGGACATATCCTTTACTGACACCTGGTTGCATTTTATTTGAAAAAGAATCAACCTTCAAACCTGTGCGCGCCGCTTTACGCAAAATTTCCGGTCCGCTTTTAGCAGCGTTATTGTCCGGCTTTTTATATCCTAAATCTATGGAAACTGAACTTAATGAAGATGGGGTTGCACTTCTTGATTCACTTTGCTTAGGAGTTTTTTTGACAGCAATAGATTGTGGAATTTTACCTCCGGCACTTGCTCTAACACCTGCAAAAGCAGCAGGAACTTGCTTTGCTCTTGCAACATCCTGCAAAACATCGACAGAATCTTTGGCTGCCAATTCCGATAAAATTTCATCCCCATCTTTTTTAGCAACATCTTCTAAAACATCAGCAGAATCTTGAGATGCTAATTCTTCCAATATGATATCATTATATGTTGTTCTCTTTGCCATAAAATTTTAGTTAGTAATAGTTAAAAGAATTTTTAGAAGAATGGCCTTGCAACTTACCATTGTCAATAATCAATTAAAAATAAAATCATTTTGCACCAAATTAACATTACCTTGCAATTCAATCATCAAGCCACTTGCGGCATTTTCAACAATCGTATTAGCGCCATCAAAATTTATATTCAAACCAGCAAAATCAAGGTTTAGCGCCGATAAATCAATTTTATCTGTGCCACTTACAAAATCAGTAATAAGATCAAAGCTTGTGGCTGTTGAATCTATAGGATTTGAATAAACAAAAATATCATTACCTTCCCCACCGCTTAAAATATCCGCGCCAATTCCACCATTTAGAATATCGTTTCCTTCTTGCCCGCGCAATATGTCATTTCCGCTTTTTCCAAAAATAGTATCATTGCCGCCCATTCCGTTTATTACATCAGCAGAATTATCCAAACCATTTGTAACATTATCAATTTCATTTAGGAAAGTTACAGTATTAGCATTCCAAACTTGCGCTAAATTTGTAGTGTGATCATTTACCACATCAATACTGTCAAGAGTTTGATCGGAATTTGAATAATTATCAATCAAACTATAATTATAACTTTCGCTTTGACCGTTAAACAAAATATTGTGTAAGCCGTTTGGTAAATTATCGAGATTAATAAAATCAAAATTTTCTAAAGTTACGGATAAATTCGGAACACCTTCGAAAGTAATAAAACTATTGTCTCCGTCATAAGTCAGCAACATTTTATCTGCTGTCAGACCGGCACCGGAAAAACGTAAAGTATCATGTTCAGGAACATCAAAACCGTAATCCCAAAAATTGCTTACACCACCAAAATCAGTAATGGTGTCATGCCCGGAATTTAAATCAAAAATAAAATTATCGTGTCCGCCCAGCCCTTTTAAAATGTCGTCGGACGCTGTGCTTACTATAATATTATTTTCGCTATCACCGGCAATTACATTAAAACTTATTTCCTTAATTTCTGCCGGAACGTAGTAACCACCAAATAAAAGAAGATATTCTGAAATCGGCGTGCCGTAAGGATCTACGGGATCCACGCTACCATTACTTTGTAAAAAATCTTTCAAACCTAAATTAGTTCCATAGCCCAGACCAACCAAATGATAACCGGCAAGAAGGCTTGATTCTGTAATAGTGATACCGTTAATTACTTTGCCGGCATATTTATCAAGACCGGCTTCTGCAATATAACTCCAGGTTGCTTTTTGATAGGCACGAATAGAATTTTCTTGAGCTGTCGAGCTATTCAAATAATCGCTTTTACTAAAAATTCCGTCTTTTCCCGTCCATGTTCCAACCCAGTCGTTAACGCCAGGAGTAATATCGCCAACAGAAGTATAATAGCCAGCATCTTCCAGCGCTCCTTCCGACATCTGATATTTGCCGATATAATGCAGAGTGTTTTCCGCTAAATATCCGCCATCTCCGCCCGATTCGCGCAGTCCTAAATTATCTAAAAAATTTTGGTAAGTTTTGTTAGTCATAATTAGATTTTGTAAGCGGGATGGAATATATAATATTTTTTAGTTATTTGCAAATATAAAAAGGGACCAGACTACTTTCGGGAAAAAGGGGCCAGGCTACTTTTTACTAAGTAACCTGGAACCTTTTTCTGAGTACTAAGTAACCTGGAACCTTTTTTTCCTAATTATCCTCCCCTTGAGGGAGGATCGATGAACAAGCGCAGCTTGTGAATCGAGGAGGGGTTATACTAGTAAGAAATATTGAACTTTAGAAAATATTTTAATAAATTATTTAAAAATATTTTATTGATAGCTTGCTTCTACTTAACCCCTCCTCGAGTCGCTTCGCTCCTCGATCCTCCCTCAAGGGGAGGATAATTAGATCGAGATTTTTAAAAGAGCCATGCAACAAAGCCGGCCAGGCCCCTTTTTACTAAGTAACCTGGAACCTTTTTTGTTTACTAAGTAACCTGGAACCTTTTTTGTTTACTAAGTAACCTGGAACCTTTTTGGAACCTTTTTTTTTGTAACCTGGAACCTTTTTTTCGTAACCTGGAACCTTTTTTTCGTAACCTGGAACCTTTTTTTCTACTAAGTAACCTGGAACCTTTTTTGGAACCTTTTTTACTGATTGGTACTTCTAGTAAGTAACCTGTATCTCCACATCATTCACATCCACATTACCCTGAACCATGATAGCAAAATCAGAATTTGCATCAGATATCAAAGTATTGCCCCATCCATAATCAAAAGTTAATTTGGCCGAAGCAAAATCCTCGCCTAAAAGCAGAATCTCGTCTTCGCCTTGCACAAAGTCAGTTATCACATCCATGTTATGATCGGTTGAATAAGTAAAATCGCCATAGGCGAATGTATCGTTACCCGCGCCGCCGGTTAAGGTATCAGCGCCAGTTCCACCATAAAGAAAATCATTACCATCGCCACCATCAAGAATTTTATCATTGGCAGGATTGAAGCCTTGTGAACGGATAGGATGTTTCTCTACATCAGGAACTAGTAAATTAGGATCTCGATATCCGGCCGATAGAAAATCATTCCCATTGCCGCCGGTAAGCGTTTTATTGCCGTCTGTTGTTCCTATTAAACTATCATCGCCATCGCCACCGATTAGCGTGTCATTTCTACCTTGACCTTCCAGATAATCATTACCTTCTTGACCGCGCAATATATTGTCTCCACCACCACTACGAATAGTATCATTACCGGCCATGCCGTTAATAACCTCATCGGAATCATTACCTTGAATAAGATTGTCAGATTCATTGGCAAAAGTTACGGCATTTTTATACTGCAGATTAACAAAACCTTCGATACTACCGCTATTATGATTGTAAAAAACATGATATTCCTTAGATCCCGGCGCACCATCAAATGCCAAACTATTCGAATCTAAATTTAGCCTAGTAAAATCAAATTTAACAAGCTCTAAACTAAAATTCGGCAAACCTTCAAACTTAATAAAAGTGCTGTTGCCGTCATATGACATTAACATTTTTTCCGGCGTCATTTGCGGATTTTGAAAATGTATAACATCATGTCGGCCATAATTATTATACCCAAAATTAGTAATTTGATTTACACCATTTGACACATAGAAATCATCAAGGCCATTACCGCCATTCATGATTTTCGGCGCAAAAATAAAATTATCCGCAGTTAAATTTGTAACATCAAGATTAAGAGTAACTTGCCCATTCAAATAAATTGCAGAATTAGCTTTATCTATCTTCAAATCATCAAAAGAATTGATGTTGGTAAAAGCAGAAAGGTCAATTTTTTCATTGGGATTATTAACCTCAAGATCTCTAATTTTAACAGCGCTGTAGCCTGCTGTAGGTTTTGCAATAATAAATTTATCATTGCCTATGCCACCGCTAACATCATCGATACCAAATCCAGCATAAATAACGTCATTGCCCGCACCGCCATCAATCACGTTATTGCCTTCATCTAGACTAATGGTATCATCGCCATCACCACCGAGCGCTTTATCATTGCCGATTCCGGCAATAATGGTGTCACTTCCTGTACCGCCATCAATAAAGTTAATTGCATCTCCGGCATTAATAAAATCATTACCATCACCCCCAAAAATTTTATCATTACCGTTAGCAGTAGTTATTACATCATCACCACCTTTACCATCGATATAATTATTCGATTGATTGCCGTTTATAACATTCGCTCTATCATCACCGTTAATTTTAAAATCAAATCTGTCATTGGTAAGAGTGGACGCATCAGTATTTTTAAAAACTATTATTTTGCCATCACCAAAATCTAGCACCGCGTCCTCATTTTGCTGTGAGATTAGTGAAGAAACATCAGTAACATTTATATCAGACAAATTAACGCGATCGCCGGCAGCAAAGTCATAGATCGCAACAATTCCCGCCTGATTATAAATTACAAATGTATCATTACCTTCGCCCCCAAGAACCTCAACTTGTTGCCCGGCAATATTAATTACATCATCGCCGCCCCGAGCACTAATAAGACTTTTGTAAGGACTACTCCAAATTGTCTCGCTGTTGTCACTACCATTTTGAAATACAGTAGTTTGATTTAAATTTTTTAAAGAATTTACGGAACCATCCGCAAATTTTAAATTATATTCTTTGTAAATAGGAGCGCCTTCAACGCCATTAGATTTAAAGAAATTATATGGAGGAGGATTAGAAATAGTGAGGCTGCCCTCGCTATTCTTAAATTTAATAACTGAATCTTGTCCTGAATTAGAAAAAATTAAATCGCTGGCGCTAATGCCTTCGCCAAAAGCGATAGTATCAATATTATTTGCATCATCATTGAAAATTTTATCAGCACCATCGCCTAAATTATAAACTATGATATTACTGCCGGAACCGGTATTAATAGTATCGTCACCACGTGCGCCAATTAGCACATCATCGCCACCCTGCCCGCTAATAACATCATTTCCACCCATACCATTTATTGCATTATTTAAATCATTGCCATTGAGATATTCACTAGCATCAGTTGCCGTGTAATTTAATTTCAAAGTTTTCGCATCACTCAAATCAAGCGAACTGCCATCGGCAAATTGCAAATATCTTACCGAGTAAGAATTGGGATCGGACAAATTATTGAAAAAATCTCTTACATTTATTGAATCATTGGTCCAAGAGTTAAAAGAAATTACCAAATCATTTCCACTAGCCGAAAAAACTAAATTTTTCTGTGTAATTCCGGGCCTAAATTGAATTGTATTTTTACCATTAACTTCGCTTATTTCATAAAGAGAATTGTTACCGTTTGTAAGCTGATTTAACATAAGGCCCCCACATTTTAGAAATATTGTGCTAGCAATTCACATTGCCGTCATACTTCTTTTGAGAAGGATTATCTGCTGCGTTTTTTTGCAAAGAATTGATTTGGATCAAGTGCGTTAATTATATGCGGCTTCAAGCATAACAAGCTTTATCAATTATTAAACAACCCATCATTCTTCATCTGCAAAAACAAATTCCGATATAAATTCTCCGTCACCTTACTCTCAGTACCCATCGGATTCTCCCGAAACGGCATCGCAAAAATAAAAAACAACCATTGCGCAAAAAGCGAGGAATCATCCAAATTATAATTGTAAGTTTTTTTGTTCTTAATCACTGTCGCCGAAATATGTTGCTTAATATTCATCCAAGAAGGAATGATATAAAGCGAAGCACCAGTTAGCAGTGAAGCCGCCAGCGCCAAGGGCTCGCTTTGATTAGAAAGCCTTCCATCAATAATTACTTTTGCATCTTTTTGATCATAAACAATTTCACAACAATCAAGTTTCGCAATCACCTCACGCAAAATTTTTTCCTGAGTTTTACTAAATGATTTATCACTAATCGGCATATGCGAATCAGCCTTCCAAGTGATAAAAATTTTAGTTTTTTTAGCGGAAGAAAATTGCAAATCAGAATTTTTAATTTCCGGGACTTGATGATGCTTAACGCTTATGCAGCTAGTTAGAAGTAATGCTGCGATGAGCATGAGTTTGTTTTTCATAAAAAAATAAAGTTTAGTTTTGATTTAAAAAAATCAGCTAAAATAAAATCTATTTCGTTTCTATAATTCTTTTAAAAAAAATCCAATGCCAACAATAAAAATTGCTATAAAAGTAATTGCCGGAGCCAAAGAGAATAAGGTTGCTGAAGAGGTAAACAGCGATCCAAAATTACGCACTTTTAAAGTTAAAGTTAATCAAGTTGCACAAGATGGCAAGGCAAATGAGAAGGTGTTGGAGTTGATTGCGGAGTTTTTTGGAGTGAAGAAAAAGGATGTCAGGATAGCGAGCGGGGAACGTTCTCGGAGTAAGTTGATAGAGGTAGTTACAAAATAAAAAAGTGCCAGGCACCTACACTACTCGTCATCCTTGGCGCGAAAGCGCCGAGGATCTCATAAATTACACTCCATTATTAACAAAACCAAAATCATTATTCGCCTATCCCAAATAATACAACTTTAAAAAAATTACTCTCGAGCCTTGTTGTTCTTGAACCCATCAAGCATCAGAAAAAAGACCATTGCCAAACAAATAGGCAAATTATTGAATTATCACCAACTTTAAAAACATTAAACCAAAAAATGAAAATAATAAAAATCATCAAAAAGATTCTCAAAAATCCTGATTTCTTAAAAGCAGATCTATCCTACTCCCAGCAAGGCGAAGACATGATTCTAAAAACTTTGTTAAACAAAGAAAAAGGATTCTACATCGATGTCGGTGCCTTCGATCCCGCATTATATTCCAATACAAAAATATTTTACGATAGAGGCTGGAACGGCATAAACATTGAACCCGACCTACGCGGCTTTAGAAAATTTAAAAAGAAAAGACCGCGCGACATAAATTTCAACTACGCCGTCGGCTTCAAAAACGAAGAAAAAATATTCCACATGTTCAACCAAAGAGCACTCAACACTTTCTCTGAAGAATTAGCAGCAGAGCGCAGCCAAAAAGAAAAAATGACAAAAGCAAAAATAAATATAAAACCCTTAAGCGAAATTTTAGATGAAGCAAAAATAAAGCAAGAAATAGATTTCCTAAACATCGACGTAGAAGGCTGGGAAATGGAGGTTCTTAGGTCCAATAACTGGAATAAATATTTGCCAAAAATTATTCTCACCGAGATTTACGGCGATGTTTTTGCAAGCGAGGCATTTTTGTTTTTAGAAAATTTGGGTTATAAGTTTTATGTAAAACTTGGAATTACGGCGATTTTTTTGCACAGCAATTAAAAATTAACGATTCTTTTTACATAAACTAAAAACTATAAATCGCCCCAAGCTTCCAAACATTCAACCTAATATCACTCATGGCTTCCGGCACTGCATAATAAGTTGTAGAAAATTTCTGCGTATTAAATTCCGCACGCGCCGCCCATTTTTCGCAAATTTTATATTGCGCCCCGATCCCGTAAATTGGCGCACTCTTCCATTTTTGTTCTTTAGCATCAAATGATTTATAATCGCTAGCGCGGTGAATTCGCGTAATTCCGTAAGTTACATAAGCCGAAAATTTATCCGTAAAATCATACCCAAAATTCCCCTTCAATCCATAACGTGAACTAATCCGCAAACGATCACCACTGACTCCGTCAGTAGTACTAAAATATGTGTGCGAAGACGAGTTCAAATAATCATAAAACCCCTCCGGCGCCACAAAAAACCGCCCCACTTCCTTGCGATAACCCACACTGGCACCCAGTCCCGCAGCCGTCCCGCTAACGCGCGTTTGCGGCGCAGTTTGAAATGGATGACGGAATTGGTATTTGGCGTTGGAGAGGTTAAGATCAGCACCGACATAAACGCCGTCTTTGGCTTTGGCTGAGGAGATGTTTGGGATTAGTCCAAGAAAAAGCACGAGGAAGGTTGCAATGGTTTTCATAATTAAAAAATAAAAATTAAAGAAGCGAAGAATCTGCAATTTTTTTAAAAAAGCGCAATGGTTTTTCAAAAAACTCATAATGTTATTTTGATAATGTAATATTTTTTCCAAATGTGGGTTTAAGATTTACTTGACTTAGTGGCGATAGACTCTAGTAATTACTGCGATCACGTCAGATGGTCACCACTTTTTTTATCAATTTAATTAATCAAAAAATGAAAATTAAACTAATCGCCACAATGGCTTCACTTTTATTATTATCTGGTTGTTATTCCTTTAGAGAAACCGCTGGTCAATATGAAAGACTACCTTTAAAGGTTACTAAAAATCCCGCAAAAGAAGGTAGAGCATGCAACGATGACAATGTAGGTTTATTTAACATTACCTCAGATACAACAGTAGAAACCGCAAGAAAAGCGGGCGGCATCACTGAAATTGTTAGCATTGAAAAAGAAGTCAGCGGCGGTCTCCTCCATAGAAGAATTTGCACTATAGTAAAAGGAAATTAATAACACCTATTTTCTTAAAGCCAGCAATCATTAAAGAAATGATTGCTGGCTTTTTTTTAATTAAATTCTGCTTTAACAAACTATAACTTACAGCCAGTTTTTTTATTGGTTTGAATCATTACCTCTTTATCCATTTTCCACATCTCTCCTGTTAAATAATCAACTATCACACCCAATGGAAATAAAATATTTATCCAAAAATAAGGATGCACACTTTTTCCAACTTTAACCTCTGTTTTTTCATAGCACTTATCTTCAACTAATATTGTAGTATCTTTAAAACTTGAGGGAGTAGTGGTAAACATGGTTGACAGTTCTTTTTCATAAACAGATTGCGGCGTTATTATTTTAATTTTTATATTCTCATCGCCACTAGCGGATTTTACTGAAACTGATTGCGACCCACCGGAAAGAACTGATGCACAATTTTCTAACATCAGAAGTGTTAACAGAGTAAATGAAGAAACTATTTTTTTCATATTAAAAAGTTTTAAATTAAATTAGTAATTCATTGAACGTTATTTATTTACTATTGGTAATTTCATTGTATTGCAATCAACGCCTTCACAAAAATAATCGACAATGTACCGCAAATTCAACACACTTTCCCGCTTCTTAAATTGATCAAAGGTCACATTAAAAACTTGTTTTGGATGTGATAACTTTATCAACAGATTAAGGAGGAATTGAAATGCCTAAAGTGAATTCCTAATTAGAGGCATTATTTACATATTAAGTTATTAATAAACATAAAAACTTCCATTATGTAGCTCTGAAATTGCTCATCATTTTCTTGATATATTGTTTTATTATGCCTCATATTACTTAAGGTAGTATAGTAATAATGTTGTTTTGAAATTAAATCATTACTATCTATTTCTGATTCTGCAATTGCACACAACGCTTTACATATCCTATCTTTTTTATTTGTAATCGTTGTCAATTTACTTTCTTCTACCAAGCAAAGTGGCAACTCCTCTATCAATCTTGTCAAAGATTGCGCAACTTGACCAACCTTATCGCAATTATTAGTATTAAGAGTTAGAAACGCACCCAAGAAATATTTTTCTAACCGCAAACTGACTGCTGCCAACTTGCTAGCCATATTTTTGAAAAATTTTGGCATATCTTGTGTTTGATCTTTAAAAACTACATTTTCTAATGCTATTAATCTTTCCTCCAAAGAATTTTCACTACCAACTCTAAAAAGATTTGTTGCCGATAATGTTAATGTATTTTTGCTTTCACAGCTAACAGAATATGATACTTCACTGTTAGATTTTATTAAGGATACAGCAGATAATTGAGGAGAAAAATTTTCAGCAAAAATAGTTGTTAGGCCATCGCTTAAGGTTGCCGAATTATTTAAAACTGTATTACCAATAGTAAACATATCCTTGTCATATTTCAACAATGATCCCGCAGTTATAGCGCTTGTATTTAATGCACTTAGGTCAGGATCTATACTTATTTTAGTAGCATTATATGTATTGTTTAGAAAAGGCGATATTATACCACCAACAAGATATAATTCCTTGTTCAAATCTGTGATGTTATCAGAATTAATTAAAGAAGATTTTTCGCCGTCAAATTTGGTAATTTTTAAGTGATCAATATAAGAGTATTCCATAAAATTATCGTAATAAAAAATTGTTAATTTTTTTCAATTAACAGAAACGTTATTTTTACAATAATTATTGTAAAGCACTTAGATAAAAAATTTACCGACTAGTTAGCATCAACTT
This sequence comes from uncultured Rhizobium sp., assembly GCA_964506725.1. Classification (GTDB taxonomy): domain Bacteria; phylum Pseudomonadota; class Alphaproteobacteria; order Rickettsiales; family UBA1997; genus UBA2645. The sequence goes on from CAZDLU010000018.1 coordinate 31,524, forward strand.
TTACCACGCAGATCACAATTATTTATAACATTCTTTAAAACTTGTAGCATCAGTTAAGTCATAATGGTCAAGTCCCGACACTCGACACTAATCCCCATAAATCTCTTTTTTAATGAACTCCACTCCATTAGCCATTTTTTTATCCAGCTTTAATTTATTCAAAAATCTTTTATAATTTTTAGCTAATTCATCGCCACTTATTCTGCATTCATTATCCTTCCAGTTGGAATTAAATAATTTTTAGAAAATGGATTTTTGCTTTTTACTTCCGCTATTGCGTTATAGCCGTATTTAGCTGTCCATTTTACTACGCATAAAGAAAATTTATCTGGTGGATATTTTGAATTTGGCGATAAAGAGAATTTTTTTTCAGGGATGTTTTTGTTTTCTTCGGTCAATGATTCGTATTGATAATTTATTGGACCACCTTCTTTGGATTGATAGGCGAAGAAGCGGATTGACTTTGTTTCTTTAATTGTTTTGTAGAATGGGAATGACCCTTCGGTGTGAGTTAAGGTTATGGAGCGCCATGGACCGAGGTAGATGGGGTATTTGTCTAAATTTTTTATAATTATATTTGATAAGTTTTGCTTTGGATCTACAGAGACGCCGGCGCTAGTAATAATCGTACCATTGTACCACTCTTGCCTAGGAGACCAATCATTCCATTTATCGCTATAAATCCATTTTTGTTCAAACAACCACGGACACTCATTCAAATTATCAACATCACTCTCTCCGCCTTTAAAAGTTCGTTTTTTAGGATTAATTATCAGTTCTTTTATTTCTTCTCTATACATATCAAAAGTATCAGCTTTACAACTTGTAGTAAAAAATAAGATTATTAAAAAAAGTTTTTTCATATTTTTACCTATTGTTTGTTCCTTCAATATATTGATGGTAAAGAGGATTTTTAACATCGTGTGATTCCATATGGAATGTGGCATTATATATTCCAATTGGAAAATCCAAGAAATTTGGAGTATAAACTGGAGATTTATTTTCCGTATTAAAAAATACTCTTTGGATAGGATTGGTTAAGTCATTTAATAGGTTGCTTGGTGAGGTTAAATAGAGAATCGGATCTTGAGAATCATGTTGCCAAATTGCGGTTTGACCAATAGTTTTTCCCAACAGTCCTGCCGATTGTATCCAATCCAATTTAGGCACCGCTGGCCCCACAGCTACAAACCTCTGAGTCTGATTTATCTGTATATTTGTATCTTTCGGAAGTGGGTTATTATTAAGATCAAATCCTTGTTGAAAAGTATTAGCATAAAGTTGAGTATTGATTCTGGGGACAGTATACTTAACTCATCTTCTAATCTTTTTTATAGTAATTAATATACTGTCCCCAGATTTCACTTGATTTGCAGAACAATTTTTAACTATTTGCGTATAAACTTTACCGTTTCTTTTAAGCATTCCAAAAACAGGAATTTTACCAGAAGCGCCTCTACCTCTCA
>CAZDLU010000019.1:0-32226 GCA_964506725.1 uncultured Rhizobium sp.
CAAACCCAGTGTTTATCTAAATCAGTTGGGATTGAATTAAACGCGACTGGGGTTACTTTAGAGAAATTAATTGTAGATAACAATATAGCTACAGCTATTGCAGAGCTTGGTATTCCTGGCAATAAAGAGTTATTGCAAACACAATTAAATAATGACGAGCAAACTAAGATAGTTGATCTATTGGCTTATCCTATCTTTGAAGAAGCTGCAAATAGATTTAAGAACGAATTGGCAGCCTTAACTTTTACCCATCTTTCTCAATTCAATCAAATTTCTTTAGGAATTAATCTGGGCAATCTTCGCTCAAATTTTTTACTAACTTTAATAGAAAGAGGACTTGATATTAATTCATGTATTGACGTTGGAGAGACAAGCGCTCAAAACGTCTTCTCAAGTACCTTTGAACAGCAATCTTGCGACCATGAAATTAACGGAACTGATAGAATAGCTCCTAATTTTGCAGCAAAAATCTTAAACACCAAAAAAGTAAGAGGAATTGATAATGATTATTTAATAAAGTTTTTAGTTTTTTGTTTTAACAATAATTTAATTGAACCTAAGGAATTAGCGGGAGCAAGGCCTAATTATGAAGAATTTATGCGGGATGGTTTGGATCAAAGGGTTTGGCCAGCAGTGACTAAATTATTTGGTGACACAGCAAGAATAGATGCATGTTTAAAGAATTTTTCAGAACGTAATGGTGATGACGTACCTAAAGTCCAAGCAGCAATTGCAGAAATTTTATCCGATTCTTTTATAGCTCGCACTGATAGCGGAAAAAGTCGAAAATCAACAACAACGGTTGATGGTGATAACATAATATTAAGAACTTCATCCCCACCTAGAGGATCGCTAACTCTAGAAACAAATACTCGTGAACTTAGGAGGATCACCGGCAGCGCTCCATCAGCCTCACCGCAAGGAGCAGCAAATCCACAATCAGGAGTGGTACCCGTTACCTCAAAAAAAGGTTGCTGCACTATTCTTTAGAAAATATTTTTCACTTCCTTCAAGCTAATTTGACGCGCGCTTTCGTTGAAATAAAATTCCACTTTTTTTACAGCCTCTAAAATTGCTTGGTAATCGCGATTTATGTTATTTGCGATGAAATCGATGATGGGCTTTGAAAGCTTGATTTGTCTGCGTGTGAAGTGGTTTGTTAAAAGTTGTTTTATGGAATCTAAACTTGGCTCAGAAATTGTTGTAGTAACAATATTTCTTAGACGAGAATTTAAATCTTTTAATTTGAATTCGGGATTTTTATTTGTTGTTAGAATTAAAAATGAATTGGCTTCAGAGACTGAGTTTATAAGGTTTAACACCAATTCTTCATCTGTAATTTCATCGATATTTTCTATAATATAAAAATGATTTTTAGAAAAATTTATAATTGAATTTACAAATTCAGCATTATTTTCTTTCGCAAGAATTTGTAACAAATGATTTTTTCCGCAAGCCTGTGGTCCCTTTAGAATCAAGGATGGAACGTGAGCCGTAGAAAAATCTTTTTGCAAAAAAAAACTTTTTAATGTCGTAAAAGCAATTTTATTTTCCGGTAATAATAAAAAATTTTCAGCGTTTGATTCTTCTGTAAGTAGCAGTGGCAAAGAAAGTTGAGCCATTATTCAATTACTTTTGGCACAGTGAAATAGCCGTATTTGGCATTATTGCTGTTTTTTAAAATATCGTCGCTAATATTGCCGTCGTTGATTTCGTCTTTGTTCAAGCGCAGAGCGGCATCATGAACATTATTTACAATCGCAACATTATCGGTGTTTACTTCTTTTAAAGTCGCAACGAAATTGGTAATGCTGGTTAATTGCTGAGCCAAATTTTCTAAATTTTCGTCAGCAACCTTGATTTTAGAAAGGCGGGCGATTTTTTTGATATCGTCTTTTGTAATTTGTGACATGTGTTTTTTAAAAAAATTTTGTGACTATTTTTAACAATTTTACCAAATTAAATCAAGGCAAAATCATGGCGCTTGATGTCGGCAGCAAGAGAATCGGCATTGCGACAAGCGATGAAACCAGAACGATTGCGACACCGAAACTTGTGCTGACTCGTCAAAGTAATGAAAAAGATTTTGTTAAAATTTCTGAAATTATTTTGGAAAATAAAATTGTTGCGATAGTGGTTGGAATGCCGTTGAATATGGATGGAAGTAAAAGCCATATGTCAGAATTTGTAGAAAAATTTTCTAAAAACTTAGATGAATTTTTAGAAAAAAGAATTCCGATTTTTTATTTTGATGAAAGATTGACCAGCTTTGAAGCTAGAAGAATCAATGCTTCCGGGCTTTCGAGAAAAAAAGAACATTGTGATGATATTGCCGCGGCGTTGATTTTGGAGGATTTTTTGAGTACAACGAGATCGCAATAATAACAGCAGTCACCCTGAGCCTGTCGAAGGGCGACAGTAAACTCGGAGTTCATCGTCGCCCTTCGACAGGCTCAGGGTGACTGCTGTTATATTATTGGTGACTGCTAATTTATTATTAATGTCTGGACAACATTGACTTATAAATCCCTATCAATAAACTAACCAGCCTTTGTTTTGGAGAGGTGGCCGAGTGGTCAATGGCAGCAGACTGTAAATCTGCCCGCGCAAGCGTTCGCAGGTTCAAATCCTGCCCTCTCCACCAGCCTTCGCCCGAAGGGCTACGGCTGGCAGGCCAGCTTTAGAGTTGACCTGGCAATAAGATATAAGACAAAGAAAAAAGCCTAAAATGGCGGGCCTGCCCGCCGTAGCTGCTTCGCAGCGTAGGCGGGTGTAGCTCAATGGTAGAGTTCCAGCCTTCCAAGCTGGCCGTGAGGGTTCGATTCCCTTCACCCGCTCCAATTCAATTTGGTATTATTATCTAGCTAAAAATGTTTGCAGAAAAATCACTTTCGCGCATTATTTTACTGCATGTAATTGCAATTCTGCTAGTCATCTTCAACGTTTCCGATATTAGAATCGCCGGCATTGCAAGCGTAATTCCGCTATTTGATTTAATGGCAGTTTTTTATTTTGCCGTTTTTAAAAATATTTTCGGTATTTGGTTTGTATTTTTACTTGGAATTTGGAATGATGCGCTAAATGGAAATCCTCTCGGCACTACAGCCCTGTGCTATATCCTTCTTATAAAACTTTTTTCATTTTTGAATAATCGCATGATTATTCGCGAAAACTTTACACAAATTTGGCGACAATTTATTGGTTTTTGCTTTTTATTTTTGCTAATAAAATGGTTGATATTATCAATTTTTGACAATGGTTTTTTAAATCTTGCAACACCATTAGCACAGCTTATTCTATCATCCTTAGTTTATGTTTTGATGCATAAGTTTTTTGATTATTTAAGTGAAAAGTTACTTTCAAATTAGATGCTTCGCGATATTCGCAAAAACAGAATTTTTAGTCGCCGCACCATGTTTATCGGTGCCGCGCAATCAGCTCTCACCGGCGCTTTAGTTACGCGTCTAGCCTATTTGCAATTATGGAAACATAAGGAATATACCGTTCAATCCGACAATAACAGCATCAAGCCCATCATCAATCCGGCACCGCGCGGCACTATTTTTGATCGCAATGATTTTCCCATGACTAAAAATGACAGCAATTACCGGCTGTTATTTTACCTTGATCGCAAGCATGCCAAGAATGAAGAAGCTATTAATAAAGTCGCAGAAATTCTTGATCTAAAAACGGAAAATAAAGATATTTTGCTAAAGAAATTACAAAATGCCAAACGCAAGAACGTAATTTCTCTCATCGATAATCTTGATTGGAATGATGTAGCCCGTATTGAAGCAAATTTGCATTTACTTTCAGGCGTTGCAATTGACAGCGGCATAATAAGGCGCTATCCCTACCCTAATGAAACTGCTCATTGCATAGGTTATGTCTCACTTCCTTCCGAAAAAGAAATTGATGAAAACGAGCAGGCTTTATTCATGCATCCTGATTTCCGTATCGGAAAATTCGGTTTGGAAAAAACTTTTGATGAGCCTTTGCGCGGAAAATATGGCGTAGAATATGTTGAAGTCGATGTGCACGAAACGCCGCTTCGAACCTTGTCTGTCAAGGATTCTAAGGAAGGAACCGATTTGCATTTAACTATAGATTTTCGTTTGCAAAAATTTGTAACTGAGCGCATAAAAAACGATGTGGCCTCGGTTGTGGTGATGGATGTAAAAACCGGCGAGATATTGTCTTATGCCTCAAGCCCGACTTTTGATCCGAATAATTTTGTGGAAGGAGTTTCCAAAGAATATTGGCAAGAATTAAATAATGATGCCAGAAAACCATTAAGCAATAAACCGATTTCCGCCCTTTATTCGCCTGGCTCGACTTTTAAATTAATGGTGGCAATGTCGGCACTTGAAGCGGGAGTAAACCCGGCAACACGCGTATTTTGTCCGGGCTATTATCGCTTCGGTAAAAGAGTTTTTCACTGCTGGAAGGAAGGCGGACATGGCTCGATGGACATGGTTAATGCTATCAAACATTCCTGTAATACTTATTTTTTCACAATCGCCAATCAAATAGGTTATGAAAAATTTATGGAAATGGCGCGCAAATTCGGCTATGGCGAAAAATTCGACGTTAGTCTTTATGGCGCGCGCGCAGGATTGGTGCCGTCTGACGAGTGGAAGAAAAAAACTTACAAAATTCCATGGGTGGGTGGTGACACAATAAATGCCGCAATCGGACAGGGCTTTTTACTTTCAACGCCCTTACAAATGGCGGTTATAACTTCACGCATCGCCAATGGCGGCGTGCCGATCAAGCCTTATTTGGTGCGCAATAGTAATATTGCTAAACAATATGATGATCTAAAAAGCGATAGTTTAATTAAAGAAAAATATTTGCAATTGGTACAAGAAGGCATGCGGCGCGTGGTTAATGAACCTGATGGCACGGCTTACGGCAAAAAATTAAATATTAAAGATTTTGAAATGGCCGGCAAAACCGGAACTTCGCAAGTAATTTCCAAACGCGAAAAGGAAATGTCACACGCCGAAAGTTTGAAACATGCTAATCATGCTATATTTGTGGGATTCGCACCATTTAACGATCCGAAATATGCAATTTCCGTGGTAGTGGAACATGGTGGTAGCGGCTCGCAAGCGGCAGGCCCAATCGCACATGATGTCATGACTGAAATATATAATTTAAACCATTCCGATGCTTGAAAAATCTCTTAGTGAAGCTTTATTGCAATGCGCAATTTTAGTGCAAAGCCAAATCGGTAAATTGCTACCTGAAGAAAATTCGCGCTTAGTTTCGGCGATGCGCTATTCAGCACTATCCGAAGGTAAAAGAATCAGACCGTTTTTATTGATGGCTTCCGCAAATATTTTTGGTATTAAGCCGGTAAGCTCAGTAAATGCGGCGGTCGCGCTTGAATTTATTCATACTTATTCTTTAATTCACGATGATTTGCCGGCGATGGATGATGATGATTTAAGACGCGGCAAGGCCACATGCCACAAGCAATTTGATGAGGCCACGGCGATTTTAGCGGGTGACGCTTTACTGACTTATGCCTTTGAAATACTTGCAGAAAGCGCCACGCATAAAGAGACAGCGGTTAGATGTGAGTTAATAAAAATAATTGCCAAAGCTTCCGGACATAATGGAATGGCGGGTGGACAAATGCTTGACCTAGAAAAAGCCGGAATAAAAATTTCCAAAGAAGAAATTGCACAATTGCATCGTCTGAAAACCGGTGAACTTTTTATGGCAGCCGCCGAAAGCGGTGCCGTTTTGGGCCGCGCCACTGTTGAAGAACGCAAAGCACTACGCTATTATGCCAATGATTTAGGTTTAGCTTTTCAAATTAAAGATGACATTTTAGATCACGCCCCAACCACCAATAAAGAATCAGAGGAAAATGCCAGCATCGTTGATATTATTGGTCTGGAAGACGCTAAGAAATATTTAGAATTATTGCGTGTGCAAGCAATTGATCATCTTAAAATTTTTGGTGATAAAGCGAAATTGCTTAAGGAATTAGCGGAGTTTGTGGTGATGCGGGGTAAGTAATTTACTTCTAAATATAGTAAATTACTTTTTTACGGTACCAATATTTTCAAGGGTGTGTGGGTAATTTTCCCCTAATTTTCCCCTAATTTTCCCCTAATTTTCCCCTAATTTTTTTCTCCATCTTGGAACACGCGGACTACCATAGTTTTTAATAGTCCCACTTCTAGCCATTTCCTGCAATATATTTTCTATTTTTTTCTTCTTTTGCTCAACAGATAAAATATCAGGCAATTTTTCCATCAAAAGCTCATCAACCTCTCTTCGAGAAGCCTCCTCATATTTTTCAAGCAATTGCAAAACAAGATCTTTATACCACTTTTTATCGAAAGCTCTGTTTTTAATATGCTTCGCTTTTTGGTTCGTAACCAAAGCAATTTCGGCAGTAACAAAATAATTAGGCTTGCGCCCCTCAATTAATCTTTGCTTTCTTAATAATTTCGCCTCTTCATCATTAATTTGTAATTTTTTTTGCACGCGATCAAGCAAAACTGTCGTCGCAAAATCCAGATCTCTTTCAATTAAAATTTGTGAAAATTTTTCATCAATTACGCGACCATAAATCTCAAGATTAACAAAATCATTATTACTTTTGCTATAGTCCGGCAAAGGAAAGAAGCGCTTTCTCTGGTCCAAAAACATTTTCCTAATTCCATATCCCATTTTATCAATCATGCCCAAATTAACCATGGCACTTACCAAAAATGGATTACGATATTTCAAAGCTTTTTTCTCGCCCAAAGCATATTCTTCAGCCTCGCCTTCAAAAAAATTTCCGGCATTTTTAAAAATTAAACGATCCGCTTTTTCAACAACAAGAATACGCGAATTTTCAAAATAATCCTGATGCGCAATGCAATTATAAATCGCTTCCAAAATTACTTCTTCGTCATATTTATTAACCTCGCGCGCCAACAGTTCGTTGGCTGGAAACAGTTTATATTTTGTATTACGAATACGTTGCCAAAATTCTGAGGGCGCAGTAAGAAACGGCGGATAAAAATGTTCATAGGTCTGCTCCTCTTGAGTCTCTAAGCTCCAAGTAATTTCAGCAGAATTAGCAGAATTGTTTAATAAGTGCCTAGACTCTCTTTTCCCAAGCAAAAGCAAAGCAGCGTTTGTTACTTTTCCATTTGCCAATATTTCAGCTTTATTCAAAAAATTGGCTACCGACCATTTATCAACTTCATTCAAATATTTTGCATTTTCGCGACGTTCTTTAAATTTTATTTTTGCTTTTTTTATCGCCTCTTCATCAAGATCACTTATGGTTGCTCCTTCAGCAATTTGAGCGGACCAATCAACGCCAGAATTATAAATTTTTTTGATTTGTTGCAAAGTTAAATTTTGTAATCCGGTTTTATCTTCTCCGATTCTGACATAGTCTTTCCCACGAAAATAAGTTGGCTGTCCTTTGGCGGCGCTGATACGCACTAAAATAATCGGCTTATTTTGATATTCAAAATTAAAAACTGAATAATCAATTTTTGGGTTTAGACCCGCGGAAATACTAGCTCTAACCAAATCACCTTTTTTTACCTGAGTACCGATAATTTTTTTAGTTTCATCTTCTACACCAAAAATTAAATAGCCGAACTCTTTGTTGCGTAAGCACGCCGCATTGGAAAGCGCTGCAATATATTCACCGAATTTAGATTTATCATTATGCTTGAACTCAACAAACTCAACGCTTTCCCCTTGCTCTAAAATTTCATCCAGCAGCTGTTGCAATTCAGAATTTTTCATGGTGTTTTTTAAGTTTTAAATCTTCTGCCCAGTAGAAGCCCAATCTTTCACAAAAGTCTCCAAACCCTTATCAGTCAACGGATGAGAAGCTAATTGTTTAATCACTTTTCCGGGAATTGTCGCAACATGCGCGCCCATTCTGGCGGTTTGTGTAATGTGGATTGGATTTCTTACGGAAGCTACTAAAACTTCAGTTTTAAAATCAGGATAGTTTGAATAAATTTCGCAAATTTCTTCAATCAAAGAAAGTCCGTCTTGGCCGATATCATCAAGTCTTCCCACAAATGGCGACACGAAAGTTGCGCCGGCTTTGGCAGCTAGAATCGCTTGTGCTGCCGAAAAACAAAGTGTGACATTTGTTTGAATTCCTTTATCAGAAAAATATTTGCAAGCCTTCAAGCCATCCATTGTCAAAGGCAATTTTATGCAAACATTTTTAGCAATTTTGCTTAAAATTTCACCTTCGCGCACCATGTTGGCATAGTCAGTTGCCGCTACTTCCGCGCTTACAGGACCAGAAACAATTTTACAAATTTCGGCAATAACTTCTTTAAAATCACGCCCCGATTTTGCAATCAAGCTTGGATTTGTGGTAACGCCATCAATCAGCCCGTAAGCCGCGATTTCCTTGATTTCAGCAACATCCGCCGAGTCGATAAAAAATTTCATAATAAATAATTGAAGTTGATAATTTCACCAATCCTAAGCCAAATTTTTTTATAATCAAACAGCCCTTTTATCTAGTAGCCCCGGTAGCAGTTGATTGGCCTTTCGGTAAGCCCGCCTTGCTGGGGAATCTTACGGAAAATAATGGTTTTTTAGCAGGCTCCACCTTTTCCGGTGCTTTAGAAGCTTTAGTTGTTAAAACATCTCGCGCTGCTTTTAGACTTTTATTATAATCAGAAATATTTTGCGTTTTCTTATCGGCAAATTGCGGCAAATCGATTTTCGAATAAAATTTTACCGAGTCCCCAAGATTCGCCAAACTTTCTGTAACTATAGATATTGCTTCCACGGCATCTTTACGATTTTCATCTCTGGTATTTTTATAATTCTCAAACTGAAATTCAATCCCGCGCATAATTTCAGTTACCTCTTTCATAGGCATTCCAACAAGTTTGGCAGCTTCTTTCACCTGATTTATTTGATCGGTGATAACTTTGTCATTTGTTTCCTGTTTTTCCGGCGTGATGGATTCCTCCTTTGCATCATTAATCACAGCTGTAAATTTACGCTTTTTATCCCCGGTTCCGGTTTCGGCAATTTCACTATGATGAGTTTTTCTTAACCATTGTGCAGTATCAGGTGAAGATTTCTCGGCGTACAAAATTTGCAAAACCGCAGCAACCGCAGCGATAGCCGGCTTGTCATTAGCAAACTTCTCATCTGCAGTCATTGTAAGCAGATTACGACCCGAGTCCAAAGGATTATCAGTAAAACTCTTAGAAACCGCTTGCTTAACCTTGCTCCACATTGCTCTCTCTTCTGCGCTTAAAGATTTCATTCCACTCAGTTCGGCCAAAGTCTTTTTTATTATGGCAGGAGTAACCTTTATCCAATCAGTTGTTATCGCAGTAGATCTTTTTGGTTTGAAAAAATTAGCAACTGTAGTAAAAAAGCCCGGCGTTTTTTTGAGCACCAAGTGAGATGCCGTATATTTACTAACATTTTTGGCCTCTTCTCCGGCTTCATTTAATCTCAATTTAGCATTACCTAATGTTGCTTTTTGATCGCCGGCACCTAAGCCACTCAAAACACCGGCCATCGCATTACATTGTTTTTTTGCAATAGCACACAAATCTTGCGCAGCTTTTTTTAAATCTTCTACCTTATCAACCTTACCATCAATTACATTTTCAATTTGGGCAGCAGTTTGCTGTAAAGACTTGCTAGCCTCAGAACACCTCTCATCAAAAAGTTTCTTTTCATCATCATTTTTGAATGCTAATTTTGATTTCTGCGCTGAATCTAAATATAAATTATTAACCTCAGAATTAGTTAGCTCAGTTAAAAAGATAGATTTTGAAACTGCCACCGATAATTCCCGCAAAGTTTTTTTGATATCTTCCGGTTTAGTTTGCTTTCCTAAAACATTTTCAAGCCGCTTGATTTCACCCTTATCAGTATCAAAATCAACATCATCTATATACTGCGCTATACCCTTATCTTCGATCTCAGCAAAAGCACCTTTTCCAAATTCACCCTTAACCATTTCAAAACGCTTTTCTCCACCAAAAAACTTAGACTCGAAATGCTTAGCCATTAATTCTCCAAGCATTTCCATGTCACCAATATTGCTTGTTAAAAGCTTGGCATTTCTGGTTTTCTTATATTCGCCATTTCTTTTTTCGATAGCGGAAATTAACCTGGCAGCACTTGATTCTAGATTCTCCGGCAATTTATTAGAAAATTGTTTTAGTTGTGTAATGTGATTTGCAAAAACCTGATCAATTTGCTCTGGCTTTGTGTCCACCGTCGACTGCAAAGCGCGCACATCTCCAATCACTGATACCGTTCTGGCATTATGAGCATCATTTAGATCAAACTCATTAATTTCTCTATCATTTAAATCTTTAGTTTGGGCAAGAAATATCAAAGTCTGAACACCTTCTTGCAGACTCTGTTCCGGATTCTTTGCTATTATTTCCGTAATTTCATCATCGTCACTCAAAAATTCATTAATTATCGCAAGCGCATCTTTCCACATTTTACGCTCTTGTGATGTGGCTTCCAAAGATCCGGACAGGTCTTGCAAAGCATTTTTAAATTGAGAAACTTTAGGCATGTAATTTAAATTTTTAGATAATTGATAGATGAAAGCGCTAAAATACTACTCGCATTTTGGTTAGATGTCGAATAAAAATTTATTTTCGATCAAAATTTTTTTAATTTGCGACATTTTTAAATTCACCATAAAATATGTCTAACGCTTTTTTTAAAATAATTATCAATCAATGTTATCCTCCAAAATTTTCATCCAAGTCCTACTGCCGCTAGCGCTTGATGAAAGTTTTACTTATTTTTGTGAAGAAAAAATTGCGGTCGGTGATGTAGTTTTAGTGGAATTTGGACGCAAGAAAATTTGGGGAGTTGTTGTTGCCGTTGACGTTTCGCCGCAATTTGCCGCAGAAAAAATCAAAGCCGTTTTAGAAAAACATAAAATAAAATTAAGCGAAAAACAGTTGGAATTTATTGAAAAAATTGCGGCTTACAACCTTGCCAGCCGCGGCTTGGTGCTGCGCGCATTTATCGGAATCTTAAATTCGGATAAAGTGAAAAAAGAAGTACAGGGTTATGTTCAGGAAGTTGATTGTAGTAAGTTTGTTTTAAAAGAGCTTTCGAAGGAACAGCAGAAAATCGTTGATAAAATTTCTCATGCCTCCAGTGTCACCCTGAGCCTGTCGAAGGATGTGTTACACGCCGAGTCCAAACACACCCTTCGACAGGCTCAGGATGACACTGAGGGTTTGAGAGGTGACAATGAAAGATTGGTAACCTTACTCGATGGCGTTACCGGCTCGGGAAAAACGGAAATTTATTTTGCAATAATTGCCAAAATTTTAGCGCAAAATTCCAACGCTCAAATTTTAATTTTACTTCCCGAAATCGCCCTCACCAGCCAGCTATTGATGCGCTTCGAAGAACAATTTGGTTTTAAAGTTGCTTTATGGCATTCCAAAATTTCCAAAAAAGAAAAAAGAGAAATTTTTTATGGAATTGTTAACGGCACGGTTCGCGTCTTGATTGGCGCGCGCTCCGCGTTGCTTTTGCCTTTTAAAAATTTACAATTAATCGTCGTTGATGAAGAACATGATCCGTCTTTTAAACAGGAAGATGTTTTTAATTTCAACGCTCGCGACATGGCAATTTTGAAAGGCCGAATTGAAAATTTTCTGGTAATTTTATCATCTGCCACGCCATCGCTTGAAACCTACGTAAATGCGCTTTCGGGCAAGTATCAGCATTTTATTCTAGATCAAAAATTTTCTTCAGCAAAAAAAGAAATCTCATTAATTGATTTGCGCCAGGAAAAATTACCGAAAGAAGAATTTTTATCGGAAAAATTGCGCGCCGAAATTGCGAAAACTTTGGCTGTAAAAAAACAGGTTCTACTTTTCTTAAATCGCCGCGGTTACGCGCCGGTAACGCTTTGCAAAGCTTGCGGCAAAAAATATGAATGCAGTAATTGCGATTTTAATTTAGTACTGCACAAAGCTAAGAACCAACTGACATGTCACCATTGCGGCCATCAGGAAAAAATTCTAGAAAATTGCAAATTTTGCGGTGAAGAAAATTCCTTAATTTCACTTGGAATCGGCGTTGAAAAATTACATGAAGAAGTTGCGCGAATATTTCCCGAAGCTAGAACGGCGCTTATCACCAGCGATAATGTCAGCAATTTTTTAGAAGCACAAAAAATTGTTAAACAAATTCTAAATCACGAAATTGATATAATAATCGGCACCCAAATGATCGTGAAAGGCTATGATTTTCCCGGGCTTACACTGGTTGGCATTGTCGATTTCGATGCGATGCTTTATTCATCAAGTTTGCGCTCCTTGGAAAAAACTTACCAAATTTTAACACAAGTCATAGGGCGAGCCGGCAGAAGGGCTGACGACAGCAAAGTAATTATCCAAACTTACAATCCGCAAAATTTAATTTTTGAAAAAATCATCAATAATTCCAAAAAAGATTTCTATGATTTTGAAATTAAAAATCGCAAACACGCAGAATTTCCGCCATTCGCGCGCATGGCAAAATTTGAAATCAGCGCTTTTCAAGAAAGTGAAGCCAAAAATTTTGCTAAAAAATTAATGCAGCATTTTCCTTTTGATGAAAAAATAACAATATTTGGCCCGGCTCCTGCACCACTTCAGCGCCTAAAAAATCGCCATCATTTTTTACTGAATTTAAAAACAGCTAAAAAAGTTAATTTGCAAAAATTAATTGCCGATGTTATGAAAAATATTGAGATTCCTAATTCGATTAGAATCAGGATTGATGTTGATCCGACGGAGTAATAATGAATACCAAACTTAAAAATTTTATTCTTTTACTTGCATTAGCTTGTTGCTGGAGCCCGTCATTTCTTTTTATCAAAATTGCCATAGAATATGTGCCGCCCTTCACCCTTATCTTTCTTAGAGTAGCAATAGCTGCTACCTTACTTTACTTAATTCTAAAATTTAAAAAAATTAATCTACCCATCACAAAAAATGCTTGGAAAAATTTTGCCATTATGGGTTTTTTTAGTTGTGCTTTTCCTTTTGTTTTATTTGCTGTCGGCGAGCAATTTATTGATAGCTCTCTAGCCTCTATTATCAACGGCTCAACCCCTTTATTCACTTTAGCTATTGCCCATTTTTTTATTAACGGTGATCGTTTAAATAAAACTAAATTTTTTGGTTCAATTACCGGTTTTTGCGGATTATTTATTTTGGTCGCGCCTGCCTTACTACAAGCCCATGCCACGCTTCCCGGAATCATCGCTGTTATTTGCGCCGCTGCCTCTTACGGCATCGGTATAGTTTATACGAAAAAAAACATGCAAAATACCAAACCGCTCGCCACCGCAACAGCTCAATTAATTATGTCTTCTTTATTTTTACTACCGTTTTCGTTAATGGAAAATCCCTTTGCGATTGCCAAAATTTCAACTTCCGCACTATTTTCAATAATCAGTCTAGCAATCATCGGCACGGTAATTGCCTTCATAATTTATTATAAATTAATTGCTGAGGCCAGCGCCACTTATGTCTCCGCCGTCACTTACATAATGCCTATTTTTGGCATGATTTTAGGCAAAGCAATTCTTCATGAAAAATTAATGTGGAATAGTTATTTGGGATCAGGACTGATTTTGCTAGGAGTGATGACAATCAACGGTTTATTTAAACGACCGGCGCGGAGCATTGTCTGCCAACCTGCGAGCCGACCTTAAAAGCTTTTCCGGCTTTCAGATCATCAAGAATTTTGTTAAAGTTTTCTATCGTTAAATCTTCCACAAAATCATCATTGATTTGTACCATCGGCGCGTTGACACAAGCGCCCAAGCATTCAACTTCTTTCAAAGTAAATAAATTATCTTCGGTTGTTTCGTTAATTTTAATTCCCAATTTTTCTTGCGCGGCTTTCATAATTTCATCAATGCCACGCAGCATACAAGGAGTAGTCTTGCAGAACTGAATTAAATATTTTCCAACCGGTTTTAAATTATACATTGTATAAAAGCTGGCAACTTCGTAAACCTTGATTTCCGGCACTTCCACAATTTCTGCAATCGCGGCAATTATATCTTTAGAAACCCAATTTTCATTTTGCCTTTGCGCTAAATCAAGCAGCGGCATAATGGCAGATTTCTTGCGCGCTTTAGGATATTTAGCGAGAATATTTTCTACTTCCTTTTGGTCTTTGAATTTGAATGTCATATTTTTAATTAGTGCTCGGGTGCTCTGGTGCTTGCGCTTCGCTAGTGCTCGGGCCCTAAGTTGAGAGTAATGAGTTTCAACTTAGAGCCCGAGCACCCGAGCACTTAAGCACCTGAGCACTTATTTAACTTTTTTCCAAACCGCCTTTTTAGCAGCAAGCAATATTACCAATAAAATACCGAGGAAAATCATGGTTCGAATGCCCATTTTTTTGCGATGCTCGGTTTCAGGTTCTGCGGCCCATTGTAAGAAATTTACAACGTCTTTCGCCATTTGTTCTTTGGTAGCATAAGTTCCATCGCGATACTCAACTTGACCATCGTCAGTAATTGGCGCCGGCATTGAAATTTGGCGGCCTTCAAAATATGGATTATAGTTTTTACCTTGCGCCATTTCAAAACCTTCCGGCGCGTCTTGAAAACCGGTTAAAATCGAATAAACATAATTCGCGCCATCATGACGGGCTTTTACAATTAATGACAAATCAGGCGGAAGCGCGCCACCATTGGCAGAGCGCGCCGCATTATCATTAGCGTAAGGCCCAACGAATCTGTCAGAAGGAAGAGCCGGACGATCAAACATATCACCATCATCATTTGGACCATCTGTTACGTTATATTCAGAAGCAATTTGTTTAATTTCATTTTCGCCAAAACCCAAATCTGCTAAATCGCGATAAGCTACGCGCTTCAAGCCGTGACAAGCCGCACAAACTTCTTTGTAAACTTGATAGCCACGTTGCGCCGAAGCACGATCAAAACGGCCGAAAGCACCATCAAATTCCCATTTTAATTGCTTGGGATGAAGCGCGGCTGTAGAATGTGCATCACCATGCGCGCCGCTATTTGCTAAAGCTAAATTTGGAATTAGAGCTAAAACCAGAAATAATTTTTTCATTTTAAAACTTATATAATTTTTTCTCAAAATCGACTACTTTTCCGGCAGAAATTTTTACACCTTCTGCTTCCAAAAGCTCAATTTTTTTCTTAATGCCAAAAGCATAACCACCCAAACCACCATCGCTTCTTACCACGCGATGACATGGAACTTTGGGTGCCTCAGGATTTTTACCGACAATTTTGCCAACCGCTCTGAAGCCTTTAGTTTCAAGCTTTTGCGCCAATTCCTTGTAAGTTGTAACCTTACCTTTAGGAATTTTTTTTAGCAAATTGTATAATTCTTTGGCATCAATCATTAATGCTTTGATTTGTAGTGTTCGTCAATAGATTCCGGCAATGGCAAGGTTTTTTCAAACTTCGGTAAATTCGGCAAAATCACAAAGAAATAAGCATAATAATAAAGCGTAGCAAAGCGTGAAGCCCAAACATACCAACCTTCCGCCGGCGATTTTCCAAGCCAACCTAAGAAAATAAAGTTAAAGAAAAATAACCAAAAGAATTTTTGGAAAAGCGGGCGATAGGCTCCCGACTTGATTTTGCTTCTATCAAGCCAAGGTAGCGCGAATAAAACCGCGATGGCACCAAACATCATCAATACGCCGCCAAGCTTGTCAGGAACAGCGCGCAAGATTGCATAAAACGGCAAGAAATACCATTCCGGAACGATATGCGCCGGGGTTACCATTGGATTGGCCGGAATATAATTGTCGGGATGGCCCAAAGAATTCGGATAGAAAAATAAGAAATAGCCGAAAATTAAAAAGAAGCCGACGAAGCCTACTAAATCCTTGATGGTAAAATATGGATGGAAAGGAATAATATCTTTTTTGCTTTTGATTTCAACGCCGGTCGGATTGTTCGAACCCACTTTATGTAAGGCCGCCAAGTGAATCATGACGATTGCAACCAAAACAAACGGTAATAAAAAGTGCAAAGCAAAAAAACGATTAAGTGTCGGGTTATCTACAGAATAGCCGCCCCAAAGCCACACCACAATTGATTTTCCAACAACAGGAATTGCAGAAAATAAATTGGTAATTACGGTTGCGCCCCAAAAACTCATTTGTCCCCATGGCAATACGTAACCCATGAACGCAGTCGCCATCATCAACAAGAAAATCACAATTCCTGCCCACCATAAAACTTCACGCGGTGCCTTGTAAGATCCGTAATAAAGCCCGCGAGCTATGTGACCGTAGACCGCAACAAAAAACATCGAAGCGCCAACCGCGTGAATATAACGAATCAACCAACCATAACGCACATCGCGCATAATATGTTCCACCGAGTCAAAAGCCTTCTCGGTGTTAGGCACATAATGCATCGCCAAAAAAAGTCCGGTCAAAATTTGCACCAAAAGCGCAATGCCGGCAATTGAACCAAGTCCCCAAAGATAGCTTAAATTCTTCGGATAAGGATGCTTTAAAAAAGTGCCTTCGATCATTGAAATCACGGGAAGGCGATCGTCAATCCATTTGGCGATTTTGGAAGTTTCGGTTAGGCTTTTTGGTAAGTCGTTTTGAATATCGCTCATTTTGTTATTTTATATTAATAGGTGCTCAAGTGCTCAGGTGCTCGCGCTTCGCTAGTGCTCGGGCTTTATGTTTATACTATTTACTATAAACTTAGAGCCCGAGCACTAGCGAAGCGCGAGCACTTAAGCACCCGAGCACTTTTTACCCAATTTTAATTACACTATTACTAACAAACTCATAAGGCGGAACCTCTAAATTCTTCGGTGCCGGGCCTTTTCTAATTCTTGCAGAAGTATCATATTGCGAACCGTGGCATGGACAAAACCAACCTTTAAATTCGCCTTGACCGCCGATCGGCACGCAACCTAAATGTGTGCAAATTCCAATCGTGATTAGCCATTCTTCCTTACCGGGTTTTACGCGGTCAGAATCTGATTGCGGATCTTTTAATTCTGATAATTTTACTTCTTGCGCTGCTTTAATTTCTTCAGCAGTACGACGTTTAATGAAGATTGGCTTACCGCGCCACATTACTTTTTTTTCTTCGCCGACTTTTATATTTGAAATATCAACTTCGATGGAAGCAAGAGCCTGAACGTCCTTCGCCGGATTCATGCTATCAACGAAAGGCAAAATTGCACAGGCCGCACCAACGCCGACCGCGCTGTAGGCTGTAGCTGTCAACAACTTGCGACGATTTTCGTCTTTTAATTCATTAAAATTCTCTGTCATTTTTAGATTAAATCTTTTTATAGTATGAGGCCGCACAATTTACCAACTCGAATTTAAATTTCCAATGACAATATTAAAAATCAAAAAACTTGAAAATTTCGGCGATTTGAAATTGCCAAAATATGAAACTGACGGCAGCGCCGGCCTTGATTTACAAGCTGCTGAAGATTTAGTAATCAAACCTGCCGAAATAAAATTAGTAAAAACCGGAATAGCGATTGCTTTGGAAAAAGGCTTCGAAGCCCAAGTAAGACCAAGATCCGGACTCGCTTTAAAAAACGGCATCACGGTTTTAAACACGCCCGGAACCATTGATTCCGACTATCGCGGCGAAGTTTGCGTAATTTTGATTAATCATTCCAAAGTTGATTTTGCAATAACTAAAGGCATGCGCATAGCGCAAATGGTGATTGCGCGCCATGAACAAGCAAAAATTATTGAAGTAAAAGATTTGGACGAAACTGCGCGCGGCAGTGGCGGCTTTGGTTCAACCGGTGTTTAAAAAGATACAATTTTAAAATTTGCGCTTGCTCATTTGCTAAAATTTAGTATGATCGCCGGTTCTTATTAATTAATTTTTATATATGTCTCGTCCTCTACCTCCGCTACCAACTGATCCTGAGCAATTAAAAAGAGCCGCAGAAATTATGAGCTCTCCGCGACCGTTGCCTCCGTTACCAACTGATCCTATTAAATTACAAATTGGCAACGCTATTAATGAGCTCGGCCACATACGAAAACAACGCGGCATCATGGCCGGAAGTCGCAACACTTGGAATAGTTTTAAGACCGATATCAATTATACCGCAGCTAGAGAGAGTTTCTTACAAAACCAAATTGATATTTATCAAAAGCAAGGCCCTGAAGCCCTAAAAACTGCAATGCCAGAATTAAAGGAAGCATTCGCTAAAGAAAGCGCCGCAGAAGTAAAAAAGCTTTCTACTTTTGAAAAATTTACCGAAGCAAATGTAAAAAAAGTGGTTAAAGAGACTAAAGCAGCAAGAAGCGGAGAAGCTGCCAAGAAGTTTAAAGCTGACTATGCAAAAAGCGAAAAGGATTATATTAACAACTGGAATGCTAATCCTGAATATGCTGCGAAATATGAACAAGAATCACAAGCGCAAAAAAAAGCTTGGAAAGCAGAAGCAAAAGAAATAAGAGAATCCTATAAAAGCTCTGCTAACTCCTCTGATACCAGCAAATTACCTAAATTCAGTCTGTTCGGTAAAAAATCCCAGGCTGTGAAGGATGCTGCCGCGAACCCAAAGAGTGAGCCTTCTGCTGCAAATAGCGCAACTGAAAAAAGCGCAGGAATTTTTTCCGGCCTTCGCAAATGGTGGAACAACTTAGGTAGATCATCTGAAACCAACTCTTTAAAAAACAAGGCAGCGCCGACTCTTAAAAATACCTCATCATTTAACTATGAAAATCCCGGTCACCAACGAAACAATGAGGATAATTTTAGCATAGCTTCTTCTGCTTCCATTTCATCTATGGAAGATTCTTCTCTCGAAGAAGAAAACAACCGCCGTCCGACAATGAGAACCGGAAGAGACACTCCTTCGCCCTCTCCTCAAGTTTTAGGATGGAAAAAGGCTCAGACAACAATTAATCGCTCCGGACCCACAGTCTGATCAGGAATTCACCACATCCACATTATGCAATCCACTATCCGGCAATAAATTATTGTTCGTCTTATCGCTTTCTTTTTCGCAAGCTATATGGAACAAAGCATCACCCTTATTGGCTAGAGGCAACATTGACATGCCGATAATTATGCCGTCAGAATTAGCTCGCACTAAAGTTTTATGATCGCCGAAAGGATTGGAAATTTCACCCATCACTTCATTTTTTTTCACAATTTGTCCAAGTTTTTTATGCGGAATATGCACGCCGCTTTTTGGCGCACGCACCCAGAAATCTGAACGGGCGATGAATAATTTTTTACTTGGAATTTTGCAGAATTTTGTTTCGATCATGCCAATTGCACGCATGAAGTTTAAAATTCCCGTTACGCCAATTTCGATGCCTTCGTCATGGAAACGCAAGGCTTCGCCGGCTTCGTACAGTATGATCGGAATTTTTTGTTCAACCGCAATTTGACGCAATGATCCGTCACGCATGTTAGAATTTATCAACACCGGAGCTCCAAAGGCTTTCGCTAAATTTAGAGTTTTTTTATCATCTAGATTGGCGCGGATTTGCGCGTAATTACAGCGATGATAAGCACCGGTATGCAAATCAATTCCATAATCGGATTTATCTACAATTTCACGCAAAAATTTATTTGCAACTTGCGAAGCCAGCGAACCATTTTTGCTTCCCGGGAAACAGCGATTAAGGTCGCGGCGATCAGGCAAATAGCGCGTTCTGTCATTAAAGCCAAAAATATTTACAACAGGAATTACAATTAAAGTACCATGAATATTTTTTAAATAGCGCGATTTTAAAAGCCGGCGCACAATTTCAATACCACCGATCTCATCGCCGTGAATTGTCGAGCTGATAAAAAGCGTTGGTCCCTTTTTCTTACCGCAAATAACCTCGACCGGCATTTTGACATCGGTAAAATCATAAATACTTCCCATGTCAATATTGACGCGCCTTCTCTCACCTCTTTTTATTTCAACTCCGTCGATTTTAAAATTTTTCATTTTTGTTTAAAAACGCGTAAGACAAAATTTTATAACATAGTTTTGCGGCCAAGAAATCACAGGAATGAAGTGCTTTCACGGGTGCCAATTCCACCACATCCGCGCCCACGATATTAGAAATTTTGCTCGCTTCACGAATAATATCGAGAGCGTCTTCCCACATGACACCACCTGGTTCGGGAGTTCCGGTTGCTTGCATCAAACTCGAATCAAAACCGTCTAAATCGAAAGTTAAAAATACCGGACGACCTTTAAGCGCGGCCACGATTTTCTTAGCATCCCAACTTCTTCTGTCTTTACCGAAATGAATTGTAATGCGATGTTTATTAGCTTCCAAATAAGGAATTTCGCTGGCCGAAATATTTCTGATGCCGCAAGAAATAAGGGTTGAAATCGGATGGTCCATCACGCGGCGCAGCGCTGCAGCATGTGAATAATGCTCACCCGCATAACCATCGCGCAAATCAGCGTGAGCGTCAAAATGTAAAATTGCTAAATCAGGATAGCGCTTAACAAAAGGCCTGATAGACCCCGCCGTTATTGAATGCTCGCCACCTAAAATTAGCGGAAATTTTCCGGCTGCTAAAATATTTTCAGTAATTTTTTCTAATTGTGTTAATGATTTTGGAACCGATGTATAATCAATTTTCGGCTCAGCCATTGTCACCACGCCATATTTGCGAAATGGCTCACACCAAAATTCTTCATCAAATAATTCAACTTGCTGCGAAGCCTTGATAATAGCCTTTGCACCCTTCTTAGTGCCGCGTCCATAGCTTACCGATTTTTCCAAAGCAAAAGGCACCACCACAACTTTTGCGTCATCCGGCGATTTCAAATATTTTTCTTCAACACCCAAAAATCCCGATTTTTGCGGCATTAATTTTAGTTTTTCTGTAACAGATTTTTTTTTCATTTTAAATAAATTTATTAAAACTCATTGTCATCCTAAGCCTGTGAAAGGATGATTTAGGCCCGTACCTTGAATCACCCTTCGACAGGCTCAGGGTGACAATGAGTAGTTTCCTAATCCAAAATATTTACATGTCCCATCTTCCGTCCGGCCTTGATTTCAGCCTTTCCGTAAAGATGAACTTTCGCCTGCGGATTTTGATAAAATTTTTCCAAATCCAAAACCTCATCACCGATTAAATTTTTCATAAAACCGATAGAGTGAAATTTTGTCGAACCAAGCTTGAGTCCGCTAATGGCGCGGATCAATTGCTCAAATTGCGAAGTAACATTCGCATCCATAGAAAAATGTCCGGAGTTATGCGGCCTAGGGGCAAGCTCGTTGACGAGCAATTCTTCCCCGATTACAAAAAATTCTACGGCTAAAATTCCAATTAAATTAAGTTCAAGTGCAATTTTTTTAGCAACCTCCTCGGCCTTTATTTTCAAGGATTCCGAGATTTTTGCCGGATAAATACTTTCATCCAAAATTCCATTTTTGTGAATATTTGTCAGCGGTTCATAACAAGCAATTTCACCGGTTTTTGAACGCGCCACCATCACTGAAATTTCCGAATCAAAAGGACAAAATTTTTCTAAAATTAATTTTTGTAAAGCGACCTCAACCCATATTTTATCACATTCCAAAGCATCCACCAAAACAAATTGCCCTTTCCCGTCATAACCCATCGTCGCCGTTTTTAGAATCGCTTTTTTAAATTTTGCTAAATTTTCTTTAAGCTCTTCAAGGCTTGATATTTCAGCATAGTCAGCCGTTTTAACACCGATTTTATTCAAGAAATTTTTTTCCAAAATTCTATTTTGGGTAATTTCCAAAATTTTCGAACTTGGAAAAACCGCTGCTTTTTTTTCTAAAAATTGAATTGGCTTAAGCGGAATATTTTCAAATTCAAAAGTTGCTACATCAACCATGGAAGCAAATTTCTCTAAGGCCGCGGCATCATCATAATTTGCCACGATAGTTTTGTTGGTAACAAAACTTGCCGGTGAATTTTCACAATCGGTAAAAACAACTGTCGCAAATCCCATTTGCTGCGCCGCAAAGCAAGTCATGCGCCCCAGCTGTCCGCCGCCAATAATTCCGATTGTTTTTATTTGATTTTTCAAGCGAGTCTAAAATTTTGCTTTTTTAAGAAAGCGCGATTATATTGGCCTCCACAACATTTTTCAACAATAAATCCAACCACCGTGATAAAAACCTTAAACGCCAATTCAGGGTAAGAAATATGCCAAAATATGGATTATTTCTTACCCTGAATTGGCGTTTAGAGTGCCGCGAGACACAGAGAATCTGGAATGACGAGTTCTCAAAAAAATTTCCGATAGATATTCAAAGAGCCTCTCGTAGAAAGCTGCGACTGTTAAATCAATCAATTTTAATTAGCGATTTAAAATCTCCACCCGGAAATAATTTAGAAAGTTTATTAGGAAATAGAAAAGGGCAATATTCCATCAGAGTAAATCAGAAATATCGCTTATGTTTTTGTTTTAGCAATGGTAATTGTTATGATGTAGAACTAGTTGATTACCATTAAATCAAGGGTTGACAGCTATAACGCGTCTCGTTATACTAACTTAATTTGTTAATTTATCAAAAACTTTAGTTATGAAAAACATTGGCAATATTCATCCAGGAGAAATCTTGTTGGAAGAATTTCTAAAACCATTAAATTTAAGCCAAAATCAACTCGCTAAATCAATCAAAGTTCCACCCAGAAGAATCAATGAGATTGTACTAGGAAAAAGATCAATAACTATAGATACTTCGATTAGGTTGGGTAAACATTTTGGCTTGTCGAATGGCTTTTTTATTGGATTACAAAATGATTTTGACATGGAAGAAAAGTTAAAAAATCTTAAAAAAATAATTGCAAAAATTCCTACTCTTCAAATTGCAAAAGCTCGAATCTCTTAAAAAATGCCGCAAAAATTTACAACTTTAAAAAAAGCTAAACGCTTAAAAAAATCTTCACAGAAATGGCTGTTGCGCCAAGTAAATGATCCGTTTGTTGAACGCGCCAAGCGCGAAGGTTGGCGGTCGCGCGCTGCTTTTAAGATTATTGAAATTGATGAAAAATTTAAGATTTTCAAGAAAGGAAAAATCGTGGTGGATTTAGGTGCTGCACCCGGTGGCTGGTCACAATATGCCGTGACGAAAGTCGGAGATGATCATGTAGTAGCGCTTGATTTACTTGAGATCGACACAATTCCGGGCGTAAAATTTTTCCAACAAGATTTTCTCGCGGAAGATGCGCCACAAAAAATTATTGAATTGCTAAAAACCATTCCGCACAATAAAGACGGGCTTTGCGACGTGGTTATGTCGGATATGGCCGCTAACACCATGGGAGACGCTAAAACCGATCACTTGCGAATTATTATGCTTTTGGAAGAGGCTTTGGTCTTGGCTGCGAAAATCCTCAAACCAGGCGGATGCTTTGTCGGCAAGATTTTTCAAGGCGGCAGCTCGGATGAAATTGTAAAAAAATTACGGGAAAATTTTGAAACCGTAAAATATTTTAAACCGAATTCTTCAAGAAAAGATTCTTCGGAGACTTATTTGGTGGCGCTAAATTTCAGAAGCCAGGCTTAATTCTGTATCATCACTTAATTTTTTAGCCCTAGGCGATTCTACTGCTTTCACGTCAATTATTGGCCTATCAAATAACCCACTCTTGGAAAGATCTGCTGCAGGATTATTGGCATTTTTATAATCAACAATTTGCCTTTCAATCAAATCCGCAATCGATTTTTCGGGATCATCACCCAAAACACAGGCCTCTATGTCTAAATAAACTCCCGGCATTTTGCGAAATTGCGGCCATCCTTTAGCGGCAAAAATCCAGCGGAGCGACATCTCCTGCGCAAAACCAGCGCCTATTACACTGCGCACATTATAACCACGTAAAATCGCAAAAATAAAAGCATATTTCATGGCTTCATCTTCATCTTCTGTCATCAAGGCCTTTTTAGCCGCATAATAAGTAATAATGTCAACCCGACCGCGCCACTTACTAAATTCCGCTTGCGAAGCCGTATCTTTAGGACCGGACAATGTATTACGATAACGTCCCATACCATGTAATAACCTCCCGTCGGAATCTTCGCTAAGATGACCCAACATAATATCATCATCTTTACGGCTATGAACGCCAAGCAATTTGCTCAGATAGGAAAGTTGCAGGGGCGGACATGATTTGCACCCTAAATATTTTTCATATAAGATCGGAGAATTAGAAATAATAGTAGTAGTGCGATTAACTTGATCGGAACTACGATAAGAAATTGCCGAAAAAGTTTTAACATAATATTTCACAACACTATTTTCACTGTTATCGCATTCTTTTCCTGAGTTAAAAATAGCTTCAGCCCTTGCTACATGCTCCTTCTCGCTATCGTGAATCGTATTTCTGAAAATTGCTTTTCTATTCTCGGCAATGTTAAAAAATAACCTTTCCATTTGCCGCATATCTTCTTCAGTTATAAATTTTTTACTCAAATCAAAAACTTTTTCAGGAATAAATTTGTCATATAACTGAGTCAAGCAATCCAGCGCTTGCTGCGCAAATCGCAATTGATCGGCGGCATAATGCCCAACGACTGTAAAGTGATCATTTAAAAGATCGCCGGATTTAGCATTGCGTGATAAAAAATTTAGAGGAGAACCAAAATCATAAGGAATATCTAAACGGCTTGAAGCCGCTTCACTACTAACCGGAGAGCTCATATATAAAATTAAAAACTACGATAATTACAAATTTCCGCCGGAAATAATAACTAAAATTTTTGGATTTTTTAGCTTTTTGTTTGTTTCTAAAAATCGCTTAGCACCGGCAACAGCAAGGGCTGAAGTCGGTTCAATTTTTTGTTTCAATATTTCTGATATTTTTTTTTGCCAAAAAATTATTTCTTCTTCGGTAATTTCTAAAATATCAGCAAGTTTTTTTAAATAAGTAAAGCATGGCTCTAGCACCGCAAGAGTTCTAGCTCCATCAGCAATTGTGTCGGGAGAATGTTCAAAATGAAAAATTTTTCCGTCGCGCACCGAACGAGCTGCATCGTTGGCGTTCAAAGGTTCGCATCCGATAGTATGAGCTTTTGGTGCTAGGCCGCAAGCTGCCAAATAAGAACCACTTACCAAACCGCCACCTCCACATGGTGCAAAAATTGCAGCTACTTCACCAATTTCTTTTAAAGCTTCAAAAGCCGCCGTTCCTTGGCCGGCAATCACATCATCATTAGCAGAAGGATGAATGAAAAAATAACCTTCATGCTGTTTTGCTTCAGCAAGTCGATTTGCTTCCGATCTTTTTTCACATAACACAACTTCGGCACCAAGAGATCTAGTGGCTGCTACCTTGAATGACGAGGTGTTAGCAGCCATGTAAATTATGGCCGGAATATTGAATTTTTTACAGGCAAAAGCTACGGCTTGTGCGTGATTTCCGGAGCTTTGTGCAACAATTTTTTCGGGGAATTTTCCATGTTTTTCCTTATAGGCTAAAATGGCATTGAATGCGCCCCGAGCCTTAAAAGAACAGGTTTCCTGTTGATTTTCCATTTTAAAAAAAACTTCCGCGCCAAGCTCATCATTTAATTTTTTATCGGAAATAACCGGAGTATTTTTTACGTAATTTTTTAGGCGTTGATGCGCTGCTAAAATATCGTCAAAATTCAATTCATTCATTATTTAATCTCAAAAATAGCATCAATTTCCACAGCAACGCCAAGTGGTAGCGAACCAGATCCCACAGCCGCTCGCGCATGTTTGCCTTTTTCAGCGAAAACTTCTGCGATCAAATCGGAAGCACCATTTGCAACCGCGGGATGATCCTTGAAATCAGCATCTCCGTTAACAAAAGCGCCCAATTTTACGCAACGTATTACACGTTCCAAATCACCTTCACAGGCCACTTTTAATTGAGCGAGAATATTGATAGCACAAAGGCGCGCCGCGTATTTGGCATCTTCAACTTTTACTTCCGATCCGACTTTTCCGATATGATTTAATTTACCATTTTCAAACGGCAATTGCCCGGAAATAAAAACCAAATTTCCTGATTTTACAAAACCGACATAATTAGCAACAGGCGTTGCCGGAGTAGGAAGAGTGATGTTTAATTCCGATAATTTTTTTTCGATATTTGACATATATTATATTTGCTTTTACAACCCCTCATCCTAACCCTCTCCCTCAAGGGGAGAGGGAATTACTCTTAAGCGTCCCCTCTCCCCTTGAGGGAGAGGGTTAGGGTGAGGGGTCACCCACCACATACTCCGCAACCGACATTTTTCTTCAATCCTACCTTCCGAAAATTATTTTGCAAAAAATCAAAAATTAAAATTTTGCCAACCAAACTTTCGCCAATTCCAAGAATTTCTTTTATTGTTGTTGTTGCCTGAAGCGCGCCTACAGTCCCGGCTACCGCACCCAAAATTCCTTTCTCACTTAAAGGCAAAGAAAATGATTCATCAACAATATTCGGATTAAAGCAGGCATAGCACGGATTAGCATTTTCGTAAGATTTAAAAACCGAAACCTGCCCCAAAAAACCTTTTACAGCGGCAAAAATCAAGGGTTTGCGTAATTTATGACAAACTTCATTTATGATAAAACGCGTTGGAAAATTGTCAGTGGCATCTAAAATAAAATCATAATTAATAGCAATTTTAGCTAGAGAAGAATAAGTCGCACGCTCTTCATAAATTTTCAAATTAACATCATCATTAAGCAAAGAAATTTTCTCTTTCGCACTTAAAACTTTCTTTTGTCCTAAATTTTTTTGATTGTGAATCACCTGGCGCTGTAGGTTCGAAAGCTCTACCACATCATCATCAATTATACCGATATTGCCAACACCGGCTGCCGCTAAATAAAATAAAACCGGCGAGCCCAAACCTCCGGCACCTACAACCAGAACCTTTGCTGCCAATAGTTTTTCCTGACCCGCAGCAGAAATTTCCGGCAAAATTGTGTTTCTCAAATAACGCTGTTCTTGATTTTTAGTAAGCATCTACAATGTCAAAACCAGTGATCCTTTACTCTTGCGGCCTTCCAAATCATCATGCGCTTTTGCCACATCTTTAAAAGCATAAGTCGTGATTTGCGGTTTTAAAATACCTTTTTCACAAGCCGCAAAAACTTCACCGGCTGATAAGGCAAGCTCAATACGATTGGCCTTATACATTGCCAGAGTAGGACGCGTAAGATATAAAGAATTTGCAACCAAACGATTTAGATCAAGTTTTTCGCAAGACCCCGAAGCCTCACCAAAGCTTACACACATGCCCATCGGCCACAAACAATCAAGTGATTTTTCTAAAGTATTTTTACCAACACCGTCATAAACTAAACCGACTCCTTTATCACTGGTAATTTTTGCCAATTCATCAACAAAATTACCCTTGCTGTAATTGATGACGTGACTACAGCCATTTGCGGTAGCAATAGCAATCTTATCATCACTACCTACAGTTCCGATCACATTTAAACCCAAATATTTCGCCCACTGACAAAGTAAATGCCCCGTGCCGCCCGCTGCAGCATGAACCAAAATAGTTTTTGCCCTTTTGGCAATATAAACACGGTGTAACAAAGCATGCGCCATCAGCCCTTTCATAAGAACGCCCGCCACCAATGTATCAGCTAAATTTTGCGGTACCGAAATTAAATGATGCTGATGAATCGCTTTTTTCTCAGCGTAAGCGCCGGCACCACCAGTAGCATATGCGACTCTATCACCAACTTTAAAATCAGTTACGCCCGCACCAACTTCTTCCACGACACCACAACCTTCAAAGCCAAGAATGGCAGGCAATTTCGGTACTTGATATTGTCCGCGACGAAAACAAACATCAAAAAAATTTACGCCAATCGCTTTATTTTTTACCACCACCTCATTTTTTTTCGGCTTAGGATCGTCAACAGTTTTCAATTTTAAAGAACCACTATTGCCGGGCTTTTCGAGAATAATTGCTTGCATGCTGTTTGGAATGTTTTTAAATTTCACCCTCACCCCAACCCTCTCCCCTCAAGGAGAGGGAGTTCCTCGGAGTGCCCCCTCTCCCTTGAGGGGAAAGGGTTGGGGTGAGGGTGAAAATAGTTAATTCTTTATCTCAAAAAACTTACCAAAATGCAACATCAAAATTTATTCGTTTTCGATATCGAAACAATTCCGGATATTAATGCCGCTAAAAATTTACTTGATATTAAAGAGGCACCGGCCCAGGAAATTCGCGAGCGCTTAACCAAATATCATCTCGATTTAACCGATCAAAAAAATCCATTTTTGCGCCAAGTTTTTCATCAAATTATCAGTATCAGTTTTTTAGAAGCCGAAATCGTGCGCGATTTTAACGGACAGGAATTTTATAAAATTATTGATGTACGTTCCGGCGGCGATTTACTTGCATCGGAAGCTGATTTGGTAAAAGGATTTTTTTCGCATTTAAAAAAATCTCACTCACGTTTAGTAAGTTTTAACGGCCGCAATTTTGATTTGCCGGTCTTAAAATATGCCGCGATGAAACATGACGTGGAAGCAGGTTGGCTCTATAAAAGCGGCGATAAATGGAATAATTATAATCAGCGCTACAGTTTAGATTGGCATTGCGATTTAGCCGAAGCATTTTCCGATTTCGGAACTTCAGCGCGCACTAAAATGAATGAATTGTGTGCCGCTTTGGGACTGCCGGGGAAGATAGGCGTGGACGGCTCGCAAGTCACTTCCATGTTTGACGAAGGCAAGATTTTAGAGATCAGAAATTATTGTGAAACCGATGTGTTAAATACCTATTTACTTTATTTAATCTACCAATATCATGCCGGCTCAGTTTCGTTCGATTCTTACTTAAAATGCAAGAAAAATTTAGCAGAATTTTTGGAGAGCAAATCGCCTTCCAAGCCACATTTTGCGGAGTTTCTTGCCGAGTGGGAAAAGTGCAAAACTTTTGTTAGGAAATAACAAATAATAATTGGATTTTGTTTTGGCAAAGTCCTTTTTTTAATTTTAAATAAGCTTATTTATGAATAAAAAATTTCTACAATCTGTTACTGCAGGTGTATTGGCTCTAAGCCTTACTGCTGCTTGCTCTAACTTAAAGCACAAAGACGCTGCAAAATGCTCAAGCCAAAAATGTTCAGCAAAAAAAGCTGACGAAAAACACAAATGCTCAGCTGCTAAAAAAGAAGAAAAAGCTAAAGCTAAAGCTAAAAAAGCTGAAGTAAAAGCTGAAGTAAAAAAAGAAGAAGTTAAAAAATAATGCCAAAAAGCACTATTTTTGAAAGTTCGATTCCGGAAAATAAAACCGGGATCGGACTTAGAGTTCCCTACATTGATGATGTAATAAAAAATCCCCAGAAGTTCGCCAAAAAAATCGGATGGTTTGAAGTTCACAGCGAAAATTATTATGGTGATGGCGGCGCTTCCATTGAATCTTTAATTCAAATCAGAAAAAATTTTCCGATCAGTTTACATTCAGTCGGCAACTCGCTTGGATCCGCTTCTGGCCTTGATAAAACACACTTAAAAAATTTAAAAAAACTCATTGATATTATCGATCCGTTTTTGGTTTCCGATCATATTTCTTGGGGCATGGCGAAAAAAAGACATTTAAATGATTTGCTGCCGCTACCTTATACTAAAGGCTCCTTCGCTGTTTTGGCAAAAAATATTTCGCTGATGCAAGATTTTTTAAAACGTGAAATTTTAATAGAAAATCCTTCCGCCTATTTAGCTTTTGATAATCAGGAATTTAATGAATTTGAATTTATTAATGAGATCACCAAACAAACGGGCTGTAAGCTTCTGCTCGATGTAAATAATATTTATGTCAGCGCTTGCAACAATTCGCAATTTGATGCTAAAGAATATTTGGCAAAATTAAATAAAAAAATTGTCGCCGAAATTCACTTGGCCGGACACTCAGAAACCGAAATTTTTGACGGCAAAAAATATAAAAAAGTTTTTATTGATACCCATAATGATTTGGTGAAAAAAGAAGTTTGGCAGCTTTATGAAATTGCCATAAAAAGATTTGGTAAAATTCCGACACTAATTGAATGGGATCAGGATTTTCCTGAAGTGGAAGTGCTTTTTGATGAAGCCAATAAAGCGGCAAAAATTATGAAAGAAGCGCCTTAATTTATTACGCCAAAACCATACCGGCTTGATTTTCTTGTTGCCGCACTATTATCTTTTTGTACGTGTTCAACTCTTCCGCTGAAACATTTTTAATCGCACTTTGTTCCGCCGGACTTAAATGTTTCTCAATCAAATTATCAAAAATATCTTGTCCTTTGGTTCCTTCTAAAATATTTTTTATGTTAGCAACCACAGCAGGCTCTAAGGCCAATTGCTTCATGGTTTGATTTAATTTATCAAAAGATTTATCTAAAACTTCAAATACTGCACTAAAATTATCAGCAGCAGAACTTTGTTCTTCTTTCGACATAGAACTTATCATTTCCGCGATTTTTTTAATGGTTTTTGCCACAGTTCCACCAGAAATTTTTCTAACATCTTTAGAAGTATTAGGTTGATTTTGATCGCCTATAGAGCGCTCAGAATCAATGCTTTCTTCATCATTTTGATCAAGTTGATCTTTAATTTTTCGACCATGTTTTACGATAACTTTAGCAGCAATATTCAAGGCTTTTTCTCGACCTTGTTCAAAGTCTTTATGCCCTTCAACAACACTGGCATAAATAAGATTAACAAAAAAACCACTGCATAAATTTTCTATATCTTTATCACTTAATTCTTTGCCATGCACAACATCTTCTTCGGTTGTTTTTTGAGCAAAAGTAAAAGCTTTCTCAGGGTTATAATATTTATTTACTGACATTTTTATTTCTTAAAAGATTATCTGATATTTTGAATTTTATAAAAATCATCTATAAATAATAGATTAAATTTTTGGAAATTATCCCTTAAAACACAAAAACTCGCAAGTCACTCTGAGCCTGTCGAAGGGTGTGTTATACTCCAAGCTCAAACACACCCTTCGACAAGCTCGGAGTGACTATTGATTGCGGATCAAAAAAACTTTATGAGCGATTTAGCTAAATTACAGGAAAATTTTTGCGCGCATATTTTTAATCGCAATCGCAAAAATATTACCAAGTCTTTACCTTATTCAAACCAAGAAACTCTAGCGCGCTTAAATATATATCGCAATAATGTTTTTGGTAATTTTGAAGGTGTTTTAGAGTCAATTTTTCCTTTGGTAAAAAAAATTTCAGGCGCAAAAGAATTTAAAAAAATTGTTGAAAATTATTGCGTAAAAAATCCTTCTCTAAGTGGCAATTTAAATTTATTCGGTGATAATTTTCCAAAATTTTTAAAGCCTTTGCTTTCAGATATAGCAAGGCTTGAGCTGGCTTCGCATCACTGCTATTATGCCGCAGAAGTTGCGGATTTCGATATAAAAAACTTCCAAAATCTAGCGCCGGAAAAATTATTTAAATTGCGTTTCGAACTTCATCCTTCCTGTTTTTTTATTGAATCTCGATTTGCCATTTTTAATATTTGGCAAAATTTTATTAATGACAAAAAAATAAAAAAAACCGCTCCTAAAAAAACCGAGATCCTGCTAGTTGAAAGAGGCCGCGGCAATTGCGCCGTACAAAAACTAAGTCCGGTAGAATTTATTTTTTTACAAAATCTGCACAATAAAAAAACTTTATACCAAACCTATCAAAAAATGGTGAAAGTTTCAAAAGACTGCGATATCGGTAGCATCTTGAACAAATTCATTTCGCTTCGAATAATAACTAAATTTTATTAAATTATGAAATGCAAAAAACTGGCCTGCGCCGTTGGGCTTATTGAAAAAAGAAATAATTTTTTACAAAAATATATTTCACCAATTCTTCTTTTGTCCTTGCGTTTTTTGGTCGCAAGCATCTTTTTAAAAAGCGGCTTGATAAAATTTCATAGTTTTGATTCAACGATTTATCTTTTTGAAAATGAATATAAGGTACCATTACTTGAACCGGTTTTTGCGGCTTATTTAACAACGATTTTTGAATTACTGTGTTCAAGTCTTCTTATAATTGGGCTTGCAACTAGACCGGCTTCAGGAATTTTATTTATTATGACTGCAGTAATTCAATTCGTAGTAATGCCAAATCCGGAACATATTTTCTGGTTTGCGGTACTTGCAACAATCATCGTTTTTGGTCCGGGAGTGCTGTCGCTTGATGCTTTCGTAAAGAAAATGGCAAAAAAATGTGCCGATAAGAAGTAGTGGTGAGCCCGAGACGATTCGAACGTCCGACCCACAG
>CAZDLU010000020.1:0-30084 GCA_964506725.1 uncultured Rhizobium sp.
ACCTTCCAAAGTGTTAAAAAAAGTGCTGGAAGTGCTTGAGATTTTAATGGCGAAGGGTGCTAAGGTATCGGATTATTATCTTTTTTCAAATCGCATGGAAAAATCACCATCTTTTCTTATGGTGCGCGATAAATTGCCGCTTGCAATAAAAATAATAGAGCAGTCAGAGGTTCCCTCTTATCGGCGCGACGGATTTATTTTAATGAGCTATGATTTAACGAGTTTAGAGCCCGATTCTTTCAGGGCATTGTATTCTGCGCTAATGAAAAAAGGTTGTGTTTTAGTTAGCGATAAATCAAGGGGTGTTGCTGCGGGTAAAGGTCATAATATTTATGCCCAAGCGCTATATATTGCATCACGCGCTGAAACTATAGGAGGCAAACCTGTAGTGCCGGATTCTTCTGGTGGTATTAATGTTGAAGAATGGAAAGTGTTTTTAGAAGCAAATCCGACGATTAAAGCAATAGTAGAAGAAGAGAACGCTAAATTAATAGGCGCTCCTACAATCAGCGTTCCTGAGAAAACTAAAAAGCCGAGTTTATTTGACCGTCTTTTTCGAAGAAGACCAGCAGATGCTTCTAATGAAGAAGGTCGCGCTCCTAAAGCAGGAGCGGGTGCTTCTTCTGATTCTGATGAAGAAGATCATACTTCTCAACGAACTCTGCCGCCTGCTGCGAGCGTAGTGTTTCCTGATATTTCGCGCCGATATAAGCCAATCGGAGATAAAATTTCTAGTTCAAAATCGGATAAAATACTTTTCCCACCTGTGCCTACTCGTATGCCGGCAGCCCCTAGTGATGTCAAAGCGGATGATTCTCGCAAGCCAAGTTTTGTCAATCCGCATCGAATCTTAAAGCCTAGTATTCCCTGTCCTCCGGCAAAAGAAAAAGTGCCTTCTGATGATATATCGCCAGAAGAAATTCGCGCCTTGATGGACAGAAGTAGAAAACCTCGCGTTGATGGAAAGCAGTAGAAAAAATAAAAATTTTAAATAATTAAAATTTTCTCCATAGCAAAATTATTTAACTCAACACCTTGTTATGCTCCCCAATTTTCAATATAAATCTTGAAGAGTGTTCTCAGCAAAATTTAATTTAAATTCCGCCTCAAATTCCATAGAGCTTTTATAGTGTAATTTTTAGTGAAGATAATTTTGATTATACTCGCCAAACCAGTTAGTTAGTGATTTTGCAATATTGTCTCGCATTTCACCATTGTCATAAGCGTTAATCAAATCTTTAACATTCATCCTCTGAGAAATTGATTGCGCCATTTTCCTAGCCCCCAAACCTTCCCATCTATGATAGAGACTTTCTTATTTAGGTGGGCTGGAATTTGGGGATCAGGTCAAAAAAACTACGAGTTAGGTTATTTAATTTGCTTTACCTTATGGGCCTGTAAGTGTCTGGCTTGACAGCGGAAATAATATGACCGTAAGAAGCAGCAGCAATTTGCAAGTTATAAATTTGGACGGAGTTTTTACGACACCTGCGCTTGATTTGCATAATTACATAAAACTTCTAGGAATCGCCGGACTTTCTGAGGTTTATTTTAAATCCAAAACTGACTACATGGACGGTGAAGCGCATAGAACAAACATTGCAACTAATAGCAAAAAAAATATAAGACTTGGTCTTGATGTCGGCGCTGGTGTGGAAACTAAAATTATTAATAATGTGGCATTACGCGCCACTGCTAAATATACCAGAGTTTTAAATATGGGATATTTTAATGATTTTATGAGTTATAATTTGGCGCTTAAATATGATTTTTAAAAATTTATTCAGGCAGGATTTTTGCCACCGCTCTTCTTCAACGGCTTGGCAAGAGCGATGCGGCAGCTTTGGGCCGTTAGCTAATTAACTTCCTTGCTGTCGATATTTTTTAAATATCCCAGATCGGACTTTGATTGAGAAATTCATTAATATTGTGCTTAACAACTTCCGAAATTGAATTT
Organism: uncultured Rhizobium sp.; assembly: GCA_964506725.1. Classification (GTDB taxonomy): domain Bacteria; phylum Pseudomonadota; class Alphaproteobacteria; order Rickettsiales; family UBA1997; genus UBA2645. The sequence goes on from CAZDLU010000020.1 coordinate 1,958, forward strand.
GTTTTATTGAAAACTGCCCTTTGGCGATCAGAAGAGGTTCCCTTTTTTATGATCTCTCTTAAAGTTTTTATATAACTTTCGTAGCCAAGGTTTTTTGCATAATCTTTGGTAATATCAAGCCACATCTCAATTTCGTCACGAATTAAGGAAGTTTTACCATCAATATTTAAAACTAATTCCGCATCCAATCCATATCTCATTACCCGCCATTTATTTTCTCTAAGTAAAAATCTAGGACAAGGCTGTACCTGATTAAACCAACTGCAATTATCATTAAACCAGTGAGCCAGTAAATGAATATAGGCAATAATCGCAACAGTTCCCTCAAGAGTTGCCAAACCATCGCAAACCCGAATTTCCAAAGTACCGTAACTTGGACTTGGTCGCATATCCCACCATAGATCTTTTAACGAATTGATCGCATTACATTTTTTTAGCGTGTGGTAAAGGCTCTCGAATTCATTCCAACTGCTGACTTCGTAAGGGTGCCCCGAAGTTGGCATTGACTCATAAGTGGTAGGTCTAACCGAAGCAAGTCCGGTATCTTCACCTTGCCAGAAAGGTGAGCTTGAGGAAAGTGCTAAAAAATGCGATAAAAACGGTAGGAAGAAATTATTAAAACGGATACATTCATGGCCATCTTTCATGCCAAGATGAACATGAAGACCATAAACCGTCATTCTGCGGGTAAGCCATTGGTTACGGTTTATCAACTCATCATATCTTTTGGACGGAGTAATGACGCAATCAGAATAACGAGAAAACGGATGACATCCGGTAGTAGAAAAACTTAAACCCAGTTCATTTCCCAAAGGCACTAATTTGTCAAAAGCGTTTTTCAGGTCTTGCTTGATTTGATGAGCATTTTCTTGTTTTTCGGTGCAGATTTCAACGGTACTTAAATAGAATTCCTGCTTAAGGTTTTTAATGAATTTTCCGGCATCAAGCAAATCTTCTGCTTTAGGCGTAAGATTTAGGCTATTTTGGTCAATTAACTGCAATTCAATTTCAGCTCCTAAAGTTAGAACTCCATTCGACTTAAAAGTTATTTCTTCATATTTATCGGTCATTTTTCCTGAATTTTATTAGAATCGAAAAAATTCTATTATATTAACCTTAGTTTTTCAATTAATTGCTAAAAATGAAATTATTGTTTTTAAAAGTAGGTTAATTGATTTTGGCATTGAATATAAAACATTGCGAACGTAGGCATTATTAACAGTGCCTAGTCCAACAATATAAAAATCTTATATAGTTATCCGATTTTCCAATAGAAAATTTATCATTTACTTTCATAAAATTAATCAATCTTTTTAATTTTTATTGGAGATTTTATGAATAATAATCAAATACAAGAATGCATCACCGAGTGTTGGAAATGCCGTGACGTTTGTCAAGAAACTTTATATACTTTTTGTTTGGCAAAAGGTGGCAACCATGTAGAAGAAAAGCATGTAAAATTAATGACGGATTGCATAGAGATTTGCCAGGTTGCAGCTGATTTCATGACACGTCAGTCAAATCTACATACCGTTATTTGCGCAGCATGTTCTAAAGTATGCGAAGATTGTGCTAGGTCATGCGAGGAAATTGGTGGTGAAGAAATGGAAGAATGTGCAAAAGTTTGTAGAAAATGCGCTGAAACTTGTCGTAAAATGTCTAAATCTTGATATTAAATATGATGAGTTTGCGGCCTTATTACACCCATATCATTAACGGCCGAAGCGCCATGTATATTAGCCCGCCGTCTTGCAGCAGTATCAGGTCTGTCCATAATGGGAGTATCCGATTGTTTTAAAGCCGGAGGAGAAAAAGCAGCTTTAGCTTCCTGATGCGTAACAGGAATTGAAACTTCAACTTTCTGTTCATTATTTTTTTCCACAGATAACTCCTGACCTTTTCCCTGCGTAATTTTTCTTTTTCCCTCTTTATTTTTACAAGGATTTCTACCGTAACATCCAAAAAAAGCTTGAACTCCGGAAGCTATTGCAAAAGCAGTAGCAACTGACCCCGTAACAATAGCGGACGTCGCAGAGGTTGCACTCAAACTAGACAGCGTAGCAACACTACCTGTAGCGGCGCAAATAACCGATCCAACTCCAAGACCAACTCTACTTCTAAAGGAAAGTTTATGATCTTCTTGTGCTACGGGATGCGGGGCTGTCGTTTTTCCTAATTCAATATCTTCAATACCACGCGTAATAGCGTCAATATCCGTCGTATCAATTTCTGAATTAATTTTATATAAGTTTGATCTTGCCATATTTAAAAACAGTTCATTAAAATTAGTTATAAATCTTTAAAGCGTAATGTGATTATAGATATACCAAACTATAAATCTCTTGATAGCTTGGTATAATGCTTGGTTTACTTTCCTCTTGAAGGCACAACTGGAATTGCCTTAGTTCTCCTCATTTCATTCCATTTTTTTTGTACAGCATCTTCAACAACGGGCTCTTCAACAACTGGTTTAGGATCAGAAAAATCTTTGGCTGTTTTCATTGCAGAAAAATAATTTTCGTCGGGAATAAATCCACAAATATTAGTTTCCTCTTTCTTATATCCACCACCCTCCGAAACTAAAACTTTATGATTATTACGAGGGTTTTCAAAATCATTTTTAACCGGAGAAGCTACTTCCCTATCTATATGGGCCGCCTCACTTTTGACATCTCTAATAGCTTTTTGTCTTTCATCAATTCCAAATAATCCTTCTAACAGAGCACTCATTTTAAAAACTAAATTTAACGTTCGGAAAAATTAGATCGCGAGCGATTTTTATTGTGATTAAATTTTTTATTGCGATTTTTTGGTCTAAAAGAATTGCGATTACCTGATTCCGGGGCTTCCGCAGACTTTTTACCAAACAAACCAAAACCAAATTTACGCAGAATTTTTTTAGTGGTCGATTCACCATTTTCGGTTTTTGAATTATGATTTGTAGAAGTTCTTGTTGATTTTGCAAATTGATTTTTTGGCGCATGTGTTGATGAACGCTGTGCTGGTCTAGTGCTATTGCCACTGCGTCTTACAGCGCCATCGTCAGATTTGGCGCGACTATTAAATCTATTACCACCATTGCCGCGCGATAAAATTCGGCCTTCGCTTGAGTCATGTGCGCCAGCCTTGCCGTGAAAAGGATGAGTTTCATCAACCGGAATTTTCATGCGGATTGCTTTTTCAACCGCGCGCAGTGCCAATGTTTCACCCGCATCGCAAAAGGAAATCGCAATACCGTCCCGCCCCGCTCTGGCGGTGCGTCCGATGCGATGCACGTAGCTTTCAGGATCGGCAGGAATATCATAATTAATTACGTGACTTATGCTTGGCACGTCAATGCCGCGCGCCGCGATGTCGGTTGCAACCAACACTTTAATTTTGCCTTCGCGCAAACTGCCTAAAGCTTTCTCGCGAGCGGCTTGCGACTTGTTGCCGTGAATTGCCGCAACATTTACGCCATATTTTTCAAGATAAGTTACAACTTTATTAGCGCCATGTTTTGTTCTAGAAAACACCAAAGCCGCGACCACATCAGGCTTGGTTAAAACATCAAGCAACAAAGCCGGTTTATTGCCTTTGGCAACCATATAAACTTTTTGGTTGATACGTTCAACCGTGGTTGATTGCGGCGTAATTTCAACTTTTACCGGATTTTTTAAAATCGAATGAGCAAGCCCGGAAATCACTGCCGGCATGGTTGCCGAAAATAACAGACTCTGTTTTGTTTGCGGAAGTTTTGAAATAATTTTTTTAACATCATTAATAAAGCCCATATCAAGCATACGGTCAGCCTCATCAAGCACGAAAATTTCGATTTGCGAAAAACGTACATGGCCCTGGCTCATCAAATCAAGCAAGCGTCCCGGAGTTGCAACCACAATATCCAAGCCTTTTTTCAAAGCTTCAATTTGATGAAATTCATTAACACCACCAAAAATTACCGCATGTTTTAAATGTAAACCATGTCCGTAAAGTTTGATATTATCACCGATTTGCGTAGCAAGTTCGCGGGTCGGTGTCAAAATTAAAGCACGAATTTGATTGGCTTTTACCGAATGCGGATTCTTAGCAAGACGATCAATGATCGGCAAAGCAAAAGCCGCCGTTTTACCGGTTCCGGTTTGCGCAATACCAAGCAAATCTTTGCCTTCGAGCAAATGCGGAATGGCTTGTTCCTGAATCGGAGTCGGCGTTGAATAGCCTTTTTTTTCTAAGGCAGCAATTATTGTCGGATTTAAATTTAGTTTTTTGAAATTAAGCATTTTATTTTTTTTAATTGATTTTTTCACATCTTAAAAGCGAAGGCATCTTAACTATCGAGGAAGGCTGTAACGATTGATCTTATGACTGCAAAGCAAGTGAATGTTGACATGATAACAGTTGATGATTTAAGAGTAAACTAGAAAAAACTTTAACCCTTAAGTTGATTTTGTAAACACTACCGATAATCTTTACAACTCTTAACTTAATTTCACTTTTATGACAATTAATTCCGTAAATCCGCAAACCTTAAAAACCTGGCTTGATAATGGCGAGGCAGTATTAGTCGATGTTCGCGAACCTCACGAAACTTCAGAAGAAAAAATTGCCGAGGCACATTTAATTCCTTTAGCGCAAATTAATTTTGAGGCTTTGCCTGACTTTTCCGGTAAAAAAATAGTTTTACAATGCCGCTCTGGAGCGAGAAGCGGCAGAGCTTGCGACCAATTGTCGGATGAAAGACCTGACATTGAATTTTTTAATTTAGAAGGTGGAATTATCGCTTGGAAATTATGTAACCTTCCAACAATTTCTTCCAAATAGCGCCTAGTCATGCAAATACAAAGTTTTTTTGATAAAGACACTGCCACTGTAACTTATGTTGTAGTTGATCCTGTCACTAAAAAATGTGCAGTTATTGATTCTGTTCTTGATTACGATATCACTTCCGGGTGCACTTCTACCAAGTCAGCCGATCTGGTTATAGATTTTATCAAAAAAAATAATTTAAAGTTGGAATGGATTTTAGAAAGCCATATTCATGCTGATCATTTAACGGCCGCAGACTATCTAAAACAAAAGCTGGGCGGCGTTACCGGAATTGGTGAATCAATCATTGAAGTGTTAAAATTTTGGACAAAAGTTTTTAATAATGAAGATGACACGCCGCTTGATGGTTCGCAGTTCGATCACCTTTTCAAAGACGGCGAAAAATTTAAAATCGGTAATTTGGAAGTAAAAGTCATGCACAGTCCCGGACATACTCCGGCCTGCGTTTGTTATTTAATTGGCGATACAATTTTTGTCGGCGATACAATTTTTATGCCTTATGTTGGCACTGCCCGCACTGATTTCCCGGGCGGTGATGCCAAAACTTTATATAATTCAATTCAAAAAATTTATAACTTACCTGATTCAACAAAAATTTTTATTGGTCACGATTATCCACTCGAAGGCAACGCGCCGGCCTTTGAAACTAGTGTTGCAGAAGAAAAGGAAAAAAATATTTTGATTAACAAAAATATTGATGAAGCAAGTTATGTTGAGATAAGAAATAAACGTGATGTTGGCAAACCAGTGCCAAAATTATTAATACCGGCAATTCAAGTTAACCTTAGAGCCGGAAGGTTTGGCAAGGTTGAAGGAAATGGTGTACAGTATATTAAAGTTCCGGTGAATAAATTATAATTATTTATTTTTCCAAACAGTTCCACTTGCAGAATCTTCAAGCACAATTCCTTGCGCGAGCAACTCATTCCTAATCTCATCAGCCTTTTTAAAATCTTTTTCTTTCTTGGCTTTCAAACGTAATTCAATTTGTGAATTAATATAATTTTCATCAACATTGTTTTTTGCAGCAAAAAAACTTTCATCAAATAATCCAAGAAAATCAAGGATCGCGCGCATTTCCCGTTTTGCTGAATTTTCGCTTTTGGCTTTTTTGGCAAGTTCGTGAAGTAAGGCCGTAACCTTGGAAATATTAAGGTCGTCAGCTAGGTAATCTAGAACTTCTTTAAAATTTCCATCACGCAATGGATCAATATCAGAAGTTAACACGGAGTAAAATTTCTCAATAGATTTCTCTGCATCTTCCAGCGCCTTCTGGCTAAAATCAAGCGGCTTGCGATAATGCGTTGAAAGCAGCAAATACCGAATCACGATACCTTTCACATTTTTATCCAACAAATCACGCACCGTAATAAAATTTTTCAGCGACTTGCTCATTTTTTCACCATTCACCGTTAAAAATCCATTGTGAATCCAAAATCGGGCATAGTGCGAGCCCTTGTTAACACAGCGGCTTTGGGCAATTTCGTTTTCGTGATGCGGAAATTGTAAATCAGCACCACCGCCATGAATATCAAAATCAGCACCTAAATATTTTGAACTCATCGCCGAACATTCAATATGCCAACCGGGGCGACCCCTACCCCACGGACTATTGAAAATACTGGATTCGTCATCATCTTTATCCGCCGGTTTCCACAACACGAAATCAAGCGAATTTTTTTTGTAAGCTGCAATTTCAACACGCGCTCCCGCAATCATTTCATCTAAATTGCGATTTGAAAGTTGTCCGTAATCAGAAAATGATGATACGTCAAAAAGCACGTGACCGTTGCTTTCATAAGCATTTTTATTTTTTATTAATTCTTCAATCATCACAATCATTTCAGCAATATGAGTGGTAGCTTTCGGTTCTACTGTAGGTCGCAAAACTTTTAATGCATCTATATCTTGATAAAAATAATCTATAATTTTACTAGTTAAATTCTGTATGGAAACACCCCGCTCTTTAGCTGCAGCATTTATTTTATCATCAACATCAGTGATATTTCTAACGTAAGTAACTTTAGGAAAAACTTCTTTAAAAAAACGAAAAAATAAATCATAAATTACGGCACTTCGCGCATTACCGATATGCGGCCGATCATAAACCGTCGGCCCACAAACATACATTCGCAGATGGCCTGGCTCTAAGGTTTTAAACTCTTCTTCTTTATGAGTTAATGTGTTGAAAAATTTCATTTAATCACTTCTTTAATTATCTTATTCCGCAAATAATTCTTACTCTTATATCCCGTATATTTTGCTATCACTTCTCCATCGCGATTCAACAAAACAGTGAATGGAATGCGGTTGTTATAACTGATATTTTTTCTTTGCAAAAATTCCATAAAACCTTCTTTAAAAGCTAAATATTGCGGTTGAAAATATACATCGCCAAATAAGCGCAAATGCGCTTGTAAATGCGGCGCATTCATGTTTTTATCAACAGCCAAAGTGATTACACGCAAATCAGTATTTTGAAATTCACGTGCTATTTCATTTATCACAGGAAAGTTTTTGTTACAAACTTTACACCAAGTTGTGTAAACATAAAATAAAACCGGCTTGCCATCAGCATTTTCAAACTCGTTTGCTACCTGTGATGAAGTCATGGCTAGCGGTTCATTGTCATTAAAAGTAATATTTTGCGAAGGCGGAATTTCAACATCAAGCAACGCCACATTATCCACAAAATGATTCCAGATTAAAAAACCCAAAACTACACCGGCGACAATTGTTAGAAAAAACATATTTTTTTGCTTTTTGGAATTTTTGTATTTTGTAAGAGAAATAACTTTTTGGTTCATAATACTTGCAGTTTCCGCGCGAAGCGCTTAAAACATGCACCCTATGCTTATTAAAATTAAAAACTTAAAACTAAAAACAATAATCGGCGTTTACGAATGGGAAGAAAAATTCTTACGCGAAATTATTATTAATGCTGAAATTGAAACTGATTTTTTACAATCAACCGTCAGCGATGATATTGCAGATACCGTGGATTATGAATTGGTATCAAACAAAATCAAGAAATTAGTTGCCCAAAATCGTTACAAATTAATTGAGAAATTGGCGGCAGAAATTGTTAACTTGATTCTTGAAGATAAAAAAATAAAAAGATGTAAGGTAGAAGTTGATAAGGTTGGAATCATTGAAAACAGTGATTCAGTTGCAGTTGTAATTGAAAAATTTAATTAACATGGATACAAAAACCGAGCAAGTTTTACAACTAATACAATCATATGCGAGAACCAAAAAATTGCTGACGATAATTTGCTACGCCGCCATAATTATCGGGATTTTGAACTATGTTTTTCACGCTTTCGATAAAAGCCAAGTAATAAGATTAGTGAATGAATATCAGAAAAATTCTGATAAATATGAAACGGAAAAAATCATGACTAATCCTAGCATAAAATTGCAGCATCAAGGAAGTGAAATTTATTACATTAAAGCTAAGAAAGCTATTCATAGCGACAATAAGCAGGACGCGGTTTTATACGATGTTTTTGCAACTTCCGTTACCGGAAATATTACGGCCGGAGAACTAAAAATTAGTGAAAATGGCGATCGTTTGGTTTTTACTAAAAATCCGGTTTTAATTTTAAATAAGACTAAAAAATGACAAATAAATTCGGCAATATTTTTTCTTTCACAACTTGGGGTGAAAGTCATGGAGAAGCAATTGGCTGTGTGGTTGATGGCTGTCCATCAATGATTGAATTAAACGAAAGCGACATTCAAAAATATTTAGATAAAAGACGTCCCGGTCAATCAAAATTTACAACGCAAAGACAAGAAACTGATCAAGTAAAAATTTTATCAGGCGTTTTCGAAGGCCAAACTACGGGCACACCGATCTCTTTAATAATTTATAATCAAGATCAAAAAAGCGGCGATTATTCCGAAGTAAAAGATAAATTTCGCCCGAGCCACGCTGACTATACTTATTTTTGCAAATACGGAATTCGCGATTATCGCGGCGGCGGAAGATCTTCAGCCCGCGAAACTGCCATGCGAGTGGCGGCGGGTGCAATTGCTCGAAAAATTTTGGAACCGCATAATATTGAAATTATCGGTTATCTAACACAAATCGGCGAGAAAAAAATTGATTTTGCAAATTTTGACAAAAATGAAATTAATAATAATGATTTTTTCTGTCCTGATAAAAAAGCAGCTAAAGAATTTGAAGATTATTTGCTTGAGATAAGAAAGTCCGGAGACTCTGTTGGCGCAGTCGTAGAGATTGTTGCCAAGAATGTTCCAATTGGTTTGGGTGAACCAATTTACAATAAACTTGATGCAAAATTAGCGGAAGCGATGATGTCGATTAATGCCGTAAAAGGTGTAGAAATCGGTATCGGCATGCAAGCCGCATCAAAACGCGGCAGTGAATTAGCTGACGAAATGTGGAATGAAAACGGTGAAATTAAATTTTCGTCAAACCATTCCGGAGGCGTGCTCGGCGGTATTTCTTCAGGACAAGATGTGGTGGTTAGATTTGCTGTAAAGCCCACAAGTTCAATTTTGATTCCAAGAAGAACAATTGATGTTAACGGAAATAATTGCGAAATAATTACGAAAGGAAGACACGATCCATGCGTTGGCATTCGCGCCGTGCCGGTAGGAGAAGCAATGATGGCTTGTGTGTTGGCGGATTTGTTATTTTTATCTTACAGATAATTTGTAGACCCCGCACGCAACGATGTCCATTAGCATAAACCTTTGAGGTGCTTAATCCCGAAAAACCCTCTCACCTCAACAAAATCAAATCTCCAACCATACTTCTGAAATTTACGATTTTTTATCATAAAAACTTCTGCTGCACGTTTTATGCGCTCAACTTGGCGCTTTGATAACACTTCTTCAATATTAAATTTTTCTTTTCGCGCTTTCACTTCCACAAAAATTATGGTGTTAGATTTTTTGGCAATAATATCAATTTCTCCCAAATAAGTCTTATAGCGCCGTTCCAATATTCTGTAACCTTTAATGCGCAGAAACCAAACGGTAATTTCTTCCGCAAAAATTCCGAATTTATAATTTTTTATTCTGTTTTTCATATTGGTGTAACACTTTTTTATAAATTTCTTTTTTATTAATTCCGTAAATATCGGAAAAATTTTGAGCGATTGTTTTTACGCTGTCGCCCATTTCCAAGGCTCGTGAAATCTCGATTGCAAGCTCTTCTTCACTAAAATCCTTTTCGTTTTTTGCGGCTTTTTCAACGATTATTACAAACTCGCCGCGCAATTTATCCGGTTGTTTTTGAAAGAAATTAATTAAATCAGAAACCGGCAAAGTAACAATTTCTTCATAAATTTTAGTAAGCTCGCGAGCCGCACAAACTCTGCGCTCTCCTAAGTTTTCCAAAATCATTTCCAAGCTTTCCAGAATACGATTTGCCGATTCAAAAAAAATAAAAGTAAAATTTTTCGGCAAATTTTTTAGCTCCTTTATTTTAGCATTTTTGGAAGTTGGTAAAAATCCTAAAAATACAAAATTATCGGAAGCAATTCCCGAAGCTGAAAGCGCAGAAGTTAAAGAACTTGCGCCAGGAAGCGGTATTATTTTATAATTTCTTTCCCGCAAAAAATTAATTAATTTATAGCCCGGATCAGAAATTAAAGGCGTTCCGGCATCAGAAACCAAAGCCAGACTGTGGCCTTGCTGTAATAAATCGCAAATTTTTTGGCGCGTTTTTTCTTCGGAATGATCGTTGTAAGTTAGGAATTTCGTATTTTTTATTTCGTAAGCGTTTAGCAATTTGGCGGTAACGCGAGTATCTTCGCAAATTATAAAATCTACCGAAGCAAGAGTTTGTAATGCGCGCAAAGTTATATCACTAAGATTGCCTATTGGTGTGGCAATAATATAAAGTGCATTTATTGCTTGTATTTTTGGTAGTAAATCTTGCATAATTCCAATAATAATCGAAAAACAAAAATATGAAAAAAATCTTCCTAACCTTCGCCTTCTTACTCTCTGCTTGTCAAACTGAACAAGCATTTTTTAAAAATAACGCAAGAGAAGCGCAATTACAACCGGAAACTCATAATCAATTTGATTCACGCGATTTGCAAACGGCCTCAATAAATAAAGAAAAAGCCAAGATAGCTCTACTTCTACCATTAACGGGGAAATATAAAGATTTAGGCGCCAATTTACAAAATGCGGCCATTTTATCATTGTTTGATAATGATGAACATAGCAATATTGAATTAATTCCTTTCGATAGCAAGGGTGATGAAAAAGAAGTAAAAAATGCTTTTGCCGAAATTGTAAGACGCAATATTAAAACCGTTATCGGGCCAGTATTTAGTAGCGAGGTCGAAGCAATAGAGCGCGATGCCAGAAAAAACGGCATTACCGTAATTTCGCTTTCTAATAATCAGGATTTGCTTGGCAAAATTGATGATGATGGTGGCGTGTTTTTGTCGGGATTATCTATTGAAGCACAAGTTGATAAATTAGTTTCTTACGCAATTTCTAAAGGCAAATTCAACTTTGCCATCATCGCGCCGAACAACCAATATGGGCAAACTATCACGACGATTTTTAAAAAATTAGTTCGTGATCGTGACGCTAATTTTATTACTTCCGCTTTTTATAATTCCAACGTCAAAGACGAAGATTTAAACAGAATCGTAGGCCGCACCATTACTGCATTCAGCGTCTCTGACAAATTAACCGAAGGCGGCAGAAAACGCGTGGCAAAAGATGTGGTAATCAACGAATCAGATCGCACTTATCCGCAAATAATTTTCATTCCCGAATCAGGAAAAATTTTATCGAGAATTGCCGCGACAATTAAGAAACAAAATGTTGATGAACGCGATTATCAACTAGCAGGAACAGCACAATGGGACGAGATTTCAACTTTAAACGATCCGAATTTAGTCGGCGCTTGGTTCGCAGCCCCCGAAACTGAAAGATTCCATAATTTTGAAAAGACTTATTACCAAATTTACAATAAATTCCCGCCAAGAATTGCTTCAATTGCTTACGACATGGTTGGTGCAAGCGCGCGGGTGCTGGATCGAAACCAAATGCGAAAAGTTACCGTAAGCGATTTAATAAATTACCAAAACCCGCCAATCAACGGATTTAGCGGCATCGACGGCATGTTTAGATTTGTGCCAAATGGTTTAGTGCAAAGAAATTTTGCGATATTGCAAGTAGGGAATGGTAAGTTTGAAGTGATTGATAAGCCGGCAGAGAAGTTTTTGAAGTACTAATTATTTATACCAATCAATTAGTTACCTTTTACCACCTTTATTATTTCCATTTTGCGCTTTATTAAACGGCCTTGCAGCCATTGAACTCGATCCTGTTCTTGCCAATGCATGCGGCTTTTCACTAGAAGAATTAGAGATAGCAGTTTTTCCGGACGCTTTAGGAGTTGCTAATTTTTCTCTTCTAGCAGCAGCTTCTTTTCTATCTTTTTCAGCAGCTTCTTGGGTGGTTTTTCTTCTGTATCTAGCAAGCTCTGTTTTATTACCTCTACCTCTAAAATCATCAAAATCTCTTTCTCCACGCCCACTGCTCATGGCTCCACTAGTGCTAGAAAATACAGTTTTTTTTCCTACACTTCTTCCAGTAATACTTTTTGTCGGAGAAAAAGGAGTTGTTTTCTCATGCTCTATAACAGAAAGATCCATAGGCGGTATGGGAGGAGTCCTTGGTGCTGAAAATTTTCCTCCTTTATCAGAATTATGACTTTCTGTTTCAGATTCAAAACCCTCATATTCAGAATAAGACTCCTCACCATAATCTGAACTATAAGATTCATCATCAAACTCTTCACCATACTCCGCATCAGGACTATCTTTTCTTACCGCAACTGGCGCAGGAATAAGATGACTTACCGCAACTTCTACAATATCTTCCTCAACCGAAACTGCTTCTACACTATGTTTATCTTGATCAGTTTCATCATAAACTTCCTCAGCTTTTTCTCTTTTCTTGATAACATTTCGACGAGCAGTTTCCAATAATTGCCCTCTATACTCTTGTTCAGGTAACAATCTTTCCATTTCGGTTGCGACCCTAATATTACTATATCCATTTCTATTTGAAGCGCTCATAAAATTATAAAGCTATCCCAATTGGAAAGTAAATCACCAAAATTAATTTTAATTGTAATTAATTATTAAAAACTAAACCGCTGCCAATTTTTCAATTAAGCGTTTAAACCAGCTTGTTTTTGTTTCAAAACCATCTTTGATTTTCTCTTTCAAATATAAGTTGCGCAAAAATACCAACATGCCAAGAGAACAGGCGTTTGCTGGGTTTAGGATATCAGAATTTATTTCACGAAAGCGATTTGGATAGCCTATTCTGACATTTTTATCAAAGACTTCCGAAGCCAAACGATCGATGCCGACAATTGAAGCAACGCCACCACCAAGCACGATATTTCCGATCATGTGGATCGGAATTTTATTTTTTTCTAAAATAACTTTTACTGATTCAAATATTTCTTCAAGCCTTGATTTTATTATATCACGAAGCTCTGATCTGGTAATACGAATCATTTCCGAACCGTCATTGGCATCAAGCAATTTTAATTTAATTAATTCACGTTCTTCAATCGGACTAATTAACAAAGACGAATTTAAATTTTTAATTTTTTCAGCTAAATCAAAACTGATATTTAAAATTGTTGAAATATCTTTGGTTATATGAATTCCGCCGATTGGCGAGCTACCGACATAAAGCAATTTATCTTCGGAAATTAAACAAAAAGAAGTTGAACTTGAACCCATATCAATAAATAAAGTTCCTAAATTCATATCATTATCAGATAGGCACGACAGAGCTGCCGCGTAGGGCTCAACAATATAATTATTTACCGATAATTGACATCTTTTTAAACAGCTTTCAATATTTTTAATTGTTGTTTGTGAAGTAGAAATTATATGAAATTTAGCGTATAATTTTTCACCGGACATATAGCGCGGATTGACTACCGGTGCTGAGTCATCAAGGCGATATTGCAAAGGAATTAAGTGAATTATTTCGCGATTATTTTTTCGTAATTCAGCGCGAACTTTTCCGGCTAAATTTATCACATCGCTATTTTTTACAACGTCACCGGAAATTTTAACACTGACATCTTTGCGCGCAGAAATTACCTGGCTTCCCGAGATCCCAACCAAAAGCCGATCAATATTAAAACCGGCCATTCTTTCAGCTTCCGAAACAACTGAAGTGATGGATTTTTGCGCCAAACGCATATCGGAAATAGCACTACCACTAATTCCGCGCGATTCCTTATGACCATAGCCAAGAATCTGCACATCATTACCATTAATTAAAGCGATAATGCAAACCAGCTTCGACGAGCCCATATCAAGGCACGCCACGATTTTTCCTTTTTTTAGATTTTTGGTCATTTTTTAAAAAACTTTAAAAAAATACTATTTAGGAAAGTTGTTAATTAGCAAGAAAAACTGTATATTTACAGAATCGAATAGTTAAATCTTCTCCAAATCTTTCCTACGCGAATCCTCATATTCTAAATACAACTTATCGGTAATGCGCAAATCAATCACTTTTATATCGCCAAAACTATATTTATACTTAGCATAAATTTCCGCCAAACGCTGCCAAGCCGTGATAATATTGTTCTCGGGCAACTTTACCAAGGTATTACTTTCAAGACGCACATTCCATCTTCGCCCACCAACCCATGATGCAGAATAAATTTCCGAACTTAATTTTTCATCAATTGCTAAAATATTAAAAAGTGATCTGGCGTGAGTATTGGCGCCTTTGCCGGTCAATATTATCATATGCTCAAATTCACTTAGATCGTCAATCAAAATCGGCGTACCTTCGCGATCAATCACATATTTTTTACCACCATCTTGCCAAAGCGCGAAAGGTTCATATTCGGTAATTTCAATTTTAAGATTACTTGGCATAGTGCGTGTTACCACAATATTTTTTACCCAAGGCGAATCCTTCTTAACCTGCTCTACTACCCGCTTGATGAATGGTTGATAATCATCGGATTTTTTATCAATCATATGTTTTTCAACATAATGAATAGTTGAAATTATTTGTTCTTTTGATGCGCGATTATTACCGGAAATTTTTATATCCTTGAATTGATAATTATCCAAATTCAAGTAATGCAAAAAATAATAGGAAGAATTTTTATAAATTTTGTCGAGATAAGCGGGTTTAAAAAATTTTAGCGAAAAAAAGATGAGAATAATTAACGCGATAAAAATCAGGATAGCTTTAATTATAAAAGGAATTGCGATATTGTTAATGAAGCTCTGGATCCTTCTAAATAAAGGATTCTCCCGTATATTTTTCATGAATTATGAGTATACCGCCATGCGTCGACAGGCTCAGCATGACTGCTTACTTCATTAGTCACCCTGAGCCTGTCGAAGGGCGACGATAAACTCCTTTCTTAATTATAACGCGCATTATTAATTAAATATTGCACAATTTCCGCAAAAGAAATTCCGCAATATTTAGCAATCTTGGGAACTAAGGAAGTTGGCGTAAAACCCGGGTGCGTATTAACTTCAAGCAAATAAAAATTATTATCTCCACCATCTTTATTGTTTAGTATAAAGTCAATGCGACTTACTCCCGAGCATCCCACCACATTGTCGCATTTTTCAGCAAGCTTTAAAACTTCTTCATATTTTTCTTTAGAAATTTCTGCCGGCATAATATAATCGGTCATGCCCGGCGTATATTTACATTCGTAATCATAAAATAATTTTTTTGGCCTTACCTCAATTGCGCCAAGGGCTTTGCCATTCATTACCGCCACCTGAATTTCTTGTCCGGCTAAATATTTTTCCAAAATAATTTTATCACCATACTGCCATTTATAATCGGCAAAATCAAATTTCATATTTGGCAAAATCACTTCCACGCCTACGGAAGAGCCTTCATTTATCGGTTTTATAACAAATGGTTTACCAATACGAAAAAGTTTTTCTTTGTTTTTTTCATCTTCACCTTTTACTAGAATTTCATGCTGCGGCGCTTTAACGCCAACAGTCTGACAAATTCTATGAGTCATAATTTTATCCATACAAATCGCTGAAGTCATCACGCCGGAATGAGTGTAAGGAATTTCCAAAATATCAAGAAGTCCTTGGATACAACCATCTTCGCCATATCTGCCGTGCAAAGCATTAAACACAATATCCGGCTTTGCTGCTTTTAATTGTTCAAAAATTTGATGAGAAAAATCAATTTTAGTGGCGTTATAGCCAAGCTCAAGAAGCGTTTTATAAACTGCCTCACCGGAAGCCAAAGAAACTTCGCGCTCGGAATTCCAGCCGCCCATCAATACTGCAATATTTTTTTTCATTTTACGATTTTTTATCTTGCGGATTAGCCAAGGCTGTAGCCTCTTTAGCATCATTAACTAATTCTTCGTTAGCCTTGATTTCTTTAATCACATGCTCACAAAGATCACCAAAAGGCACATTATTTTTTTCGGCAATTTCTAATAATTTTTGAAAAGAGTCCATAATTTCCTGAGGCACGCGCCCTCCTCTATTATCGCCCAACCATTTATTTTGGAAACCAAGCGGATGCGAACCTTTAGCAGGCTCGCCAAGATAAAGCGTTACCGGCATAAATTGCCCGCCAAAATCGCAATTCGCTGTAAATTTTTTGATTGCCATAATTTTGTTATTTTATAAATCAGCTATAAAAGCTTGATTAAAAAAATCTGACTTTTTGTAAATTAATTCCTCTTCAACCTCAATATTTTTTGGATTAAATAATAATTTTTTTACTTTTCCACCCATAATTTTAAGCAAAGCATGACCCGAAGCAATATCCCATTCCATCGAAGGCCGCAAATGCAAATAAACATCGGCCTCACCTTCAATTAGACGAAAGAATTTTATTGCGGAAGAAAGTCTTTCAACACGATAATTTTGCTTTAAATTCGGATATTGATTTTCAACAAAATAAATAATGTCAGAATCTTTGGTTCTAGGACTGGTAATAATTCGAAGAGTTGAATTATCTTGATCTTTTTTAGTAATTATTTTTTCTTTTTTTTCATCATCAAGCAAAATAATTTTGTTTTTTTCATTATTAAAAATCATTTTACCATTTTCAAAAAGTGGCGCGTAAATCATGCCAAAAATCGGCTGCTGATTTTTTACCAAAGCAATATTTATCGCAAATTCTACATTCCCGGCGATAAAACTATTTGTGCCGTCAATCGGATCAACTAACCAAAAAATTTCCTCAGAAAAATCCCGCATTTTATTTTCTTCGCAAACAACGGGAACAGCTAAAATTTTGCTTAATTTTTCTTCAAGAAATTTACTAACTTCAATATCGGCGCTGGTAACTTTGGAATTATCAGATTTTTTTTGAATTACAAAATCATCAGTGCAAAAATATTTTTTAGCTATTTTACCCGCGCCAATTGTACTTAAAACTATATTCTGGATTTGTTCTTTATTTAATAACTGCATATTCTCTCGCCAATTCTGCATAATTATCCGCCGAAATTTTTATATAAGCTTTTTCTTCCGCAGTCATATCGCGAAAATATTTTGCCGGATTGCCGGCCCAGATTTGACCACTCTTCACCACTTTTTTTGGAGTTAAAACGGCACCCGCCGCAAGCATACCATACTCCTCAACGCGCGCCAAATCCATAATCACCGAACCCATGCCGATAAAAGCGTTGTCTTCAATCACGCAAGCATGAATTATAGCATTATGCCCGATTGTAACATTGTTTCCGATTATAACCGGTGCGCCTTCAGCACCTGTTTTATTTTGCGCGTGATTCGGGCGCGTGCCATGCATCACCGTATTATCCTGAATATTGGTATTATCACCGATCACGATTTTTGTAACGTCGCCGCGCAAAACGCAGCCATACCAAATACCGGAATTTTTTCCGATTTTCACATCACCGGAAATAATAGCTGTATGAGCCACAAAAGCAGATTTATCAATGGTCGGCAATATTCCGCGATAAGGTAAAATATTTTTCATAAACTTAATTTTTTATATTCACCAATCGCAAAGCGATCAGTCATTCCGGCGATATAATCCGAAATTGCTTCGGGAGTTTTTTCTTCGTCAGGTAATTTATCAGGATTTTTTATATAAAAGTCAAACAAGAAGCCAACAACCTTACGCGCATTTGTCGTCATCTCATTTACTAATTTATGGCGATACATATTTTCCATCAAAAATTTTTTCAAACTTTGATGAGCAATTTCCATATTTTTAGAAAAATGCACCAATGATTTTCCTAATTTTCTGACATCATTTTCCGTTTCAATTTTATTTTCTAAAATATTTTTTATCGTTTCATCAATTACATCAAGCACCATTACTAAAGTCAGTCTTTTCTTGGCTTCCCCTACTATCATTTCACGTTTTATATTTGGATATTTTTTTAAAATTTCTTTATAAATCTCACCAACTAACGGCAAAGCAAAAATATCTTCAATTTCGAATAATCCTGCCCGCAAACCATCTTCCAAATCGTGATTATTATAAGCAATATCATCGGCAAGCGCTGAAATTTGAGCCTCTATTGAAGAAAAATTTTCTAAATCCAAATTATATTTTTTATTATATTCCCAAATATATTGAGGAATCCTTGACTTAAGCGGGCCATTATGTTTTACAACTCCTTCAAGCATTTCCCACGATAAGTTCAATCCTTCAAATTCAATAAAGCGCGTTTCTAATTTTGTTAAAATTTTTAAAGTATGCGCGTTATGAGAAAAGCCGCCGTAATTTTTCATAGCTTCGTTGAGCGCATCTTCACCCGCATGACCGAAAGGCGGATGACCTAAATCGTGCGCTAGAGAAACAATTTCTGCTAAATCTTTATTTACTTCAAGCGCTCCGGCAATCCAGCGCGCGATTTGCGCCACTTCCAAACTGTGCGTAAGGCGCGTACGATAGTGATCTCCTAAATTATTTACGAAAACTTGAGTTTTATATTGTAAGCGGCGAAAGGCTGAAGAGTTGATTATACGGTCGCGATCACGGCCGAAAACCGAGCGATATTTTGAGTCGTCGTAAATTTCTCGATAGAGTCGGCCCCGCGATTTGTCTTCATTCACAGCGTATGAGGTGAGTTTGAAATTTGTCATGCTATTCTCGATGTCATGCTGAGCCTGTCGAAGCATGATGTTTGGACTCTGTACATAGAATCATGCTTCGACAGGCTCAGCATGACAACTGCGATTAACAATGTAAATCCAACAATAGCAAAAGCCAAAATCGTCGCCTTAACAAAAATCTTCTTTTTATTAATTTTATAAATCGGATGCTCACTTCTATTTTTCATCGCGCATCAACTTAAAAGTAATACTATCATAAAGCGCGGCAAATGAAGCTTCGACGATATTTTCCGAAACGCCAATTGTATTCCATTTATTGCCATGTTCATCACATGACTCAATCTGAACCCGCGTAATTGCTTGCGTGCCGTCGGACGGCGTTAAAATTCTAACTTTATAATCAGTTAATTTTACGTTTCTTAAAGTCGGATATTTACGCGACAGCGCTTTGCGCAAAGCCTTATCAAGCGCATTCACCGGACCGTTTCCTTCGGCAACTGCCATCGTTAATTTTTTGCCGATTTTAATTTTAATCGTGGCTTCCGCAACCGTTGTTAATTTTCCTTTGCGATTATATTTTAATTCATCGACAACTCTAAAGCTAACAGGCTCAAAGAAGCTCGGCACTGCACTTAAAGATTTTTTAGCTAAAATCTCAAAGCTGGCATCCGCCGCGTCATAGGCATAACCTTTAGCCTCAAGCTCTTTAACCTTATTAACCAAATCTGCCACCTGACTAACTTTTACATCATCATGCAAATCAATTCCGATTTCCTTCAAACGCGCGATAATGTTGGATCTACCAGCTTGATCGGAAACCATAATTTTGCGATAATTACCGACTTTTTCCGGCTCAACATGCTCATAAGATTTAGCATTTTTTATCACCGCCGAAACATGCAACCCGCCCTTATGCGCGAAGGCATATTGACCCACGTAAGGCGCAAATTTATCGCGCTCTTTATTTAACAAATCATCAAGAAAATTTGAGGTTTTTACCAAATTTTTTAAGTGAGGTTCATCAATACCAACATTATATCCAAGCTTGAGCGCTAAGGTCGGAATAATGCTTATCAAATTGGCATTGCCGCATCTCTCACCCAAACCATTAATTGTTCCCTGCACTTGACGCACGCCGGCCTCAACCGCCGCAAGCGAATTAGCCACCGCATTTCCCGTATCATTATGACAGTGAATTCCTAAATTTTTTCCGGGAATTTCTGTAGCAACTTCCTTAACGATTTTATAAATTTCACTCGGCAAAGTTCCGCCATTAGTATCGCAAAGCACAATCCATCTAGCTCCGGCTTCATATGCCGCTTTGATTGCGCGCATCGCAAATTTCGGATTTGCCTTATAGCCATCGAAAAAATGTTCAGCGTCAAACATGGCTTCCTTCTGCTTCTTTACAATATGCGCGATAGATTCCGAAATCATCGCCAAATTTTCTTTTTCTGAAATATTTAGCGCATGTTCCAAATGAAAATCCCAAGTTTTTCCGACAATGCAAATTGACTTAACATTGGTATTTATCAAAGCGTTCAAACCCGCATCATTAGCGGCTGAAACTCCGGATCTGCGCGTCATGCCAAACGCCACAAAACTAGATTTTTGCAATATTGGTAAATTAGAAAAAAATTCATCATCGGTGGGATTCGCGCCCGGCCAACCGCCTTCAACATAATCAACACCAAGCTCATCTAAAACGCGCGAAATTTCAATCTTATCACGAATCCCGAAATTGACCGTACTAGTCTGGGCGCCGTCGCGCAAGGTTGAATCGTATAAATAAACACGTTCTTTTTTGGACATAATAAAACATAAAGCTTAGTCATGCTGAGCCTGTCGAAGCATGACTTGACTCGAAGTAGCCATGCTTCGACAGGCTCAGCATGACATTAGAAAATATAAGAAAAATAAACCGACACTCCCACTATAGCAAACCCTAACGAAGCTGTCCAGAACGTTCTTACAACTCGCTTCTCACCCCAACCTTTTTTTTCAAAGTGATGATGCAGCGGCGCCATTAGGAAAATTCTTTTTTTGCGTAATTTATAGGATCCGACCTGCAGAATTACTGAAACTGCTTCGCTTACAAATAAAATAGAAATTAGAAAAAACACAAATTCCTGTTTTATAATAATAGCAATTAAACCAAGTGTAGAGCCAATCGCAAGACTTCCAACATCGCCCATAAAAATTTTTGCCGGCTTTAAGTTAAAAGTCAGAAATGCTAAAATCGCTCCAATTAAACTTATACAGAAAAATATTAATTCTTCACTTTCGTGAACGACGGGAAGTGTTGCACCAGTTGGATTGTTGGCATAATAAATTAAAATTATCAAACATAATAAATTAATTATTGCCGGTACTGAAACAAGTCCGTCTAAGCCGTCCGTAAGGTTCACGGCGTTTGATGTTCCAACGATCACAACAGTCACGAATAAAATATAAAGCAACAAACCCAAACGCACGTAGTGTCCGTAACCAATTGGCAAAAATACTTTATTACCAAAATGCAAAGCGTCTGTATGGCCAAGCCATAAAAATACTATGCCAATAATAAAAAATTGAATCACTAATTTTATGCTGCCGCGAAACCCGTTAGGGTTTTTATAAATCACTTTCATCAAGTCGTCCGTAAGACCGATTGCGGCAAAAGACAAAAAAACAAAACAACAAATTAAAATATAAGGATTGGTAATATCAGCAAAAAATATAGTCGTAAGTAGAGTCGCAAGCACAATAAAAATTCCACCCATCGTCGGCGTATTTCTTTTCGCTTTCAAATGACTTTCAGGCCCATCTTGTCTGATCGGCTGGCGCAAAATATTTTTTTCGTTGACGAGATAGATAAATTTTTTAATGCCGAAAAAACCGATAAGATAGGACGAAGCCAGACAAATAAAGGATTTAAGCCAGATGTTTTCTAAAATAAGATTCATGTTAAAAAAGGTGATCATGCTGAGCCTGTCGAAGCATGACTATACTCGGAGTAAGACCAGGCTTCGACAGGCTCAGCATGATCTTAATTTAATTTTTCCAAAATCTTTTCCATTTTCATTCCCCGCGAACCCTTAACATATAAAATATCGCCATCTTTAAGCAATTCTTTAATTTCAAGGCTCGCCGAAGTTGAATCGGCAAAAGTTTTATAAATATTTTTATCCAAAATTTCACAATTTTTAGTCATTTTTTCGCCAACTAAAATTGCAAAATTAATTTTATTTTCTTTAATTTCCTGCATAACTTTTTGGTGAAGTTCATCAGATTTCTCACCAAGTTCAAGCATGTCGCCAAGCGCCACCACGACTCTTTTTTTATTCAAATTATTTTTTAATTTTAAAGCGTGATTAATTCCGGCAATAATTGATGCGATGCTGGCATTGTAGCTATCATCAATAATCAAAATATTTTTTTTATCAACTTTAACTTGCGAAATTTTTCCGCGACCTGCTTGCATTGCAAGTTTCTCCAAAGCTTTTGTTCCGTTTTTAATATTACAACCAAGCAAGTCAAGACAAGCTACCACAATGGTTGAGTTAAAAATTATTGCATCACTGGAAGTGCTGATTTTATAAGAAAAATCTGTACCATTTTTTAATTTTATTTTTACTTCCGATAAATTTTCTTCAATAATTTTTGTTTCAAGAAGTTGATAATCGCTACCATCTTTTTTACCAAAATTAATAAGGTTTGATGCCTTTATTCCAAAGCTCTCGGCACGTTTTTTTAAAAATCTAAAATGAACATTATCATAATTAATTAGGGCAATTCCCTTTTCATCAAGCCCACTAAAAATTTCTGATTTTGCCAAAGCGATTTCTTCTTCATTTTTAAAAAATTCAATATGCACCGGTGCCACATTAGTAATTATCGCCAAGTCAGGCTTTACAAGCTTCGATAAAGATTCAATTTCATTTAAATGGTTCATTCCCATTTCAAAAACGCCGAATTTACAATCACTGGCGAAATTACAAAGAGAAAGCGGCACACCAAAATGATTATTTAAATTTCCAATTGTCGCAAAAGTTTTTCCCTGTGCATCAAAAGCCATTTTCAATATTTCTTTAGTACCGGTTTTACCTACGGAACCGGTCACCGCGATGATTTTTGCCTTACTTCTTTTACGCGAAAATTCAGCTAATTTATAAAGCGCGACAAAAGTATTTTTTACTAAAATAAAATTTGAATTTGGAATTTTATTTCTATCGTGAATCAAACAAAGCGTACAACCGTTAGAAATAGATTGCGCCAAATAATCATGCCCATCATTTTTCTCACCAAGAATGGCAATAAATAAACCGTTTTTTACGATTTTTCTGCTATCGATTAATACTTCATCAATTGTGATTTCAGAAGTTAAATTATGCTGTAAAAGCTCGTCCTTTAAGGCTTCAAATAATTCTGTTTTTGTCCAAAGTGTCATTTATTATACTAAAAAACTAGCCATGCTGAGCCTGTCGAAGCATGGTGGAAGTTATACTCCGAGTCCTAACGCCATGCTTCGACAGGCTCAGCATGACTACTAACGCTATTTTAAATTTATTAATTCGCCTTCAAACCGCGCACCAAATTTTTGAATAATCTTTGATGCCAAAATATTGGCAAATTCCGCTGATTTTTTTAAATCAAAATCTTTTACAAAGCCATATAAAAAGCCAGCCGCAAAGGCATCGCCCGCACCGGTTGTATCAATTAATTTTTTAATTTTTTGTGCCGGTAACTCAAAATTTTTACCGCTTTCAAAAATCATACAACCCTTCTCGCTTCTAGTTACGGCAGCAATTAATTTTTTATTTTGCGCAAAAAAATTATTTATTTTTCCAGCATCAAAATCTTTAATTTCAAGCAATTCCAAAATCTCATGCTCGTTAGCAAACACTATATCGAGATCATTTTTAATTAATTCCAAAAAATCTTTTTTATGACGCGAAACGCAAAATGAATCGGATAAAGTAAAAGCAACTTTCACCTTATTTTTTTTAGCCAAATTAATTGCTTTTTTTAAAGCCAAAATTGTCGAAGACGAATCCCACAAATATCCTTCTAAATAAAGGATCGAAGCCTCTTGAAAAATATTTTCATCAATATCATTTTCGGTAATTTCCGAAGCGCAACCCAAAAAAGTACACATGGTTCGATGAGCGTCAGGAGTCACTAAGATAAAGGATTTAGCACTTATTTTATCAGAGTGATTTTTTACAACAAATTTAGTTTTGGTTTTTTCAATTTCCTCAATATATTTTTTACCGAATTCATCATCAGCAACTTTTCCGATAAAATCGCAATTGATTCCAAGCTGGGCCAATGCTGCAATCGTATTACCGGCCGAACCACCACTGGTAATTTTTTCGTAATTTAATTCGGCTAATTTTTGTGCAGTTTTTTCATCGACTAGCGACATTGAATTTTTTACTAAGTTATGCGAGGTTAAAAATTCATCATTAACCTTTGATAGCACGTCTACGATGGCGTTTCCGATTCCGATTATTCTTGTCATTTTTAGCTTTAATTATTAATACTCATAGTAACCATTAAAACTCATAGTCACCCTGAGCCTGTCGAAGGGTGTGTTATGGCTCGGAGCGAAACACACCCTTCGACAGGCTCAGGGTGACTATGGGTTTTTTTTAAGATCTAAAGCAATCTACTATAAAACCCTAACTTTAAAAAACTTTTTCTTCCCCACCGATAAATCAAATTCACCGATTTCATTAATTACTAGATTCACGTCTAAAACCAACTCGCCGTTGATTTTAACCGCCTTTCCTTCAATTAATTTCTTAGCCTCACCATTTGACGCACAAGCACCAATTTCCTTAATAATTTCAATTAATTTTTTGCCAACTCCCGAAATTTCTTTTAACTCAAAAGCCGCATTATTTTTACTTATAAAAATCTCACGCGCCTTACTTAGCGAATCATCTGCAGCATCAACACCATGACAAATTTTTACCGCTTCATAAGCCAAAATCTCTTTCGCCTGATTTAATTCCTGACCTTGCAATTGCGCCAAATTTTCAATTTCAAAAATTTCCAAATCAGTAAATAATTTTAAGAATTTAATTACATCGCCGTCATGACAATTTCTAAAATATTGAAAATAATCAAAAGGTGAAAGCATTTCAGCATCCAACCAAATCGCACCTTCGGCACTTTTGCCCATTTTTTTGCCGTCTGCCGTTGTAAGCAAAGGCGAAGTTAAACCGAAACTTTCATTTGCCGAAATTCGGCGTGTTAATTCCACACCATTTACAATATTTCCCCACTGATCCGAACCACCGATCTGTAGCTTGCATTTATAATCCTTATTCAAAATATAAAAATCATAAGCCTGCAAAATCATGTAATTAAATTCTAAAAATGAAAGCGGCTGTTCGCGCTCAAGCCTTGTCTTTACTGAATCGAACGTCAACATGCGATTAATAGAAAAATGCTTACCGATGTCGCGTAAAAAATTTATGTAATTTAGATTTCTTAACCAATCATCATTGTTTACAATCAAGGCTGCGTTGGGACCACTAAAACTTATAAATTTTTCCAAAGTCTTTTTTATACCTTGTAAATTTTGGGCTATCACTTCTTCCGTCAAAACCTGACGCGCTTCATCCTTACCACTTGGATCCCCGATTTTAGTAGTTCCGCCACCAAGCAAAATTATCGGACGATGTCCGTGCTTTTGCAAAAGCCGCAAAATCATTATTTGGATTAGGCTTCCGGCGTGCAGTGATTTTGCGGTGCAATCAAAACCGATATAAGCTGTTACTTGTTCTTTGGCGAGTAAATTATCAAGCTCAGTTGGATGAGTTGCCTGCGCCAAAAAACCACGCGCCGAGAATTCTTGTAAAAATGTTGATTTAAAATTCATGGAGAAGTATCTTTGATTATATTTTTAAAAAAACCAAATAGTCACCTGAGCCTGTCGAAGGGTGGGTTATACTCAGAGTCCACCGTACCCTTCGACAGGCTCAGGGTGACTATTCCTGGCCTGAATCATAGACACATTATATGCCTTTCCAAGAAAAACAAGAAATTACCTCAAGCTGGTTTAGAAGTCTGCGCGATCAGATTTGCCAAGAATTCGAAAAGATTGAGGAAGAATATTTTAATTCACCAAACACACCGATTCCTTTAGAAAAATCCGAATTACCAAAATTTACACGCAAAAGTTGGAAACGCCCTGACCCAACAGGTGACGGCGGCGCGGGCGAAATGTCAGTTATGAAAGGCAATGTTTTTGAAAAAGTCGGGGTGAATTTTTCAAAAGTTTACGGCGAATTTAGTGAAGAATTTCGCAAACAAATTCCCGGCACCGACAAGTCAGGCAAATTTTGGGCCAGCGGTATTTCTTTAGTTGCGCATATGCGTTCGCCTTTGGTTCCTGCCGTTCACATGAATACGCGATTTATCTGCACCGACAAGCATTGGTTTGGCGGCGGCGGCGATTTGAATCCGATGTTTGAAGACGAAACTGACACTCACGATTTTCATCAAGCCTTCAAGCACGCCTGTGATAAAGCGGATCCAAGCTATTTTGAAAAATATAAAAAATGGTGTGATGAATATTTTTTTATTAAGCATCGCGGTGTCGCGCGCGGTGTCGGCGGAATTTTTTATGATTATTTAGATAGCGGAAATTTTGAAAATGATTTTAATTTTACGAAAAATGTTGGTTTGGCTTTTTTAGATATTTTTCCAAAGTTAGTGCGCCGCAATATGCTTAAAAGCTGGACGGAAGAGCAGCGCGAACATCAATTAAAAAAACGTGGATTTTACGCTGAATTTAATTTACTTTACGACCGCGGCACGAAATTCGGGCTTATGACGAATGGGAATACGGAAGCGATTTTGATGTCGCTGCCGCCTATTGCCAAATGGGAATAAAATACTCATAGTCATGCTGAGCCTGTCGAAGCATGTGTTTGGATTCGGAGTAAAAACACATGCTTCGACAGGCTCAGCATGACTATGATAAATGCGATAAAAATAATGCAAAAACTAGAAAAATTATACGAGGGTAAAGCTAAAATTCTCTACACTACTTCTGACGCAAATCACTTAATCCAATATTTCAAAGACGACGCAACCGCTTTTAATAATTTGAAAAAAGCCGTGATCGAAGAAAAAGGAATTTTGAATAATTTGATTTCGGAAAAAATAATGCTTGCGATGGCAGAAAACGGTGTTGCAACGCATTTCATAAAACGTCTAAATGAGCGCGAACAATTAGTAAAAAAAGTTAGAATTATTCCGCTTGAAGTAATTATTAGAAATGTTACGGCCGGTTCTCTTTCCAAGCGTCTTGGCATTGAAGAGGGAATTGATTTGGAAGAACCGATTTTTGAAATTTGTTTTAAAAAAGATGAACTTGGCGATCCTTTAATTAACGATGATCATGCCACTAATTTGCTTAAAATTGTTAGCAAAAATGAACTTCATGATATCAAAAAAATTGCGCTAAAAATTAATAAAATTTTAAAGAAAATTTTTGCCGACATCAATATCAAACTAGTTGATTTTAAGATTGAATTCGGCTTTGATATCGACAATAATATTTTGCTCGCCGACGAGATCAGTCCCGACAGCTGTAGACTTTGGGACGCTTCCACTTCTGAAAAATTGGATAAAGACCGTTTTAGAAGAGATATTGGCGGACTAGTTGAAGCTTACAAAGACGTGGCTTCAAGGCTTGGGATTAAAATTTAGACCCTCTCATTAGTCACCCTGAGCCTGTCGAAGGGTGATTCAAGCCCGTAGCACGAATCACCCTTCGACAGGCTCAGGGTGACTAATATAAGTTACTATTGAAAAACTAACATGAAAATCAGAATCATTATAAAATTAAAAAAAGGCGTTTTAGACACTCAAGGCAAGGCAATTGAAGCTTCGCTAAATAAAAATTTGGGCTTTGACCAAATTTCGCAAGTTAGACAAGGCAAAGTTATCGAGCTTGAAATTGCCGAAAATGACAATGCAAAAATCAAACAAATCGTTGATGAAATTTGCGACAAATTGTTGGTAAATAAAATTATCGAAGACTACACTTACGAGGTTCTATAATGAAATCCGCAGTAATCACTTTCCCCGGCTCGAATTGCGATCGCGATGCGGTTGTAGCTTTACAAAAAATCGGCAGCAAAGTCCAAAAAATCTGGTATACCGAAAACAATCTTGAAAATGATTTAGACTTAATTGTTATACCGGGCGGCTTTTCTT
>CAZDLU010000020.1:30094-30749 GCA_964506725.1 uncultured Rhizobium sp.
CGATTATTTACGTTCGGGTGCGATGGCGGCAATCTCTCCTGTTATGCAAGAAGTTAAAAGACTAGCAGACCGCGGCACGCGCGTTCTTGGTATTTGTAATGGTTTTCAAATTTTAACCGAAAGCGGTTTGTTGCCGGGAGTACTTTTACGCAACCAAAAAATGAAATTTATTTGCCGCACCGTTAATTTGCGCGTTGAAAATTCTAACAGTGATTTTACTTCCAAATATAAAAAAAATAACGTCATCAAAATTCCAATCGCGCACATGGACGGCAATTATTTTGCTGATTCTGATACTTTAAAGAAGTTAGAAGACAAGGATGATATTGCTTTCCGCTATGTTGATGAATCGGGAAATCTTACTGACGAAGCCAATGCTAACGGCGCTTTGTTAAATATTGCCGGGATTTTTAATGATAAAAAAAATGTGTTAGGAATGATGCCACATCCGGAGCGCGCGATTGATATTGAGACTGGGTCGAGTGATGGGTTTGCGATGTTTGAGGCTTTGAAGTTGGCGGTGAAGTAGTTTTTTTTAATCTCTATGGTCGGCATTACAAATGCCGACCTGCTTTTTGTTCCTCAAGTCAATACCTAAAGAAGGCATAATTAAAAAAATGTGATGCTGTTTTCTCCTCCGATTCTTACTCCCATC
>CAZDLU010000021.1:0-30405 GCA_964506725.1 uncultured Rhizobium sp.
GCGTTAAGCGCCGATTCCGTAATAACCCATTTTCTGATAAATTTTTTGCCCGTCAGGTCACATAACAGAAGCGTCCATGGATTTGGAATATTTTAAACCGAAATTAAAAATATGACCGACTTCAATGCCGCGCCTTGAGGCAAGCTGGTTGGCAGCAATAGGACATTTTTCCACCACATGCATTTCATCCGCCATCGCATAAAGATTTTGCATTTCCGCAACGTCCAAATTTTCTTCCTCGAATTTTTTATCATAGTAAATTGCGCTTTCTCCGGTATCTGCAAGTATGTGAAATTCATGTGATAAATCGCCACCGATCGCACCAGTATCAGCACGCACCGCCATTGGCTTTAAGCCCATTTTGCGAAAGATTTTGAAGTAAGTTTCATACATCAAATTGTAAGTTTTTTTCGCATTAATTTCATCAATATCAAAAGAATAAGAATCCTTCATCAAAAACTCACGACCGCGCATCAAACCAAAGCGCGGACGGATTTCGTCACGGAATTTCCAATGAATTTGGTAAAGATTCTTCGGCAAATCCTTGTAGGAAGTAACATTTTTTCTAAAAATATCAGTCACAACTTCCTCATGCGTTGGCCCATAGAGTATATCGCGCTCATGGCGATCCTTGATGCGCAGCATCTCTTTGCCATAAGCATCATAACGCCCCGATTCGATCCACAATTCCGCCGGCTGAATCGTTGGCATCAATATTTCCAAGGCCCCGGCCTTATCCATTTCTTCCTTAATAATTTTTTCGACTTTACGCAAAACCTTCAAACCCAAAGGCAGCCAAGTATAAATTCCTGACGCAGTTTGACGAATCATGCCGGCGCGAACCATAAGCTGGTGCGAGACGACAGTAGCGTCTATTGGATTTTCTTTAAGAGTCGGAAGGAAGTATTGGGAGAGTTTCATTTATTAATAAATATTTAAATATTGTATTATAATTAATTTATTGGACTGGGAATTCTTGGTCGGAAGGCGGAATCTGAAGTTTTCTTCGGAAGCCGCCTTTTTTATTGCTAATCACCATTTATTGAAAGCATAAATTTTATGCTGTATCGCCTCAAAAGCTAAATTAGTTTTATTATATCCTAAAATTTCTCTAGCCGCAGGATAAGCGCAAAGATCAGCAATTTGCAATCCCGCAACATTATTTTGCTTACAGCAAAAATCAATTGGCGACAACTTAATAATTTATTTATAATTTAAGTTGGTCACAAAACGTGATTAACTTCCAACAATTTTCTTCACAAAAGCCCGCGCGGCCTTGACAGCGCTGATGTCAATCGTATGGTCTAAATTTTCAAAAGCGTGCGCTTCAAAAGGAATTTGTTCTTGTTTTAGGATTTTTTCTGCTTCAATAAAATTTTCAAAAGGCAGCACCGAGTCTTGTCTTCCATGGATCAAACACACTTCCGGTTTTTGGATTGATTTTTCGCCAACCATTTCCGGTAAAATTAATCTTCCGGAAAAAGAAATAATTCCTTTTGGCTTTTCAGGCATGATGAGGCCTTGATACATCGACATCATCGCCCCTTGCGAAAATCCGGCGAGTAGCAAATTTTTCGGTGTTAAATTAAATCTTTTTAATTGTTCATTGATAAAATTTTGCAGAATTTTATTAGAAGTTTTTATATTATCGGCAATGCTTGTTAAAGCTTTGCGCTCCACGCCGGAGTAGAGCGAAAACCATTGATAAGCATCTGGAAAGCCACCTTCCCAAGGCTCAACCGCGTTTGGCGAAATGAAATGCGCCTCCGGCAAAATATCTTTAAATTCACGTGCGAGCTCAATCAAATTATGGCCGTTCGAGCCATAGCCGTGCAAGAAAATTACTAGATCTTTCGGATTTTTTGTTTCACTATATTCAAAAATTTTCAGCTCTGACATATGTTGACTTTGGATAAT
This sequence comes from uncultured Rhizobium sp., assembly GCA_964506725.1. Classification (GTDB taxonomy): domain Bacteria; phylum Pseudomonadota; class Alphaproteobacteria; order Rickettsiales; family UBA1997; genus UBA2645. The sequence goes on from CAZDLU010000021.1 coordinate 1,918, forward strand.
ATTTCTTTTGAAAAAGAGGATAAAAAAATTTTTGCCGATTTAGGAATTTCCGTAAGCACCGGTGCTGCCTTGATTATCAAGGGACGAAACGGTTCTGGCAAAACTACTTTGCTTAAAATTATCGCAGGAATTTCTAAAGCTACAAGCGGAAAAATTTTGTGGGGCGGCGAAGATGTTGAGGACTTTCGCGATTTGTTTAATGGAGATATGCAATTTATCGGGCATAAGAATTTTTTAAAACCGGAATTAACTGTTTTTGAAAATTTACAATTTTATGCCAAACTCGCCGACACCGAAATGGCGCTGTCTTTAGCGCTTAATTATTTTCAATTAAATAATTTTGCTGACAAAAAAATAAAAACCCTTTCGGCCGGATGGCAGAGAAGAGTAATGCTCGCCAAACTTATGGCCTGTCCTTCAACTTTATGGTTACTTGATGAACCGACAAATAATCTTGACAAAGAGGGCCGCGAGCTGTTAAAAAACCTGGTTCTAACAAGAATAAAAGAAGGCGGACTTGTTATTTTAACCAGTCACGACAAGGATTTTGACGAGTTTGGTATTACGATAAATTTAGAGGATTATGGCAAAGCCGCATAAAACAACGGATGTAGAAGAAACAGAATCTATACATTGTTTAAGCTCTGCAAATCACTGTCTTGGATCGGCAATCACAAAAGGCAATGTAAAGAAAACCCAACAAGATGCTTTGGCTTTTGGAATTATTAAAAATCCCGAAGTTACCGATAATTCACCCGCCTTTTTCACACGCTTTATTGCACAAATGCAAGAAAAGGCTGGCAAGATCAAGGGCGGCTCAACTTTTGCTGCCGCAGTAGTTACAACGGATGGCAAACTTAATATTGCCAGTTTGGGCGATTCACCAATTATTATGATAGTGCGCGCCAAGAATCCCGCTAGCGGCAAAATGCGTTACATTTCCTGTCTTGTAAACCAACCTCATCACTTTGATCGCCTTGAAGGTAAAATGGATGACCCAAATAGTTTGGCAATTGGTGAAGAGTTTGCGATGGTAACGTCTAAATACGACGGACAAGACAGAATTTACGCCGCAAGAAAAACAACTGCTACTAAACACAAACCTATCAGTAGCGGTCTTAATATGGCGGGCGCAATTGGCGATAAATTTCTTGATGACGACAAAGATAAAATTATAAGAAATCCCGATGTTGCAACCCACGATTTACGAGGCTTAGCCACAGAAGTGCTTAGCGCCGCAGATCTTAAGGATTTTGAAATTGATGCAATTGATATATTGGTAGCATCTGATGGTTTAATTGATTTTCGCTTCCCTAAATCCATGGGTTACGATTTGGCGCTTGATGCTAGCGGCAAGATTGTACCAATTAACAACAGACTCTCAACTTTAAATCTTTCAACACTAAGAAAAGAATTTGATGAATATTTAGAAAAATGCAAAGACGCCGCAACGTCAAAGCCCTTAACTTTTGCTAAGTTCATATTAAATAAAATACAATGTACTACTAGCCGTATTGCTGATAATATGTCGCTGGTTTCTTGCGCTGCTACCGATGTTAAAGAAAATTTATTAATGATGATAGCAGACGGCCATAATTATTATGGCGCGGAAGTTGCTAATATTATAGCGGCCTCATTATTCAAAGAAGCTCAATTGGAATTACCTTGCGACCTCAAGGCCGACATAGGTTGCGGAGTTTTTGGCCCTCATATTGCATCTTATATGATGGAGGCTGAAATAAAAAATTCAATGACATATTTTACGGCTTTGCGTGATAATATAGTTGAGCTTGAAGCAGCAATTCCAGCGCTTGACTATAATTTAGAGCCTTTTACAAAAGTCGGCGATAATGCATTTGCTTTTGATGATATTTCCGTTGGAATTGATGGCGATAATATTTTTATAACAATCAGCGGCACTACTTACTCAAGCCTTAACGATGTTTTCAACGAAGGCGATGATAAAGAAAAAATAATATTTCCGGCACTAGAAAAATTTAGAAACAATATCGATGAATATAAAACAAGAATAGCTGAAGAATTAGCAGCAGACCGTGAAAATGCAGCAATGGCAAGGCTGCTTGAAGAATTAGATCCCGCCTCACCAATCGAACAAAATTTTGCCCAAATGACTTTGGCTTTATCTTCACCAAAAAAAATATCAACAATGCCGCTATTTCCAAGTCCCGCAGCCCCAAATGCCGTAATGAGCCCAACCACAACAGACTCCCCCGCAAGGGGTCAGACCCCTTCGCTATTCTCGAAATAGCTGTAAGACTATGTGGCTGTTGGGCTTAGGCTTGATTTACAATCCCGCGCGTAACATTCGTACAAAATCACATTAAAACAATTCCTCAACCGCCTGACAACCATTGATAACAAACATCCCGCACTCTTCCATCTTCGAAAAGGGGTCAGACCCCTTTTTTATTTTTTTATGCAAAATTTTAGGAAATTTTAGCGCGCGAATTTGCGCATAAAATTCTCCCAGCATTTTTTCTTCGCCTTTTATAATCGGATGCCAAATTAGAAAAACCGCGTGTGGCAAATGTTTCTGTGCGACTTTGAGAGAAGAAATTATTTTTTCATAATCCGCAGAAATTTTACTTTGGTCTTTTTCAAAGGCCGGATCAATTATCACAAGGCCACGTTTTTCTAAGGGCGTGAAGTTTTTTAAAACCTCAAAACCATCCTGATTTAACAAAGTAAATTTTTTATTTCCGGCAAAATTTCTTTTTAATTCAAAAAAAGTTTTTGTATTCAATTCCGCCAAAACTGCTTTATCTTGCGGCCGCATAAAATATTTTATGATAATCGGCGAGCCCGCGTAAATCTTGAGTTTATGAGGTAATTCAGCAACCTCACAGCAATTAGTTTTTGCTAAAATCTTCAAATAATTTTTCGGCAATGGATTGCTTCGCGAAGTTCGCAATGACGCAAAAATCCCATCTTTCGCTTCATTTGTCCGCAAAGCCTTCTCATCATCAAGCTTATATTTCCCTAGCCCGGCATGCGTATCCAAAACAAAAAACGGCTCAGATTTTTTATGAAATTCCTCAAGACAAAGCGTTAAGATTTCATGCTTAAAAACATCAGCAAAATTCCCGGCGTGATAGATATGTTGATAGTTCATTATAATTGCCTAATCCTTGATTTACTATCCATTTTGACTAATCTCCATTTCTCCCATAAAATAACAAAGCAAGACAGCAGGAATTTTTAAAATTACAGGATTGCTTGAATCTTTGTGTTCAATAACACCAAAATCATCTGCCGATCTTGTTACAATATAGCCCCTTTTAATTTCTCGCTGGGAGCAAAATTCAATCAAACCTTTGCAATCGGCAAAGGAATTATGTTGTAATCTATATTTTACCTCAAACGGCACTAGCTCATTATTAATTTCCGCTACCAAATCAACTTCTAAATCTTTTTTGCCTTGCCAATAACTAAAGCGAACATTTTGTGCGTAATAACGTGAAAACAAATGCTTCAACACAGCTGATTCGGCAGCAACTCCTAAAGCTTGCGGATCATCAATAATACTGCGACCTCTTAACATTACAGCTGATGCAATAGCAGGATCTGATAAATAAACTTTAAATTTGCCGCGCAAAACTTCTTTGCCATAACCAAAAGGTGGTAATTTATATATTAAATGTGCAGCCTCTAATAGCTCGAGAAATCTTTGCGCCGTTGGTCGATTAACTCCTAAGTTGCTACATAAATCAACCATATTCAACATTGCTCCATCATGTAGACATAAGTGCAGAAACATCTGCTCAAGCTCTAACACTAAACGCACGCCAAACATTACCGTCATGTCGCGCTTTAAGGCTTTGTCAATTATATCCTCCCGCAAAAGTTTTTGCGCCTGATTGGTGGTGTCAATTATTGCAGTTTGAGGAAATCCACCTCGTACTAAATATTCATGAAAATGCGATATATAATCAGCAGTGTTTTCAGCAACATTATATATTTCATTTTTACTCCAAGTAAAAATTTCTTTTAATGATTTTATTTTTGGCAATGGTGGCAGAGTTAGTTTTTTTATTTGTATATATTCATAAAAAGAAAGAGTAGTAAGGCGAATTGTATGCCAACGACCAACCCCAGATTCTTGATCAACTTGCAGTATTGGAGTTGCTGATCCGGTAAAAATAATACGACGCTGTTTTGCAAAATCCACCTGATGCTTTACCCATGTTCCCCAATCGCGAATGAACTGAGCCTCATCTAAAAAAATATATTCAACGCCCTCTTTTTTTGCTTCGCGTTGCCGCCAAATTTCTATTGCCTCGTCAATTCCGACTAGTTTCAAAAATGGGTGATCAAAAGTAGCATAAAAAATATTGCTAGGCGGAACGCCATCTTTAATTAGCTGGTCAATTGCCTGCATTATTAATGTGGTTTTACCAATTTGTCTTGCGCCAGAAAGAAATGTCGCACGATTTGCAGGCGGATTAAATACCCATTTATAAAGTTCACCAAAAGCCGCTCTTTTCCAGGTAGGTAAATCAAATATTCGCTCATTGCGCCACCAAGGATTAAATTGCGCCAAAATTTCGGCCAATTTTTCAGTTTCTATTTTCATAAAAATGAATTAGTTAAAAAAAATTACCATAATTTTAACTAATTACTTAATTTAATACAAGTGTATTTTAATTAAAATAGCAATTTAGCATAATTAGTTAAGAAAATTACCACAATTTTAACTAATTACTTAATTTAATACAAGTGTATTTTAATTAAAATTTTACAAAACAAGAGCCTCTTCACAAGAGCGAAGATTTATCTGCTCGTTCCAGCCCGAAGAATATAGAAGAAAGTCATGCATAGCCTTCAGACGAAGAATGGCCTGCCGGGCGTAGCTGCCCCGCAGCGAAGCCTGGTGGACTTGGGCGGATTCGAACCGCCGACCTAGGATATATTTAGATTTAAACAAGTTTAAATCTAGAAAAGTTGAATAAAATTTCTAGAGGCGGCTCGTCGAAATTTTATGAGTTATTTTATTTAATACTTGGTGGACTTGGGCGGATTCGAACCGCCGACCTACTGATTAAGAGTCAGCTGCTCTACCAACTGAGCTACAAGTCCAGATTAAAAAATCCCCCTACCCCCCTTCCAAGGGGGAGACGTGCTACACTTCGTTTCGCAACGTCAGAGTGCCTTAACGAAATTTTGAGTCCTCATCCACGTAAGATTGCAGGTCGGGGTTTGTAGCCCTGACCTTACGCTCATGCCCCAATCCGCTTTACAACCTCCTGCTTCCCCAAAAACTCCACTACATCAAAAATTCCACCAGCCGAAGCTGAAGAAAAAGTTAATGCAATTCGTAAAGCCGGGCCGAAATCTTTGATTTTTAGGTTGTTTTTTGCAGCGTAATCATTGATGACAAGCTTGATTCCATCGTGATTCCACGCGGTTTCATCCAACTTACTTAACGCATCTTTTAAATCAAGAATCAGTAATTTTTTTTCAGCAATTATTTTTTGGTCTGCTTCATTTATTTCCGCAACAAAATCATTTAAATAAACCTGCGCTGCATCAGAAATTTCCTTAATCGTTGACGGTTTTTCTTTTAAGAATTTTAGCGCTTTTGTAATTCTTGTTTTTTCTTCTTCGCTAATTTTTTTATCAAAAAATTCGGCAACTAAAACCAATAATTCTTCATCGCTTTTTTCTTTGATATAATGTTTATTAACATGATTTAACTTAGCAAAATCAAAGCGCGATGGCGATTTGCCGACATTTTTTATGTCAAATAATTCGATCGCTTCCGAGTCAGAAATAATTTCTTTATCGCCATGCGACCAACCAAGTCTAAGCAAATAATTGCGCATCGCTTCCGGCAAATAGCCCATATTTTTATATTCAATAACCGAAGTTGCGCCGTGACGCTTTGACATCTTCGCGCCATCAGGACCATGGATTAGCGGTATGTGAGCGAATTCCGGAACCTTCCAGCCCATTGCCTCATAAATTATTTTTTGCCTGAACGCATTCGTCAAATGATCGTCACCGCGAATAATATGGGTAATATTCATGTCAAAATCATCAACAACAACCGCCAGCATATAAGTCGGCGTGCCGTCAGAGCGTAGCATCACCAAATCATCAAGCTCGGAATTTTTTACGCAAATTTCACCTTGTACCAAATCATTAATAACAGTTTCACCTTCAAGCGGCGCTTTAATTCTAATCACAGGTTTTACGCTTGAACTTTGCGACAAAACTTTATCACGCCACGGACTTTTGAAATGGAAATTTTCTTTTTTGGCTTCACAATTTTTTCGCATTTCGTCCAATTCTTCCGCCGAAGTATAACACAAATAAGCCTGTCCTTTTTCCAATAATTCTTCGGCAACTTTTTTATGTCTGGCAAGATTTCTTGACTGCAAAATAAAATCATTATTATATTCTAAACCAAGCCATTTTAAGCCTTGCAAAATCGCTTCAATCGCCTCAGGCGTTGATCTTTTTTCATCAGTATCTTCAATGCGGAGCAAAAATTTTCCGCCATTGTTTTTGGAAAAAAGATAATTAAATAATGCAGTTCGCGCACCGCCAATGTGAAGATATCCGGTTGGTGATGGCGCGAAGCGAGTAATTACAGTCATTGGAATTTATAATTAAGAATTTAGTCTCACTTTAAACCTAAAAAAATATTTTAAAATAAATAAATGCCAACCTCTCCAACCACTACCGACATAGGCGCCAGACTGATTGAGAAGAAAGTAATTTCTGACGATCAGTTGGAAATTGCAATGAAAGAACAAGCGCGACTTAAGGGCGCTAAGACCGTGGGCGCGATTTTGGTGGAAATGGGATTTATCTCGGAAGGTGCGCTGGGCGAGATCTTAAACGAATCAACCGGTGTAAAAAAATTCGACATAAAATCCTCAATTATCGATACCAGACTTACCAAAAAAGTTCCCAAAGAATTTGCTATCCGCAGCAAAATGATTCCGATTTCCTACACCAAAGACACAATAACCGTAGGCATGGCCGACGTTTTCGATATTGTTGCAATCGATCAAATCAGAAGATTCTTTCCGCCAAATTTTCGCATCAGTCCGGTTTACATTCCCGAAGGCGATTTGCTGCAAGCAATTGACCAATATTATGTTTATGAAACTTCAATCGAAGGAATTTTAAAAGAGATAGAAAAAGGTGATAAAAATATCACTGACGAAAGCCAGTTGAAGGCCGATTATAAAAGCCCGATGGTGCGTTTGGTTGATGCGATTTTAACTGACGCAGTGCGCGGCGGCGCTTCCGATTTACACTTCGAACCGGAAAATCTTTTCTTGCGCATTCGCTACAGAATTGACGGCAAGATGGTGCAAATCAGAAGCATCCACAAAGATTATTGGTCGGCAATTGCAGTGCGCATAAAAATCATGTCGAACATGAATATTGCTGAAAGCAGAAAGCCACAAGACGGTCACATTAATTCCGAAATTTTGGGCCGCAAAATTGATTTTCGTGTATCGACCCAGCCAACGATTAACGGCGAAAATATCGTGATGCGTATTTTGGATGAAAAGCAATCGATTCTCTCGCTTGATAAATTGGGCTTTTCCGAGCATAGCATTAATTTGATGAAGAAAATGGTGCAACGTCCGGAAGGCGTGATAATCCTTACCGGTCCTACAGGCTCAGGTAAAACCACAACTCTCTACACCGTTTTAAATTACATAAATTCCATCGATCTCAACATTATGACTTTGGAAGATCCGGTGGAATATCACATTCCTCTGATTCGCCAATCAAATGTAAGAAGTGATATCGGTCTTGATTTTGCTTCCGGCATTAAGGCCTTGTTACGTCAGGATCCGGACGTTATTTTGGTGGGCGAGATTCGTGACAAGGAAACCGCAATTACCGCCATTCAAGCCGCAATGACCGGTCACCAAGTGTACAGCTCACTTCATACTAACGATGCGCTTGGTGCCATTCCGCGTTTGATGAATATCGGCGTACCAAATTATTTAATGTCCGGGGCCTTAATCTGCGTGGTTGCGCAACGCCTGGCCCGTAAACTTTGTTCTTATTGCAAAAAAGAAGCACCAATTGATGCTTTTGAAAAAAGATTGCTTGGACCAAAATATAGTAAAGTGGAAAAAATTCACAAAGCGGTAGGTTGTGAGAAATGCGGAGGCTCTGGTTACAAGGGTCGCGTCGTTGTTTGCGAAATTTTACCATTTGATCGTGAGCTTGATGATTTGGTAGTTTCAAATGCTTCTCGTAAAGAACTATTGGCGCAGGCCTTGAAAACAGGCTTCATACCAATGATCGAAGACGGCGTTGAAAAAGTTATCGCCGGAATTACTGACTTAAAAGAATTAATGGAAGTCGTTGATATGACTGACCGAATGAATTAATTTATGCGTTTAAATAAAATAAAAAGCGAAGACTTGCAATTACCCGAAAACAAACTTCTTGAGCGCCCTTATGTGGCAACGACCGACAATGTTCAAATCAGCGTTTGGCCGGAATTTCTTGATAGTAAACTAAATGCCGGCAATGATTTATTTATTTGGGCCTATCATGTGCGAATTGACAATAATAGTGCTGAAAGCCTGAAATTACTGAATCGTTATTGGCGCATCATTGACGAGAAAGGCGGTGTGCAAGAAGTAAACGGCGAAGGCGTGATCGGCGAAAAACCATTAATTGAAGCCGGAAAATCATACCAATATACCAGCGGCGTTCATCTCAACTACCCTTCCGGCGTAATGACCGGGCATTATCAAATGCGCAAAAATGACGGGACTTTATTCAATGCCAAAATTCCAACTTTTTCACTTGACGCGCCAAGCGTGAAAAAAGTCTTAAATTAATTCGTGCTAATACTCGCCTTCGATACTACAGAATCAAGTCTTTCCGTGGCCTTGCTAGATGATGAAAAAATTTTAGCAAAAAATATTATTTTGGAAAATGCCAAACATTCGGAATTGTTAATTGTTGAAATTGAAAAGCTTTTGCGCGCGCGAAATATTTGGTATGAAGATTTAGATTTAATCGCAACAACCAATGGCCCAGGCAGTTTCACCGGTGTGCGAGTTGGGCTCACGGCGGCTCGCACTATGCGAATTGCGCTTGATATTCCGCTGATTTTACTAAATTCCTGCGAAGTTTTGGCTTATAAATATCGCAAGGAAAATAAAAAAATTTTGGTGATTATGGATGCCAAAGCCGATGAATTTTTTATTGCAGAATTTTTGGCGAAAGATGGAGAGCTTAGTGAAATCAAGGCTTCACGGCTTGTTAAAAAAGAAGAGGTGAAAAAGAATTTACCAAACACAAAATTTATAATCTGCGGCTCCGGCTCTGAAAATAAAGACACAATCGAAGCTGAGCTTGTCGGCCTGCTCGCCTTAAAAAAATTCCGCCAAGGAAAAATAACTACCGATTTTAATCCAAGCTATTTACGTGAACCAAGAATCGAAAAGAGAAAAAAATAATTATTTTCCTCCGGTTGATCGCGATTCGGTAGCACTTGTACTTGCAACTTCAGCTTTTGCAGAATAAGGCGAAGAAGACACAGTTCTTGTTTGTATAGGAGAGAAACTTTCAGCCACCCATCCTTCTACTCCCTCCGGAATTTTAACTGATACAACATTTTTAAAAAAATCATCCGCACATTTAGCACTTACTTCGGGATCAACCACAAGATCTGAAGAAGGCGAGGTGGGAGGAATAGGTCTTGTATCTGCTTTTATAAGCCTATTTTTAAACCCATTCCATATAGCTTTATAACTAGTAATATCAGCTACACTTTTATACTTGTCAAAACAGTAATCAGTAAATATTCGAGCTGATATTTTTTGATCATCATCAAGACTGTCTAAATTATCCCTCAACTCGCATAAAAAAAAGTAAAAGAAACGATTTTCCGGTCTCTTTCTGTTAATTGCATTATCAATTGCTTTAAGCCTTTCCTTACAAGCATCCGTATTAAATACTCTTCCGTCAGCAGTTGCTTCCACTACCACATTCCCATGATCAACAGAATAATTAATTGCCATATGATATAATTTTGCCGCTTCATAATCTATTAATCCAACCGTTGTTTCAAGATCTTCAAGTTCATATCTAATATTTTCAGACTTCATAACTTCCAATATTCTTTTGAGATTTTTATACCTCAAGTTTTCCAAAGATGCCGACATAGCGCGATTAATTTAAATTGATAAAAACTTCTAAAATAAGAATTGATTAACGCGCAATATATTCGTTTTTTTTCGACAGCGATTGATTCATCTTTTAAAACATCGGATCTGTAGTCCAGAATTAGGACACAGCACAACAAAATCGTCGGAAGCTCTAATATGTTTTTTACAACACTCTCTAAAATTAAACCGATACAGATTAGGTAACTCATTAAACTAAATTTAAATAAACACTCTAAAAAGCAAAATCCAAAATAAAATTTATTTGTCAAACAAAAACATTGAGTTTTGTTTTTTTATCGGTCAAATATTAGGCTTTCACGACTAAATTGTTTTATTATGAAAATCAAATCCCTAATTTTTTCGGTAATTTTTTGCTTAATTGCAACTATCGGTTTTGCTAAAGAAAATGCCATCGAAAGTGGCGTAATGCCTACTGTGAAGCTGAACAAAGATGATCGCGATCCGATTATGCCTTTTGATTTTCAGAAAGTTTATACTGAGGCTGAAACCTATTTTAAAGCTGCTAAAGCTTGGCATAAAATCAAATGCACACCGAATAACGGCTTTATTTGCTCGAAGCATGAATGCAAAAAAAGACAAACTAAAACTTTTTTGATTTTGGATAAAAAGAAAGAAACAATTACGCGCTGCGATGGCAAAATGTGCGAAAATTTTGAAGCAAAATTCAATCAAACCGGAGTGTTTTACAACATTCAAACCGAAGGCCCGGTTGGAACTTTGATTAGAATTTTAGGAGATAGTCGTTATAAAGAAATTACGACCGTGGGGCTTGATGCTTATATTGCGAATGGGAATTGTGAAGTGGTTGCTGAGTAAATTTCTAGACTCAGAAACCTCTCCTAAAATTCACTTTTAGCAAAAAATGGAGGGCGGATCGGAGCGCAGAAGCGACGCCGTATAGAGACATACGGTGAGCTTCGAGCACCGAACCAACCGCTCAGTTTTTGCTAAAAATGAATTTTAGGAGAGGTTTTGGAGGCCGGGGTCGGAATCGAACCGACGCATAAAAGCTTTGCAGGCTCTTGCATTACCACTTTGCTACCCAGCCAAAAGAGGCGAAAGTCTAAGCTCTTACTAATTTAATTTCAAGCAAGGATATCAATAAATGCCAAAAACCCTTTATTCTCAAGACTTCCTCAATGTTATACCACAGGAAAATTTTGTGCAAGAATGCCAAAAGTCCGCTGATATTTTAATAAAAAAAATCAGAAATTCTGAAATTGCGGCAATTGATGTCGTTAATAAAAACGATGATTTAATTTTATTCCAAAAAATCGCCAACCAATTAAAAAGCTATCAAAAAATATTAGTCCTTGGCGTAGGCGGCTCAAGTCTTGGTGGCAAGACTCTTAGCGCTTTAAAATTTCAAAATAAATTAGAATTTTTAGAATCAATCGATCCGCTGACAATCAAAAATTGCTTCGATAAAATTGATTTAGAAAATACATTTTTTTTAGTCATCAGCAAATCCGGTGAAACGATCGAAACCATTTGCCAAACCTTGATATTGCTGGATTCAATGCCAAAAATAAATTCGCAGCAATTTTTATTTGTTACCGAATCCGGAAATAATTCCATTGCCAAAATTGCCAATAAAATCGGCAGTAAAATTGTTAATCATCCGACAGAAATCGGCGGACGATTTTCTTGTTTTTGCATTGTCGGGATGTTGCCTGCAATCATTGCCGGAGTTGATGCCAAGATGGTTCGTGAAGGCGCTAAAAATATCTTAGAAAAATTTTTGAATGGTGAAAATTCAATCATAAATTCTTGCGCCATTCAACTTGATTTATACGAGCGCGGATTTTGCAGCAATGTTATCATGCCTTATGTTGACAATTTAAAAAATTTCACCGATTGGTATCGTCAATTATGGGCTGAATCTCTAGGAAAATCGGGCTTTGGTTCGGTTCCGATAAATTCAATGGGTACCATTGATCAACACAGTCAATTGCAACTTTATTTGGACGGACCAAAAGATAAATTTTTTACTTTTGTTACTGCAAAAAATCATGATGCTGATTTTTTTATTAAAGACTTGGATACTTGCAAAACCTTATTCGGCGGCAAGAATTTAAGCGAAATTGTGAAAGTTGAACAAGAAACTACCATCACGGTTTTACAAGAAAAAAATCTGCCGATTCGTATTTTTGAAATCGAAAAATTAAATGAAGAAGTCTTGGGCGGCTTGATGATGCAAATGTTTTTGGAAACAATGTTAGTTGCCGAAGTAAAAGGCATAAATCCTTTTGGTCAACCGGCTGTTGAGCTGAGGAAGGATTTGGCAAAAAAGATATTAAATCAAAACTAAAATATACTTTACTCCGTAGTCATGCTGAGCCTGTCGAAGCATGTGTTTACACTCAGGAGTTCAAACACATGCTTCGACAGGCTCAGCATGACTACGGAGTATTTATGTTAAAAAAAATTACCAAAATCAATCTCCTAGCTGTCTTACTTCTATCATCAACATTCGCCCTAGCCTTCGCCTATATCTCACAATATTTTTTAAACTACCAACCTTGCATTCTTTGCCTCTATCAACGTCCACCTTTTTTCGCCGTAATCATATTTTCTTCACTCGGATTATTTTTTAAAAACTATCGCCGGGCCGCTATTTTACTATGTGCATTAGCATTAACAATTAACTCGGGAATTGCTTTTTATCATGTCGGAGTTGAACAAAAAATTTTCGCCGGCCCTACAACCTGTGCGGCTGATGACAATCTAAACGAAGCTCAAAATCTGGAAGAATTAAAAAATCTTTTACAAAAAACCAAAGCCATAAGATGCGACGAGCCACAATTTTTTATGCTTGGCCTGTCAATGGCAGCGTGGAATTTAATTTTTTGTTTAATTTTAGCATTAATAACAATATTTCTTTCTTTCAGAAAAACTATTTACCAGTCCTAGCTTGACCTGCGGCAGCGGCTTTAAGAGTAACCGCTGAATTTGTCGGCAGAGGAACCACCTTGTAAGTGGGGCACGTGTCAGGAAAAATATCACGATTATAATTATAAGAAGAAACGATTTCTTTGAATCTAATTGGCGTAATATTAGCTGCCATCTCAGAAATCAGGGCATCTTTAACTACACTAGAAAGAGAGTTGCACTCTCTTGTAAAATCATCAACCATTCCTATTGCAGCACTAAACTCTGCAGCACGAATCATAGCTCCTTTTTCATTTGACCCTTTTGCCTTGATAAATAAATATTTACTTCTATCTCGACCTTTTGGCCTATAAACTTCTAATCCTATTTTTGAGCATAATTCTAACAAGTTTTTAAATTTATCTTCTTTATTTGTAAGCAATTCAACCTTCTGATTTTCTTCGGTATCTTTAACAGCTTTATCATCATCTCTATTATATAAATCTTTATTTACCATAATATCGCGCCCGCTTCCACTAAATGAAATTTTACGCGCATTCTTAACACCAGACCAAGGACCCGGCTTAAATAGCATGGTATATCTTAGGTCATTATATTTTTGGTGCTGTGTCTTAGGAGCAACAGAGGGAGCGACAACCGGCATTTGTGCTGGCGCAGGCACAGGAGCACGAGCGAGAGCTAGCACAGGAGCGGGTACTGGTACTGGCACTGGCGCAGGCGCAGGAGGAAAATACGGTGCAGTCATAGCAAAAGACCTTAGCGGTATACTATATGGCCTAACCCCTTTAATAAAATCAATTATATCAAATTCAGAAGAGGCAATTCCTTTTTTTCTCTTATCAGCTTTAAATTCACGATATCCTTGCATCCATTCTGTTAAAATATTATCCTCACTTTCTCTACTGTTATCGAACATTTCCTCGATTTTTCTTTGTATTTTTTCTTCCTCTTTTTCTTCTGCAACACCAACTTGGCTCTCTTCTTTTATAGTACTTTTACCAGCATCACTTTTTATTCCTAATAGCAATTTTGGCACACCGTCTCCACTATCTTGGCCCACCACATAATACTTCGCTAAATCAACAATAAACTGCCAATCGCGATTTGTAATAGGATATTTGTGTGAAGTTCTATTATCCCAGATCAATATTTTTCCACTGCTAAATTTTTCGATCATATTATCCACAGGATAATCTTTAAAATCTTTAAAACTTAGATTTTCTCCCTCTACAATCAAACTATACCCAAACAACAATAAAGCATTTATCTCATTTTGCCGAAAAACTCCTGAAACATTTTTTGGCGCCACATCTACATGCCTAACATCTTCAGAATCTGATAGTACGACAATATCTTTATCAGGCAATATTCTAGGAACGGCTGAAGAGGTGGTCGGAGCTAAAACCGGCAACTGATTTTTTCCAATAGCTTTTTTAACATTAACTTTTGGTTCATAAGAAAACCCCACCAAAAAAGATTCTTCTATACCGGCGATATCAGCAACAAATTCGCCGGCTGCTTTTTTATCCCTAATATTGTCAGATTTTTTCTTAAATTCTAAAATTTCTTCTTGTTTTAATTCTGCAAGCCACTCAAGACGCTCTCTGGTTAAGACAACATCTTCTTCTAAAAATTCAAATGTAGTATCTCTTATTAAGTAAAGATCATCCTTTTTTCTTAATTCCCATTCTCCGAATTGCCTCACTACTTTTTGAGCTTTTTCAAAAATACTATCCGTTGCAGCTACCGGAAGACTTCTGGAATAACCTCCCTCAATTTTAACCGAAGTCCGCCCTCTTGTTTCTTCTAAATTTGACCTGGCTTTTTTTGATTGAACAGCCTCTTCATCATGAGTAGGTAATTTATGTTTAAGTACTTTTAATGCCGGATTATAAGAGGGAACAGAAGGTCCAACAATACCCCCCCCCACTACTGAATTCAGCATAGGTAAATCGTTATCTATAAGAATAAAATCTTCTTTCCTTACACCGGCGACAATACTGATAGCTGAATCCCAAGATGCATCAACGCCTATTTCATTTTTAAGATTAGTAATTTGTGCTTCATCAAACAAAGCAAGCTCTAGTGTGCGTGACTTAGTTAATTTAACATTGTGCCCGTAAGTGTTGTGATGAATAAAGTAAACATCGCTTTCTCTTCTTAATTCAAGATCTCCAAGTTGCGCGACTACTCTCTTGGCTTCTTCAAACAATGCATCATCAATTTCAATACCTGCATCTTCAGTTAAATTAGAAATATTAATAGACATATGACACTCAGATAAAAGTTATAAAAGCGCAGCAAGAAATAATATTGTAAATTTAAATATCAAATTTTATTCAAGCAGATTTTAGAGCCCGCCTTAAAACATAATCGGTTTCAGATTGATTAGGTTTTAGCCACCGTTAGCTAAGACATACTCTAGTAAGTTTGCTTACTTATCGTCTTATCATAATCAATATATTCACCCCATGACGTTGAATTATGAATTGAAGTACACGAAACCTTCGAGCAATCAATAGTCAAGCGCTCTAGAGTTGAGTCAAAAACTTTAAACAAATCATAAGTATTAACCATTCCGCCGGCAGTATACGGCAAGAAAATCACGCGGATATTGCCTTCTTTGCTTATGGCATATAAATCATCTTTTACTTGAAAATCCGCGTAGATTATGGCTTGAGCGCCATCGTCATTAGCTTTTTTTGCTAATTCTCTTGTTAAAAAAGAATTAGTTTTACGACCGTTTTTTTCTTTTTCGACATTAAGCACGACATTTAATTTTAACCAATCAACCAGATAAGCCCAACTATCGTTTAACACGATGATTTTCATGCCCGCAAGCGCTTTAGCACTTTTTTCCAAACGCGTAATTTCATTGCTAAAACGTTTGCAAAAATCTTCGAAAGAACTTTGATAAAACCTTTGGTTAAGAGGATCGAGAGCTTGCATTCTTTTGTTAAATTCTTCTGCAACTTTTAAAATATTATAAGGATTTAAATGTGGTCGAGCCATGCTGCGCTTGTCTTTATCGACTATATTTAATTTCACGGCTAAATAATCTGAAGCAAATAACACCGCTTTTTTAGACCGAATATCCAAATTACTCGAACGTTTCAAAAGGTCAGGCAACCATTTATCCTCAAGGCCTCCGCCCGTACATATAACCATATTTGCTTTCACCACCATTTTAATTTGTGCCAAATTCCGCGGCACTTCCAAATAAGGATTTTGTACGGCGCGCGTTGCCGAAACCACATCGGCTTTATCCTTTACAATTTCTCGCGCCATCGCTGCCCATTCCGGTTCGCAGGCCATGATAGTCATGCGCGCATGGGCATTTGTTGCAATAAAAAATAGCGATAGAAAAAACAGAATTTTTTTCATATATTTATTTTAAATTTTTCCATACTCAATAGTTATGGTGAGCTATATCCTGTAGTAACATGAGCGATATCCTATAGTCATTATGAGCCACACTCATAGTCACCCTGAGCCTGTCGAAGGGTGATTCTAGGGCTTTTTAATGCATCAATCACCCTTCGACAGGCTCAGGGTGACTATGAGTGTGGCTCGTATGGTGACTATAATTATATCTCACAAATAACTATAAATTGAGGCTTATTTTACCTCAAAATTAACCGAAATATCCTGGACTCTTTCTTCATCACTAGCGCTAAATTTCCACTTCTGCAAGCTTTTTAACAAAAGGTGATTTAATTGAGGATTTGCGCAAGGTTGCATTAAAATTACTTTGGAAATTGTGCCGTCTTTTGCAATATAAAAACGCGCAGAAGCCTTACTAATAAAGGCTTCATCGCGCAATTCATTTGGAATTGCCGGAAGGGGTTGGTAAAGTGGGATTAGATTTTTTGCACCATCATTTGCCAAATCATGTTTCTTTTCTCCGAAACCTTTTTGCTTTGAAGTTTTATGAATTTCATGATTTTCAGCGCCAAAATCACTTGCTGAAATTTCTAGTGATACCAAGGTCTCACGCGGTTTTTGCAAGAAAAAATCTGTAGAAAAAAATAGTGCTAAAAACCAGATAGAAATAGCAATTGCAAAACTGATTTTGGGATAATCCATTAATTTTTAGTAATTATTGAAAAATGCTTAGCCCCCGCCGCGCGCGCTTGTATCATGGCTTGCGAAACCATACCATGTAGCGAATTTTTATCGGCCATAATTATCACCTTATCATTTTTTTCACTAAGCAGCGGACGAAGGCTTGCTACAATTGAATCCATCGCAATTTTTTTATCATTTAAAAAAATCTCCCCATCTTGCTTTATCGCTAAAATTATTTCCTTTTCAATTGATGCCGCATCACCCTGACCTTGCTCCAAATTAACCGGCAAGCTGCTCACCTTCTGCATCGCAAGCGACGCCAACATAAAAGTCGCAAGCAAAAAAAACATCACGTCAATCATAGGAATGATTTCGATTCGCCCTGTTTTATTTTTTCTTTCGCGTTTAATTTTCATAACTCGATGTTAGTTCTGGGTACTCGGACGTTGCGTTAGCACGTCTTCCCCCTTAGAAGGGGGGTAGGGGGATTTATCTAATTTAATATGGTCAATAACCCGCGTCCCAAGCCGCTCTAGTTCATCTAACACTTGATTATTTTTTCTGGAAAAATAGTTAAAAGCAAAAAGCGAAAATATCGCAATTCCTAAACCGAAAGCCGTTGCGATCAATGATTCCGCCACTCCTCCCGTAACTCCCGCCGGATTCACCAAGCCTTCCGCACCAATAATTTTAAACGAACTCATCATGCCAAAAATTGTCCCAAGCAGCCCCAGCAAAGGTGCCACAGTCACAATTGTTTCCAAAATCCACAAACCTCGGTTTAAATTTCTCTCAATAATTTTAGCCTCATCCTGTGCTCTTGACTCAATCCACCAAGTCGGATTTTTTTTATTTTCCAAAATAATTTTAAAAAAGCCTTTGTAAAAATTACCATCATGAAGCCTTGACAATTCTACTTCAAACTCATTCCACTTAAAATCATAAGTTTCAATTAAATCAAAAATTTTCTTCGGCAAATTGACTTTATTTCTATAAAGCAAAATCTTATCAATAATCAAAGCAATCGCTAAAATGGAAAGCGCTGAAAGCGGGTAAATCAGGCTTCCACCAAGTTTTAATGTGTTTATTAGTTCCATAAATTTTCCTTAGAGTTAAACAAGACCCCTCCCCCTTGAGGAAGAGAAAGGGGTCTGACCCCTTTCTTATTAAAATTGTTTACTTACGACCAAATACAAACTACGCCGCGGCCCGTATTGAGAGGCTTGGACGCCCACTCCCGAGCCATCGTGCAATTGATAAACATTGTCGAAAATATTTAAAACTGCAAGGCGGAAATTGGTTTTATTTAGGCCGGGTAAATTAATGTCGCGCGCTAAACTTAAATTGGTTTGGATGTAAGAAGGCATGCGCTCGGAGTTAGCCGGCCCACGGCGCAGGCCTGAACCGTAGAAAGCATCAACACCATAATTCGTACCATGAAATAAATAATTTGCGCCAAACGAAGAATTATAAGATTGATCGTGATCAAGGTGGATGTAGTGGTTTGTGGCCGCCGCAAGGTCATCGGCCTCAATTAAATACTCCGAAGAAATAATATTTTTAGCTTTAGCTTTTTGCGCCGCGAAATTAAAAAATGCCGAAAAGTTTTCTTTTTTATAATCAGCGCTAAATTCAATTCCGTAAGCTTTGCCCCGCGCGTAATTGAACGGGCTGTAGATCAGAGCGTTACCAAACTGTCCTTCATCGAGCAAATTTTTACTTTCTTTATAATAAGAATCTAAACCTAAATTAATGTAAGAATTTAATTTATGCGAAATTCCGATGTCGTAATAATTACTGCGCTCTGCCCGCACCTTGCCGTTTTGCAAGCTTTCAGAGGCTGCCGTCGTATCCGAATATTTCGCAATTGAAGCATTCGACAAAAGCTCGGTTTTTGGCGTGGTAAAATAGCGCGAATAGCCGCCGTGAATTTTCGTTGCCTTAGAAAATTCATAAGTTGCACCAAAGCGCGGACTAAGCTGCGACTCGTTGCTATATGACTGCATCGCATCAAAACGCGCACCATAATTTAGCGTTAATTTCGCAATCGGCTTATATTCATTTTGTAAATAAATTCCATAAAGTTGCGTATTGCTTTTGGCACCATCTGCAATGCGAATCGGTGTAGCTATTGGATCGCCACTACCATCAAGCGGAAAAGTAGCACTATTTTTTTGGCTTTTTACACGCTGATCTGAGGCAAAAAAACCATAACGCAAAGTATTTTTTTCATTTAATTTAAAACCAAAATCACCCTGCAAACCATTGGCGATGCTTGATCTGTCTATGTCGGAAGCTATACCGCTATAAATTAAATCTCCGACATAATCCGATCTAAAAATATTTTTACTTAGGCGCGAAAAAAACGAAATTTGGTAATCAACATCTAAGTCCGTCACGCCTTGCAACGCCACAACCGCATAACTATTCGACTCTTTTTGTTTTTGATTTAATTGCGAAGACGGAACCGCGCTTGCACCGCTTAAATCATAAAGCGCCGCCTGATTCGGGTTATTTGGAACTTGAAAATAATTATCCGAATTTGCCACAATTACACTCAATCTTTTTTGCGCATCAAGCAAATAAGAAAAATAGCCAAAAAGCTTGTCCTGCCTGGTTTCATTATGTATAGAATTTTTATACGAAGTCGGAGATTCAATGCCACGATTATTTTGCAAATAAGTAGCGCTAATATAATAATTCAGATTATCCTTGAAGCCGCTTATTTGTTGATTAAAACCCAAAGTTTCATTGCTGCCGGTTGTAATTTCCGACCTGCCGCCTTTGGCAAATTTTCCGCCTTTAGTTTTAATATCAACCACGCCGGCAGTTTGATAGCCATACTGCGAAGGCAATGCCCCGCGCAGCAAATTTACCGATTCCGCAAAATGCGTATCAAAGCTTTGCCCAAAACCGCTAATGCCTTGCGGAATCATGACATCATTGATTCGGTATTGCACATTCGAGTGATCGCCGCGAATATGAATTTGTCCGAAAGAATTTTGCGTAACACCGGGAGCGCGCAACAACACTTGGTTCAACGATGTAGTTTGCGCTTGCGGCAAATTATTAATATTTTCCGAAGTAAAAGCATAAGAACTTTGGCCGGTTTTTGCCGAAAGATTATTGCGCGAATTATCAAGTTTTTCGGCAGTAATTTCATAGATTAGTGTCTTAGAATTTTTTTTGTCGAATTTTTGTTTAACGACCTCGGCCCTTGTAAATAAAGGAGTAAAAGCAATAGCAAAAAATAGTAAAAATTTTTTCATAGTTTAAAAATAATAATTTAAGGAAATATAGAACTAACTATGAAAAACGAGGAGGAGCGCGGGCAAAACTAGATGAGAGTAAAAAGGAAAGCTTGAGTGAATCAAAATATCTTCGGGCAAAAATTAAATAAAAACTTGCAAAAATTAAGGAGAAATCCGCTGTCAGAATTTGATTAACTAAATTAGCAAATGACAAGAGAATGCAGTCATGATGGGGTCTTACAAGCTTTTCATCACCGTGGTTAAAAATTATTTTTTGGAAAAAACTTTGCTTTTCTTTAGCAATTGAAAAATATTTTTGGTGTGAAAAACTATGCAACAGCACAAAGCTCTGACCTAGTGTAAACAGGGTCAGCAATAGTATAATTGGAAGTTTTTGTTTTAAGTTTTTCATTTTGGATTTAACATCAAAAACCGGATTTAAAAAAACACCCAAAATTATTGCTTTTTTGTTCTACCTAAGTCAACATAAAAAAATGCTAACAAAACTCCTAAACACTCTACAAAAAATCGGTCATTTCACATTACTAAATGTGGCCAAACTCGGCGAAATCACTATTTTCATGGGCACTGCCGTAATGCATTGCTTCACGCCGCCATTTTATCCGCGTTTAATTTTGCGCCAATTCTTACAAATCGGTTATTTTTCTCTACCCGTGGTCGGCCTTACAGCCATCTTCTCCGGCGCAGTATTAGCCTTACAAAGCTATTCCGGATTTTCGCGTTTTAATGCTGAAAGCACGATTGCTACAGTGGTGGTTTTATCAATTACGCGCGAACTTGGTCCGGTGCTTGCCGGCCTTATGGTTGCAGGGCGCGTTGGCGCTTCAATGGCTGCCGAAATCGGCACCATGAAAGTTACCGAACAAATTGATGCTTTGCGCACATTATCTACCAATCCTTTCAAATACTTGATCGCGCCCCGCGTGATCGCCGGAGTATTGATGCTGCCACTACTTGTATTAATCGCTGATATTATCGGTGTTATGGGCGGCTATTTGGTAAGCGTTCACTCTTTGGGCTTTTCTCCCGGGCCTTATATTTCCAACACTTTCAAATTTTTAGAAAGAATCGATGTGGTTTCCGGCTTTACTAAAGCCGGATTCTTCGGCTTTATAATTGCAATCATGGGTTGTTATTTCGGCTATAATTCAAATCGCGGCGCAGAAGGTGTTGGTATTGCTACTACAAATGCTGTAGTTGCAGCATCAATTACAATTTTACTTTTAAATTATATTATTACCGGTTGGTTCTTTGGATAATAACATTATGAAAAAAATAGCTCTCTTTGCCTTACTATCTCTAGCAACTACAAATTGTCTTGCTTTCAACTTCTTCCATAAGAAGCCTGAAAAGCGTTCATATATCTATATAGTTGGCTCTTCGACAATTTCGCCTTTAATGGCTGCGGTTTCTGAAGAATTCGCAAGCAGCCAGGAATTGCAAGGTCGCAAAGTATCCGTTCCGCTTGTTGAATCAAATGGCACAACAGCCGGTTTTAAAATTTTTTGTGCCGGATTGGGCGAAAAATATCCGGACTTCGTCAACGCTTCGCGCGCAATTGACGAAGACCAAAAGGCACTTTGCCAAAAACATGGCGTCAACGAAATCGTTGAAATCAAAATCGGCTATGACGGCATTGTCTTTGCCAATTCTACCGAATCCAAAAAAGTTAACTTAAGTAAAGAACAAATTTTTCTGGCCTTAGCAAAAAAAATCTATGATAAAAAAACCAACCAACTTATTGCCAACCCTTATAAAACCTGGAATCAAATAGATTCCTCTTTGCCAAAAACCAACATCGTAATTTTCGGTCCGCCACTTACTTCCGGCACTAGAGATGTTTTCATCGATATGCTGGTAATGGATGAATTGTGCTTTAGAAATGAAGGTTTCGTTAAAGCCTATTCTGATGATGGTTTGCGCAAAAAATATTGCCACGAGCTTAGAACTGACGGGGCTTTTGTTGAGCTAGGAGAAAATGATAATTCTATTGTACAAAATTTAAAAGCCCACAAACATGCTTTTGGTATAATCGGTTATGATTTCCTTATCGCCAATCCAAAAACCATTCAAGCAACCAGTATTGACAAGGTTTTACCAAATTCAAAAACTATTATTTCCAAGAAATATCCGCTATCGCGTCCGCTTTTTGTTTACTTCAAAAAACAACATCTTAATTTAGTTCCGAATATTAAAGAATTTATTGAAGAATTAGTGAATAAAGAAACTATCGGATCTTACGGCTATTTGACTCGGAATGGGCTTGTAGCAATGGATGACTCCGAATTAAATGAGGTTAGAAAACAAGTTTTATCTAACCTAAAGTAACACATGCTTAAAAAAATTTTTTACATCGCCATTTTACTCTTTCTTACAACCTCTTGCATTACGCGTTATTTATGGGGCGAGCGCAAATATGAAGATCGCATCAATAGCGTTTTAGTTGGCGAAAATGGCCGCTATGTTGTACTTGTGGGCCAGCAATATCACTATATCCTCACTGATAATTCGGGATTGTTGAATCGCGTTTTGCTTTTAAAACAAAGTCAGGTTTTAACGATTGATCCAAAAAAAACCACGCTGCGCCTTGATAACGATAATAATCTTGACGGCAAAATTACCATGACCGGACCGTTTAACTTATTACCGGTTGAAGATATGGGAACATTAACCAGCATGGGCATTAGACCTGACGGCGATGACAATATTTCAATAGAAATGCAAGTTAGTGGGCGACGTTATGCCGCGCGCTATGTAACGGCACAATTAGCACGTGCTGATAAATCTTTCGTAATTCCGATTTATTATAACGAAGATTCAAATTTTGCTACCGATATTGGCAAAGCCGCCATCACTCCGCTTACTGTTGGCTTAGATACCGTGATTTTCGTGGGTAAAGCAGTGGTATATCCTTTCAGACTCTAAATGTCAGCAACACAAAAAAAACACAAATATGAATTTATCACCACATTGCTCGTAGCGCTGGTCTGTGCCGGCATTGTAAGATCTTTTCTTTTTGAACCGTTCCATATTCCATCAAGCTCGATGAAACCAAATTTACTCATCGGCGATTACATTTTTGTTTCCAAATATTCTTACGGCTATAGCCGCTATTCTTTTCCTTTTGGTTTTAAATTTAATTATTTCGAAGGTCGCGTTTTTAAACAGGAACCAACGCGCGGCGATATCGCTGTTTTCCGCACTCCGCAAGATACAAGCATTAATTACGTAAAAAGAATTATCGGACTTCCGGGCGACAAAATCCAAGTCAGCAATGGCACAGTTTATATAAATTACGAGCCAATAAAAAAAGAAAAAGACGGTAATTTCATCGATAGCGATTCCGGCATAGAATCAAGAATACCAATGTTTGAGGAAACTCTGCCCAACGGAAAAATTATAAAAATTCTTGATGAGAAATCCGGCATGCCGCAAGATAATACCGGAATTTACGAAGTGCCGCCGCATCACTATTTCGTAATGGGCGACAATCGTGATAATTCACAAGATAGCCGTTTTTTAACCGAGCTGGGTTATATTCCCGAAGAAAATTTGGTCGGGCGCGCTTCAATAATTTTCTTTTCCAACGAAAAACCAACCTGGCAATTCTGGAACTGGCCTACATCCATTAGGTTTAATCGCATTCTTCACCAAGTAAAATGACAGAAAAATTTAGCGAACTTTGCAGCAGAATTTCTTACAACTTTAACAATATTGAATTGTTAAAAGAAGCCATGACGCACCCAAGTTTTTCTAAAGAAAGCAAAACGAAATTAAACTATCAAAGATTAGAATTTTTAGGCGATAAAGTTTTGTCTTTAGTAATCGCCGATTTTTTAATGGCAAAATATAAAACCGAGGATGAAGGCCATCTCTCTAGACGTCAAGCCTCTTTGGTTTCCGGCGAAACCTTATCACAACTTGCGCTAAAAATCGGCTTAGAAAATTGTTTGCAAATAAGCCGCGGTGAAAAAAATTTGGGTGGTAAAACCAACAAAAGAAATTTGGAAAATGCTCTCGAAGCCTTAATTGGCGCAATCTATCTTGATTCAAATTATGATAAGGCTAAAGAATTTATACTTAATTTTTGGCAAGATTTATTAGAAAAAAACATAGAAGCTCCGAAAGATCCGGTTTCCGAATTACAAGAAATAGTACAATCCGCCTCACACGAATTACCAAACTACACCATCACTAAAACCGGCGGCTCTGACCATTCTCCTACCTTCATCGCCAACGTCAGAATCAATTACAAAAACCTAGAATTTCAAGCCGAAGGCAAATCAAAAAAAGAAGCTCAAAAAGAAGTGGCAAAAATAGCGCTGCAAAACTTAATTGATAAGAAGTAAACACAAAAAAACTTCTAGACAGCTTACGCTGTCTAGAAGTGCGGCACAACACGTATAGCGCGGATGGTGGTTCTTGTGAATTCGAATATTGTCAATATTCGTATTTGTTCTTAACTCTTTTCTTCCCTAGCAAATCCCTTTCCATCATCATATTAACAGCCTGGGATCTTACTTCTTCAACACGATTCTGGCATTCATCTAAAGATTTTAAATATTCCAGCGTTCTTAACTCATATTTTCTTAGTGTTTGGATGTCTTTTTTTATAGAATCGCATAAGGAGATTATGGAGTCCAATGCGTAGCAATGATTACTATAGGATGTCAATTTTGGAAAAATTTGACTAGCTTTATGACTTTTTATAATAGTCAGTATCGCGCGTGAAACATTGTGCAAAGAAGATTTTTGCTCGTTCCTTAATCTATTCACAGAAGACATTTAATTAAGTTATTTTTAGAAAAAATTTTAATTTAAGATTATTCTAAAAATAGAAATTTAGTTTTCTAATTAATAGAACAAATTAATGATTAATATCAAACCTTGTATCATAATAATACAAAATCATAATCTTCTAATACTAATTTTATGAAAGAATCATCGAAATAAGTGATATTGTTGTTTTTTTTGGAAAATAGTATTCTACTTAAAACACAAATCTACTAATCCCACATCCTTTAATAAGCAAAAATGTGCGAAGATTAATCAATACTGCCTCCAAAGCGTTAGCATCTCCGAGAAAATTTATCCAGCCTTTAGCATTTTCACGCTTATTTGGTAAGCATGATCTTCCGAGCGTTGAAGAATTTGTAACTCCTCATATAGATTCCACAAAGCGAGGAGCTGGGATGAAAGGCATGTTTACCTCCGATCCGAAAACTATAGAAATTGGATTTGATGCTTTGACAAAATATGGAACAGCTAGAAGTGGAGATGGCACTTTCTTTGAGGAAAAGATATTCTCTCAACCGGCACGCTCTTCTAACGAATCAAAATCAATTCAAGTAAGAGTTTCTGATATTCGTGACTTTCCTAAATATAGAAAGCTATATGAGGCAAATAAGGGAGCTAATTCAATGCTTTGTGTAGGCGGTCCGGCTGCTGAAGACCAAGTAGTACTTGCCAGTATTATAGCAGGAGTAAGAGAAAAATTAGATGAAATTTTATATATCACCCGAGATTATAAAGAATCCAATGTCAATCATGCAGCCAAACAATCCCATGCCAGACATGGCAATGCTCTTAATGCTGACTCAAGATTAACAGGACATGCCTTATTTGGATTGATTTTAAAGAGAAATTTGTTTGGAGTAGATCCTGAAGAAGCGCTTGATCCTGATTTTATCAAGGTTGATGTTAAACCTACTTTAGATATAAGAAAATTAAAAATTTATTTTTACAATGAATTAAATTGGTTAAAGCAAGAATATAAAAAGCGTAATAAAGAGATAACAGAACACGATATAAACAGGCTAGAGTCACTACTTTCACAAGAGATATTAAGTGCACTAGAGAAAGAAACTGGAGTAAAAATAACTGGTGATATTGATAGATCAAGAATAGATCCTTCCTCCATCCATGTAACATTTACAGAAAATAATAGTAATGAAGTTAGAGCGGAAAATGAAGAATATAAAAAGGTCGGAATAGAGGCAAAAGAATTAAAAGCTGATGAGATAGAATCTTTATTCGGAAGCGATGAAATAGATAGAGCCTGGTCTTATCCAGGAGATACACATTTAGAATTCAATACTCATGAAATTAACCAAGACATAGCATTAGGTCATGGCGCATCCTGGATGGAAGGAGAGGAAATTGATCGAATCTTGCTAACAAAAAATGCCGAAGGAAATGCTGAAATTGCTGGTATAGTTAATAAGGAAGGTCATTATTTCTATACGAATAAGTTACATTTTACTGGTGGATATAAAGTTGATTATGTTTTTGATAAGGATTCAAATGTTAGATTTCAAAGCAGCTCATCACTAAGAAATCTAACAAATAAAGTAGAAGATTTTTTTCAATTACAACAACCTTTAACCAGCAAAACTACTGTTTCCACAGGAGTATCAATAAATGCTGTTTTTAAAAAAAGTGATAAACTAAAAAAATTGCTTGATAGATTCGGCTCAACTGGAGAAATTGCTGTCACGAATAGCCACTGGACTATGATTGCTCAGAATGAAGATTATGTTGTGATGAGAATAACGGGCGGTGGCAACACCGGATCAGAAGAATATAATCCTGCATATTTTTTAAATGTTATGGCTAATACTAGAAGAATATTTGGTGATGATTTAATTGGGGTGTTATCAACTTATGGCTGTCCGCGTTCTATCAATGCAAGAAATTCAACAGAATTTGATAAAATAGCAGAAGGAGCAATTATAAGCTATGGTAAAGGCGGAACGGGCAATACAAAAAGACATTCAGAAGCTGCTTTTGGTCTTATGATGTTAGGATTTGAAGATGAAGTTATAAAATATTATAATCAATTTCAAAATCGCAAAGGAGAACCTTTAGGAAAAGAACTTGCTGAAGTCTACGAACATTTTAAAGATGTTGAATTCTTTCACGACAATGTAAAGAAAACTAACCGCCGTATGGGATATGATGAATCACTATCAGATGAAGAACTAGCTTCTGTGGGTCTGATGTTAACAGCTCTTTCATATGCAGCCTACAAAAATCTGTCAAAAAAAGATAAGATATCAGTAGAAAGATAAATAAAAATTAATATGAGATACGACCTAAAAGACATAGAAACTTTCACTCACATAGCACGACTGAAAAGTTTTTCTAAGGCGGCAAAAGCTCTTGGAATTTCCAAAACAGCTGTCACAACTAGAATCAATAATCTTGAAAAAGCATTGAGCATTAATCTTTTAGCGCGCACAACTAGAGAGGTGAATCTTACTAGTGATGGCAAAAGATTTTTTGATTATTGCATTTTAATAATGAACAAGGTTGAAGATTTAGATGGTTTTCTTGATTCTTATAAAGAAATAAAAGGCATATTAAAAATTGTTATTCCGCCTTATTTTAGTAGGTATCACATAGTACCTTATCTTGAGGAATTTTTGGAACAATATCCGAATTTACAACTCGATATTTCTTTAACAGAAAATCCAGTAAATATAATTGAAGAAGGCAGGGATCTACAGATTAGAATTCAAATTCCTCATGAAGAAAGCTTAGAAGTACAAAAATTAATGACTAATCGCAAAGTAGTTTGCGCTGCACCAGATTATATTAAAAAACACGGAAAACCTAAAACACCTCAGGATTTACTGAAGCATAATTGTTTAATTTTTGGTGAGAATTCTATCTGGAAATTTGAAAATAAAACTGATGGAAAGACCGTTGAATTAAAGGATATAAATGGCAACATTAAATGCGACAATGGTGAAATCATAAAAGAATTAGTATTGGCTGGAATTGGAATAACCCTAAAATCCATGCGCGACATAGAAATAGAGCTAGCGGAAGGTAAATTGATTGAATTATTAGCAGATTATGAAATTACTAACGAGACACAATTTTATGTAGTCTATCCTGCCGGAAAATATTTATCCCCTAAAATCAAAGCATTTGTGGATTTTTTTCAGAAAAAATTAAATTTTTAGCTAGAGGCTGCATAACCTAAGAGATATTTAGGCATAATTAAAAAAATGTGATGCTGTTTTCTCCTCCGATTCTTACTCCCATCT
>CAZDLU010000022.1:0-30253 GCA_964506725.1 uncultured Rhizobium sp.
TCGATCCTCCCTCAAGGGGAGGATAATTAGACCGAGTTTCTTTAAATAAAGAGCCGTGCAACAACACCGACCAGGCTACTTTTGCCTGAAAGTAGCCTGGCCCTTTTTTTCTTTTTTTCCAATTTGCTATTTATTTGCGCGAATAAAATCCAATATTCCATTCGCGGCCATTACTCCCGTGCTGAAACAGGCTTGTAAAAGATAGCCTCCAGTTGGTGCTTCCCAGTCTAACATTTCTCCGGCCACGAAAATTCCCGGCTTTGCTTTTAGCATAAAATTTTCATCCACAGATTCTCGCATAATTCCTCCGGCGGTAGAAATGGCGCGGTTGATATTTGTGGTTGAAGTGAGAGTGATTGGAAGATTTTTTAAATATTCTGCAAGTAAGTCTGGCGTGGCTTTTGCTAATTTTTCTGAGGGAATTAATTCATTTAATAAAGCGCCTACTATCTTTGGAAATCCTGCCTTTCTTAAGTAAGTGCTTAGTGATTTTTTGCCGCGACTTTGTAGTTTTTTGGCTAATTCTGCAAGTGACATTTCGGGGCGTAAATCTATTTGTAAAATGGCCCTGCTCTCCTTTTGAATCGATTCACGCAAATAAGCCGACAATGCATAAACCGCGTTTCCTTCAATTCCTTGTTTTGTGATAATCATTTCTCCTTTATGAGAAAAATTTTTATGTTTTAGCGCCACGGCTTTTAGTGGAGTTCCGGCAAAATTATTTACCAAATAATCTGACCATTTGGTTACAAAGCCGCAATTAGACGGACGCAATTCGGAAATTTTTACGCCATATTTTGCAAGCTCATTAGCCCAAGAGCCGTCTGATCCCAAATGGGGCCATGAAGCACCTCCGAGTGCAAGTAAAGTTGCATCATATTTTATTTTAACAATCTTTTTTTCAGCATTACTAAATATTAAATTTTCACCATCAAAACCTTGCCACAAATGACGCGGAAAAAAACTAACACCAAGGTTTTCCAACTTTTTAAGCCAAGAGCGAAGCAGCGGCGAGGCTTTCATACTGCGCGGAAAAATTCTGCCACTTGTGCCGATAAAAGTTTCTTGCCCTAATTCTTCGCACCACTTTCGCAATTTTTGCGGATCAAAATTTCTGATAGATGGTTCAAGCCAATTCGCCGCTTCGTAATAGCGCGCTATAAATTTTTCTAAAGGCTCGCTATGCGTAAGGTTTAAACCTCCCCTGCCCGCCAGCAAAAATTTGCGGCCCAAGCTTGGCATTGCGTCATAGATTGTTACTTGATAGCCGGCACTTGCAATAATTTCCGCCGCCATTAAACCACTCGGCCCGCCACCGATTATTGCAATATTTTTATGCTTTTTCATTTCTATAGTTTGAAGCAGAGAAAAATTTTTAAGAAAAATATTTTTTAATTATTTGCTACTTTTCTTAACAAAAATATATTCACCAGATTTTTTAATCATTACTTTCTTTAAAACAGGTCATCACTAGATGTCATACTGAAAATTAGTAAACAATAAATTATATCCTGCTTCATGAAATTTCCAAAATTCTTAATCGCTTTCGCTATCATCTGCACACAATTTTCTCCGTCTTTTGCTACTACATTAAATAGCGATGAAACCCTAGATTACACCGGCGGCACGCTCAGTGGAAATGTTGATGGCGCAAGCTATGGTGACGGAACATTCAATGTTAAAGCCAACCTTACTTTAGGAAGCAGCAACGATCTTGGCAGCAGCGAACCAAATACGTTGGGTCTTATCGAAATTTTTGATGGCAACATTTTAGATTCCGGTTCTAATAGTAAAGCAATTCGCGCAGTAAATATCTTTTTACATTCCGGCGCAAGTTTAATCGTAGGCGATGGCGCACTAACCGGCACGGTCGATGGAAGCAGCACTAATTACGGAACCGTAACTTTAAGTCCTAGTGCTAACAGGGTAATAAATGCTTCACTTGGTTTAACTAATGGGCTTGCCGCAGTTAACATTAACTCTTCCGGTGTCAATACCAGTTTTAATAATTCTATCCACGCCTCGCAAGTAAACATTAGCGGCGCTGATGCTGTCGCAACCCTAAATTCTTCAGTCGGAATTTATGGCGAGGCCGTAATTGGCTCAACCAGCAATTTATTTTTAAATAACGGATCTTTCGTAACCGGAACAATTCGTGGCGACAGCGCCGGCAATGGCACGGTGCAAATCAGTTCAGGTTCCGACATCACGACCTATGCCGCAATCGGAACATCAACTTTTAATCTTGGTAACCTTACACTTGAGGGCTCCACAACTTTAACAACAACATATGACATCAATGCATCTTCAATTGACATCGGAAGTTCTGCTACTTTAACTTCATCATCAATAATTAATGGTAATATCACATTATCCAATAATTCAATTTTGAATTTACATGATGGCGCAAATGTCAGTGGGGTAATTGGCTCCGGTGGTATTCTTTTCGAAGGAATCATCAACACCAGTGGCGCTGTTACAATTTTATCCGATGTTGGCGATGGAAGTGGCGCACCAATTGAATCAATCAACGTGCTTTCCGCTTCGCAGTTAAGAATCGGTAATAGCGATGGCTCGCACGTTAATACAATTGATGCCTCAAATGTTAACATCACCGGAGAGCTTTATTTGCTTGACGCTACGACCATAACTTCCGATGTTACCATGATCGGATCTTCCTCAAAAATTAATTTCGGCGGATATTCACAAACCATAGACGGAAGCTTCACTACCGCTTCAGGAAGCACTTTGTCTTCCACGATTCACAGCACATCTTCACTTGATAGTTTAACGGTTAGCGGAGTTGCAATTCTTGATTCAAACACCAAACTTGCCCTTACAGTTGGCGCTGTTACCCCCGGAACACGCTATATTTTAATGACGGCCGGTGATGGATCAACTCTAAATACAATCAGCAATTCAAATATTGATGTTGATGGCAGCGGCCATAACAAAGCAGGAAGATATATTTTCAGCACTTCACTTGAAGGCAATAGTTTAATTTTAAATGCAACTTTAGCATCATTTAATGCCGCAAGCAGCAATGGCTCTGATGCTTACAATGCTATTGCCAATGCCAATACCAGCAGCGGCACGCTTTACGCATTGCAAAATTATATTTACGGAGATGCTTCTGATTCCGCCAAAAATGCCGCTCTCGATTCAGCAATGCCGCAAGTTGACAATTCAAGCAATCGCGTAATTTTTAATGATTCAAGCGCCTCTTTTGATTTAATTTCCAATCGCTTAACTGCGCTTCGTAATTCCTCTGATATTTCTGCAATGCAGGCCAGTGCTGATCTCAAGCCAAAAAATCCTTTCCATAGATTTGATGTTGATCCGAATAATTTTGCAACAAAACCTGATTACAAAAATTCAATTTGGTCGCAAGCTTTCGGTTCAAATATTTCGCAAGGCAATAATTCAGTTGCCAGCGGTTACAATGCGAATCTGCGCGGAATTGCTTTTGGCTTTGATCGCAAAATTGAAAAAAATTTATTTTTAGGAATTTCCGGAAGTTATGCCAATTCAAATGTGAAATCGCATAATCAATTGAAAAAAGTCGCCATAAATTCTTACCAATTAAATTTTTACAGCGGACATTATTTTGATAAATTTTACATAAATAATTTAGCCGGTTTTGTATGGAATGAATATAATACAAGCCGCGCCATTCCTGTGGCGAGCTCAGTTGCACTGGCACAATATTCTGGACAAACTTATCTTGTTCGCTCGGAAGCGGGGAAAAATTTTAAACTGCCGCAAGATTATGTACTAACACCGACTTTTATGGTTACGGCAGCGCATAATGTTATTGATAATTATAGAGAAAATAATGCCGGAACTCTGAATTTAAATGTAAAAACTTCCAGCTCCAATTTTTTTGAAACGCGCGGAGGAATTGCCTTAAAAAATAGTTTTCAATTTAATGACGTAAAAATCGATCCCACAATTTTTGCTTCTTATGGTTATGATTTTGCCGCCGCCAAACAAAAAACCACCAGCAATTTTGTCGGCCAAAGCAGCACCTTTGATTCTACTTCGGCAAATTTGTCTCAAGGAAGTTTCAAAAGTGGCCTCATCACCAGAATTTACCAACAATCCGCAATGGCATTTGATTTAAATTACACTTTCGAAAAACGTATAAACTACCGCGCAAATTCAGTAGGATTAAAAGCGATTTGGTGGTTTTAAAGTTATTTTTTTCATATTAATTATTTACAAAATAATAACTTTTGCTAAAGTAACGCGCTTTCCATAGCACTAATTGGTATAAGTTTTTTAGCAATCATCAAAAAGCGATTCTCTTACTTCAAATTCTTAAGCACTTATCTTAACCCTTTTTGTCTGAAATATTTAAAGAACTTTTCTCCACGAAGAATTTAAAATAATGTTTTTTTCAAAGTCATCACACTTAGTCAAAAATCTCCTCGCGCATTTTGCCGTTTTTGCGCTTATCTTTGAGCAATTTATTTTTGTTGCTTCAGCAACTGCCTCCGAGCTGCCCATTACACCGGACGGAACTACTAATACTCAAGTTACCAAAACTGCTTCCGGCATCGACCAAATCAATATTGCGACTCCTGATTCTTCCGGACTTTCTCACAATAGATATACAGATTACAACGTAAATGCTCCGGGCCAGATTATAAATAATTTTTCTGGTTCGGCTTCTGATCTTACTGCAACAACGATTGGTGGTTTGGTTACTGCTAATTCTAATCTTACCGAATCAGGAAGCGCGCGCGTAATTTTAAACGAAGTAACTTCCACGAATATTTCTAGGTTGCTGGGATATGTTGAAATTGCCGGGTCTAAAGCCGATTTGATTTTAGCCAATCCGAATGGTTTTACTTGTAATGGTTGTGGATTTATTAATACGGCGCATTTGATGATGGTGGCTGGAAGCTCTGATTTTAGTGCTTCGGGAGGTTCAGGATTTAATTTAAAAGAACAACTTCCCGGAATTTATATTCCGCTGATTACGGTTGAAGGTTTGGGACTTGATTTAAGTAAGGTTAGTTCGGCGGATATTATTGCGTCCTCGGTTAAGTTACTTTCTTCGATTTATGGTAGTGATGATAATTCGATAACAATAAAAACCGGGGAAGGTAGATATGATTATTCTAGCAAGAGTATTACCGACCACTCACCCCATCCTTGGAGCTCCGCTCCAAGCCCATCAAGGGGAGAGGGAGCAGAGGCTCTTTTTGCCATTGACGCTTCGGCTTTAGCAAAAATCCAAGCCGGGCAAATTTATTTGATTGCGACCAAGGAAGGTATCGGTGTAAAAATGGAGGCAGAAATATTAGCAGGAGACAGCGTAAATATTAATGCTAACGGCGATGTTTATTATGCAAAAGTTTCAGCGGTAAATGAGGTAAATATTAAATCACAAACTAAAATCGAAAGTCTTACTTCATCTTCTTCAATCATGGGAAGTCATGTAAATATTGAGACGGCGCAATTTAATAATAAAGGCAAGGTGCTGGCCTATGATCTAAAAATTAAAAATAGTAATGTTTTAAATTTTGGATCAATCGAAGGTTATAATTTGGATTTTCTAAACAATGGTAATTTGGTCAATAGCGGACTTATCTATGGTGAAAATCATCTCTCTATTAATGCTGCTGACTTAAGTAATAATGCGCTTGCAATTATTTATTCTTTTACCGATCTTGATTTGAATCTTAGCAGCTCTTTGAATAATTCCGGATTGTTAATATCAAATGCTAAACTTACGATTAACGGAAATGCGGCAATTGATAATTCGGGACAAATCTTAGCAAATGATGATATTGCAATTACGGCGCGAAGCCTTGATAACTCTTTATTGGTTCAATCGAAAAATAAAATTACTCTTGATCTTGCAACTCTTACAAATCGCTCGGATATTTCTGCGACTAAGAAATTAAAAATTACTACTAGCGGAACTCTTGATAATCAATCCACACTTGAATCGAAGGAAGATGATATAGAAATTCACGCCGATATTCTTAAAAATGAAAGTTCTTCTTCTTTTATTTCTGCGGCTAAGAATCTTGATATTACTGCAACGACTAAAATCACTAATAAAAATACCAAGCCGATATTGGCGCTTGGCGTAAGTTCGGCTGACCTAACTTCCGGAATTGTTGCAAAAGACGGTATTATTACTTTAAAAACCGCGCTTTTAGAAAATGACGGCGGAATTGTTACCGGTAAAGTAATTTCCAATTTTAGTGATGCAACTTCAAATGCCGGCGGTTCTTTTATTGCAACGGCTTCCATAATATTTGATTTAACCGGGCTTTATACAATTAGCGGCGAAATTACTGCGGATCATATTGATATTACCGCTGATAATATTCTCAATAGCGGAAATGTTACGGCGACTACTTATATCAAACTCAATGCTACAAGCGGCAATATTACTAACGGCTATACGGACGTAAATGATGCACGCAATTCCAATGTAAAATTAATTGCCGGAAGCTACATCGATTTTACCGCAACAAATAATATTGAAAATTACGGTACGATTCAAGGCACGACAAACACCACACTTACCGCTACAAACGGCAATGTGAACAATTATGCCGGCGGCCAAATCAAAGGCGGCAGCGGTGATTTTACCGTCAATGCTCTCAACGGTAATTTTAATAATTACAATATCACCAACGCCGCCGGCGTAACAACGAAATCCGCGACCGTTACTTCCAATAATAGCGTAATTTTTAATGTTAAAAATTTTAGCAATAGCGGCGAAATTTCGGTAAGAAATGATATTACGACAAATGTCAGTAATGATTTTAATAATAATGCCTCGGCTCTGATTTGGAGCGGAAGAGATGCCACATTTAATGTTGCAAATAACTTCCTTAATCAATTGGCAATGATTTATGCGGAAAGAAATTTGTTGATTCAGAAAAATAATTCCGGAGAAAAACTTAAATTATTAAAAAATGTCTCAGGAAATATTGAAACCGGAACCTGGATTAGTCCTTTAACCTCAACGCTTGAAGGCGATCTTACTATCAGGGCTGAAACTATAGAAAATAAGAGGGCAAAAGATGTTGTTAATAAAAGAATAATCTTGCCAAGCCCTACAAATCCTGAACCAAACGCAGATTGGAAAGTTTCGGTAGATTGGTGGTGCGGAGGAAATTTTTGTAGTGCTTGGCGTAAAATATATGTTGCGCAAAATAGCTTAAATAGTGATTCGACACCTGCGGAAATTAATGCCGGCAACAGACTTAATCTTTATACTAAAAATCTTATTAACGATTTATCGAATATTACCAGCCAATCAAACATGGCTATAGAATTTAGTAATGATTTAAAAAATGAAGATCTTGATACTTTGGTTGGCAGAATAGTTTATGTTGCCGGGCATAATTTTACGGAAATATATAATACTACCGGCGCTTCTAACATCAATGACCGTGCCGATTATGAAAATTACCGCTTTCCGAAATTAAGCAGCAGTGATTACAGTAATTTTTCTCCTTCAATAAAATCAGGCGGCAGCATTACTATTACTAAATCAGGCACTAATCGCTCCGATTTAATTAATGGTAATATGGAGCAAAATACCAGAGTAACCGCAGGCTCTTCACCAGACCATCTAACAACAATTGTAAACGGCGTTGATATATTTAACTTAAAAGACAGCGGAATTT
Organism: uncultured Rhizobium sp.; assembly: GCA_964506725.1. Lineage (GTDB taxonomy): Bacteria > Pseudomonadota > Alphaproteobacteria > Rickettsiales > UBA1997 > UBA2645. Next base: position 7,662 of record CAZDLU010000022.1, read on the forward strand.
TAAATTTAAATTTAGGCGCAATTACTAAAACCGTTACCGAGGCCAAATCATCAGATGCAAATACGGTTTTTTCCGGTAATTACAAAATCAATCTCGATCCCGCTGCCACAACCCCGCTAATCGAAAACCGCAGCCAATTCACCGACACAACAAAATTCTTCGGAAGCGTTGACTACTTCAACGCCCTAGGACTAGACGGCAGAGCAGTCATCAGCGACATCGAACGCCAAACAAGAACAACAACAAGAATGCTCGGAGACTCCTACGTCGAATCGCATTTAATTCTAGATAGTATAAAAAAACTAACTAATGACTCAATTTTTCTAAGCCAAAATATCACCAACTCCAATGACCAAATTGCTTTCCTTTTGGATAACAGCGTAACCGAACTAACAAGACTCGGCCTCAACGCCGAAGATGTTGCAATTAACGGATTAACGGCAGATCAAGTTAAAGCTTTAATAAAAGATATTGTGACTTTTGAACTAACAACAATTGACGGAATTCAAGTTTTAGCGCCGAAAATTTATTTAAGCCAAGAAACGCGAAACAGATTATTATCAGCTGACAATGCGCTTGCTAATTCTTCAACAATTTATGGCAAAGACAGCATCACCATTGATTCGCCGCTGACCAACATGATAAATAGCGGCGCGATTGTAAGCGCTGGTAATGTTACTCTCAATGTCGGAAGTTTGACAAATGCTTCCAGCCCTTTCACCAGCCTTGCGGGCGGCACTAGCGCAATTTCTAAAATAAAATCGGGCGGCGATTTAACAATTCTTGCTGATAACAATATCACTTTCAAAAACAGCGTCCTTAATTCCGGCGGCACGCTTACAATTGCGGCGAATAAAACTATTACAATTGCCAACGACAAAAATTTCGCCGTTCAAGCTCTCGCCCCACTGCCCTCTTTAGTTTCAGCAACTTCAACCAAGGGAGACGCTGAAAGCACAAGAAGCGGACTGGCTTTCAATGCCGCGTCCGATATTCAAATTACTTCGAGCGATTCAATTAACGTGGCGAATAATTATTTCAACAGCGGCGGCTCAATATTCATGAGCGCAATCAATAATATCAACAATTCCAACTATACGATAAAAGCTGCAAATGATGTGGTGATGTCAGCCGGAAATGATATTAACAATGTTCACACTACGGAAAGCAGCAACGAAACCAGAATCGAAGCCGGAAACATAGTTTCTCTCGATGCCGGGCACGACATCAACAATATCGGCGCTACAATTAAAGGTGGTGATTTAGTTTATTTAACCGCTGGTCACGACATCAACAACAAAGCCTTGGTTAATTACACAATCAATGGCAGCTCAACAAATTCTGATGGAAGTTCAATCACCGAATCCCAAGCCCTCGCCTCAAGCGCGCGCTACATTACTTCAACTTTAATCTCGCAAGGAAGCATTGAATCAGACAGTAATTTAGTAATGGTTGCGGCTAATGATATTAATGTAAAAGGTTCTAATGTAAGTTCCGTTGGTGATTCTTACCTTGAAGCAACCAACGGTAATATCAACGTCACAACCGCAGAGTTACGCGAAAAAACTTTCGCCGAAGGCGGCAGTAAAAAGAAACATTGGGAAAGTATTACTGACAATACCACTAACGTCGAATCCAACATCACAAGCGGCAGAACGCTTAATTTACTCGCAAGCGGCACAACTCCACCGCCCCTAGCGTTAGTAAGCGAGAGCGGCAATATTAACATTACAGGAAGCAAACTTACTTCCGCAGATAACCTAACTCTTGCAGCCAAAAACGATATCACGATTTCTTCAGCGCAAGATTCTAGTTACAGCTTTGCTGCAGGAAGAACGGGCCGTGGCAAATCTTATTTAAATAAATCCGAATCAGTTACCCAAGTCGAATCAGAATTAACCACCACCAATGACGGAAATATTTCAATCACTTCCGGCGTTGGCAATACTGACGCGGTTGGCTCTGATAACGCTCACGGGTCAATTGCATTAATTGCATCGAAACTTGCAACGAAAGATATTGATGGTGACGCGAGTAATAATGTTGGCAGTGGCGATGTGACTTTGACGGCGAAGGAAGATTTGACGATTGCGAGTGCGCTTGATACGAGATATTCGGAGAGTCATTCGAGTAAGAAAGGATTCACTGTTAAAACATCTTCAACCACAATTGACGGCAGCGAAACCAATATTTCTTCCGAAATTAATGCCACCGGCGATGTTGCTACAACTTCCGGTGATGATACAAATATAATTGCTTCCAACCTTGCCGCACAAGGTTCGGGCTCAATTGCTTCCGGTGGTGAAACCAATATTTTTAATGCAATTGACACAACAACGCATTACTCAAATGTTTCAAAAGAACAAAAAGGAATTTTGAAACAAATGCCGATTATTTCTCAAACAGTACAAGCTTTCCAAGTTGTTGATGGCGGATTATGGAACGGCATTTCCGGTGGTAATTTAGATAAGGGCGACAATCTTTGGGGAAATAATAAAGATCGCGTCAGCTCTACTGCCACAACAGAAAACATCGTTACTTCCAATTTAAATTTTGCTAATGATTTAACAATTAATTCCGATCAAAATCTTGCGGTAAGATCATCAAACCTAGAAAGCACAACAGGCAACATCACCCTCACTTCAAATTCCGGTGATGTTTCAGTCACTGCCGCAACTGCCAATAACAGCGCTACTTGGCACGCTAACAATAAAACTGATCGTAGCAAAGCAGTTGAAGAAAGAGTTAATAACAGCGGCACGGTAACAAGCTCTGAAATCACTGCCGGAAAAAATGTAACCATAACTTCTGTTGAAGGCGATGCAGTTTTGCAGGCGGCTAAAGTAACTTCGGGAACTGAAAATTTAGTTGGCGAACAGAATGTTGCGGTGAATGCAACTAACGGAAATATTTATTTACTCGCAGGAAGCAACACTTCGCAGTCAACACACACTGATAAATCAAAAGGCACTTATTCTTTCTCTGATGGAACTACGGGGCATATTAATTCTGAGGTTGTGAATAATAAAATCACCGCCGGGAATACTGGCTCCACAACCTTCAACACTGAAAACCAAATCATCGCGCAATATAAAAATACTGGCTCTGGAAGTGACGTTTCGGTTTTTGCTGATGATTCTAAACTTTCTTATTTAAGTTCGCTTGATCCGGCGAAGACGACTTATGATCCGGTTAGTAATCAAACTATTAATTGGGATCAGACTACAAGGGGACTTACTTCAACCGGGACTGCTGTTGTTGCCGTAGGGGCAGTTGCGGCCACCATTGCAAGTGCCGGTGCGGCAGGAGTTGCAGTTGCAGGAGCCGCCGGAGCAACAACCGCCGCAGCAGGAGCCACAGTTACCGCAGCTAGTTTAACGCTTGGTGGAACAATAATTGCAGCAAGTACAGCAGCCATAATAACCACCGCTGCCGCCACCGCCGCAGTTTCTGCAACCAATGCCAGCATGAATGCCGATGGAAATTTCTTAGGTTCGCTTGATGACGTTGGTAAAACAACTTTAAAAGATACAACAAGTAAAGATGCCATGAGAAATTATGCAATCGCCGGAATCACTGCCGGAGTAACTGCAGGAATTTCTGAATATGCCGGAATTACTGAAATGAGTAGAGCTGCCAATACAGCAAATACAGTAGACGGAGCGAGAACAGCAGAACAAGTTTTACAAAATGCTAAAGTTTCTCTTTATGAATCGGCGATCTCAAATACAACTTCAACTGTAGTGCAATCCGCAGTTAATGGCGAATCGCCTTCGGATACTTTAAGTAATCTTGCTTTAAATATTGCAGTTGGTGCGGTGAGTAATGCTGCGGCGAAAGAGATTGGGAATGCGGCGCATGGATCTATTGCAACTGATGCTAATGGAAATGTTTTAAGAAATTCTGATGGATCAATAGTTTATAATGCTCCTAAAATAAGCACAGCAGAACAACTTACACTTCACGCTGCGCTGGGATGCGCTAGCGGTGCGGCGCAGGGTGGGAATTGTACCAGTGGTGCGGCGGCGGGGGTTGTTGGAGAAATGACAGCAGAAGCAATCGGTAATTCAGGATTAAGTAATGATCAAATAGCTCAGTTATCAGGTCTAACCGGAGCAGCTTCAGCTCTTGTTACCGGAGCAATAACTGGACAAGATGATAAAGAAATTGCCAACAGTATTTTTTCTGGACAAAGAATTGCAACTAATGCCGCACAAAATAATTACTTACAAGGCAAGATGATGGATGAAAGCATGGATAAGGCTTGGCTTGAAGGTAAAATTACTGATGCAGAATATCAGGATTATAAACAAGCAAGACATCAAGGTGAAATGATAGCAGGAGGAATTGCGCTTGGTGCTGTAACATTAGGAGAAGGAACTGCGTTAGCACAAGGAGGTAAGGCTATTGTTGAAAGAATGTTATCTGCAAAAATGGCGAGTGCTACAGTAAATGGAATCGCTGGTGCAAGTGGCGGTGCTTGGGGTGCTTATGTTGGGGGTGGGGATACAAACCAAATTTTGAAGTCCGCCGGGACTACTGGGTTGATTAGCGCTGGAATAGGATTCTTTTATGGGAGTCATAGCTTAGTTAATGGCGTAAGTATTGGAGCTGCTTCAGGATTGTTTTCCTCAATTCCAAACACTTACCAAACAAATCCTAATGCAACAGGAATGCAATATTTAAATAATGGTCTCGAAGGTACTCTAGGTGGAGCATTAGTGGGATTTACTGGAGCAGCTTTTACTCCGGCAAATAGTGGACTGGCTGGACAAATCATTGGAGCACAAACTGCTCTTCCTATAGATATGTTCCTAGGAGTCATTGGTAATAAGTATGATCTTTTACCAACACCCAGAATAAGCAATAGTCACCCTAATCAATAAGGAGTAATATGAATTCAGAATCAATAAACGAAAGTAAGATTTTTAAATATACTAAGACCAGCTATTCAGCAAGATATTATTCTGTGTTTTTGTGGATAATTGGCTGTTATATAGTTTATCCAACGTGGGACAAAGGCTTATCCTATTTGCCAAGTTTCATTTACGGAGCTTTTTTTAAAAATTGGACAGTCTCATTGGCTTTTTTATTACCTCCATTACTTTGGCAAACTTGGTCAATTTTTGCCACTAGAAACAATGTAAAACTTCTCAAAATAGAAAGTGATTTCTTGCTGATTAACTTCTTCGGCATTCTTAAAGAAAAATCATTGCAATTAAATTACTCCGAAATCTCCTCCATAGAATGGTCTCAAGACGGTTTTAAACATTTCTTATTCACTTTAAAAACCGGCGAAAAAAAACTAATCAAAACCGAAATCATAAACAGAGAGCGAGCCTTCGAATTAATCAGTAAAAAAATCTCCCCAATTCAAAAACAGAAATCATAAAAATGAAAAATACCACCCTTGCAAACCATAATTATTTTTTCCACCGCGAAAAACTGCTAATTCATTTAATGATTCTGAGTTTAGTATTTAGTCAACTTAATTTTACTATTACATTTAGCGCAATAATCACCGCCGCAGTTTCTGCAACCAACGCCAGCATGAATGCCGATGGAAATTTCTTAGGTTCGCTTGATGACGTTGGTAAAACAACTTTAAAAGATACTACCAGTGATGATGCTCTAAGAAATTATGCAATCGCCGGAATTACAGCAGGTGTAACTGCCGGAATTTCTGAATATACCGGAATTGCTGAAATGAGTAGAGCTGCAAACGCCACCAGAACAGTAGACGGAGCCAGAACGGCGGAACGGGTTTTACAAAATGCTAAAGTTTCTCTTTATGAATCGGCGATCTCAAATACAACTTCAACTGTAGTGCAATCCGCAGTTAATGGCGAATCGCCTTCGGATACTTTAAGTAATCTTGCACTAAATATTGCGGTTGGTGCTGTTGCAAATGCTGCGGCAAAAGAAATTGGAAATGCGGCGCATGGATCTGTTGCAACTGATGCTGATGGAAATATTTTGAGAAATTCTGATGGATCAATAGTTTATAATGCTCCTAGAATAAGCACAGCAGAACAACTTACACTTCACGCGGCTTTAGGTTGTGCTAGCGGTGCGGCGCAAGGTGGAGATTGTGCAAGTGGAGCAGCGGCTGGGGTTGTTGGAGAAATTACCGGTGCCAGTATGAGATCCTCCGTAGAAAACGGCTCAATCAACAAACAAACCGCGATTCAACTAGCCGGCCTCTCCGGAGCAGCTGCGTCACTATTTGTTTCTGCAGCAAGCGGAGCATCTGATGAACAAACTGCGAATAATATTTTTACGGGACAAAGAGTTGGTGGGAATGCAGCGGAGAATAATGCAATATTGTTTGCTGGAAAATATAAAATATTTGGTACTGATAATATAAAAACAAAAGATGGAAAAGATTATGATGTTCATATCGGACTTCAAGGAAGCGCTGCGTTCAAAGAAAAAAGTTTTGGAACTGATGGGGTTGGCAGTTCTACTATAGTTATTCCTCAATTAGGATTAGGATTCTATTTATTTGCAATTCCTAGCGGAGAAACTCCTGACATAACTCTTTCTAGTGGCATTAGAAATATTTTTTCTTATGACGCAATAAAAACAAACCAAAATAATTATGGTGGCGGAATTAGCTTTGGTTATGCGATTTCCCCTCCAATTAGTGGAAATATCTCGTTTGAAGATAAATAAAAAAACAGCAAATATTAAATCAAGATTTTTAATAAAATCCTTCTTATGAAAATAAATATAACAAAAGAACAGTTTAAAAAACTTTTTAAAGTTTTTTCATTAATCTTGTTTTTAGTTTACCCCATTTTGCCATTTCTAACTAATGTAGTCAAAAATAAACAAATGATGTGTAGCTATGGCGCTATCAATTGTATTGCGATTTCATTAATATTTATTTTTATTATTTGGTTTTTTTGGAGCATATCTTGGCTAATAAATTATATAACATTTTTCATTTCTGATATTTCAGAAATAGAGAATAAGAAATTAAAAATATTCTCATTTTATTTTAAGTATATTTGGAAAGTTGGTCAAAATAAAAAAGTACGATCATCTTTTCTGGAAGTTTTAGTCATAGAATGTTTTGGCGTGTTGTTACTTTTATTAATTCAGATTAATAATATTTTTTTTGAGTAGGAATTATTTTCAATGAATGCCGATGGAAATTTCTTAGGCTCGCTTGATGATGTTGGTAAAACAACTTTAAAAGATACTACCAGTGATGATGCTCTAAGAAATTATGCAATCGCCGGAATTACAGCAGGTGTAACTGCGGGAATTTCTGAATATGCCGGAATTACTGAAATGAGTAGAACTGCAAATGCTGCAAATACAGTTGACGGAACAAGAACAGCTACGCAGGTTTTACAAAATGCTAAAGTTTCTTTATATGAATCGGCGATCTCAAATACAACTTCAACTGTGGTACAATCCGCAGTTAATGGCGAATCGCCTTCGGATACTTTAAGTAATCTTGCACTTAATATCGCGGTTGGTGCAATGAGCAATGCTGCGGCAAAAGAGATTGGGAATGCGGCGCATCCAACAGATAAATTTGGTAATGCTTTAACACCTAAAATCAGCACAACAGAACAACTCACACTTCATGCCGCTTTAGGCTGCGCTAGCGGTGCGGCACAAGGTGGAGATTGCGCGAGTGGTGCAGCAGCAGGAGTTGTGGGGGAAATTACCGGATCAAACTTAAGATCTTCCGTAGAAAATGGTTCAATGAATAAACAAACCGCAGTTCAACTTGCTGGACTTTCTGGAGCAGCTGCCTCATTGTTTGTTTCTGCGGCAAGTGGAGCATCGGATGAACAAACTGCAAATAATATTTTTACGGGACAAAGAGTTGGAAGTAATGCGGCAGAGAATAATGGACTTCATGTTGGTACTATTGTTGGCGGAATTGTTGGAGCAACAGGAGCTGCTACTGGAGCTTATATGGAAGGTGAAAAAGATCCAAAAAAACTTGCTGTTGCTGCCGTGGTTGGCGGAACTATTGGGGCTGCTAGTGGTGCGGTTGGTAGTGTTCAAGGAGTTGCAAAAGGAATTGCTGTGGGTTCAGCAGTAGGAGCAGCCGGAGGTACATTAGAAGGATATTTTACAACTATACTAACCAATCCAAACGCAAGCATTCAAGAAATAATGAATAACTCTACTAAAGGTGCAATTTCCGGAGCTATTGGTGGCGCTGTTGGTGGTGGGTTTGGAGGAGCAATTAGCGCAACCGGAGCGTCTGGCTTTGCTGCTGAATCAATATCGGCAATGATGGGTTTAGGCGCTGGCGTTTCTACTTCAGCGACTACTACAAATTACAATTTCTTTAATACACAAAATCAGACTCCATATAATGATTATATACCAAAAAATATTGCAAGAACTAATAACCCTACTTGGTTAATTAGCCCACATTTTAATGCTCAATCAAATTACTTAACGAACTTTAGATAATATGAAATTTTATGCAGATTGGAGAACCTATAACACTAGGTATGGAATGGGCCTCACATTATTCATTGGAATGCTATTATTTATGATCATCAGACCAATTTCCGCCGGAGAGGGTTTTATGTTTTTCGAAATGTTTAGTGGAATGTTATTAAGAGATATAAGGCTAACAGGAATATTTTTCACAGTTTGCTTATACGGCCAACTAATAGGATATTTTGTAGCTAGAGACTATGTAAAGTCACTTGAACTTTTGGATGACGAACTAATCTTTAACTTATTTAATAAAACTAAAATTAAATTAAAATTTTCTGAAATTCATTCTTTAGAATATACAAATGATATGTTTAAGAATTTTGAATTTATCTTAAAAAATGGTGAGAAAAAAATTATTTATGCAACCATAAAAAATAAACACCAAGCCTTAAAACTAATTCAACAAAAAATCCAAGAATGTGCAAAAATCTAATACCGATTTCAACATCAATAAAACCAATAAATGCACAAAACAAATCTCTATCAAATTTACATAAACGATTATTTTTATCATCACCTACAACAAGTTCTAATTTGTTTTCTAATTTTTACTTTAGTTGCAAATAATTATTTAAGCATTGGTGGCTCAGCATTTTCAAGTATCAACACCAGCTTCGAAATCACTGCCGGAAAAAATGTAACGATAACTTCTGTTGAAGGCGATGCAGTTTTGCAGGCGGCTAAAGTAACTTCGGGAACTGAAAATTTAGTTGGCGAACAGAATGTTGCGGTGAATGCAACTAACGGAAATATTTATTTGCTTGCTGCGAGCAATAGTTCCGAGTCAACGCATACTGATAAATCAAAAGGAACTTATTCTTTTTCTGATGGAACAAGCGGGCATATTAATTCTGAAGTTGTAAATAATGAAATCACCGCCGGAAATACTGGAAGCGCGACCTTCAACACAGAAAACCAAATCATTGCGCAATATAAAAATACCGGAAGCGGAAGTGACGTTTCGGTTTTTGCTGATGATTCCAAACTTTCTTATTTGAGTTCTCTTGATCCGGCAAAGACAACTTATGATCCGTTAAGTAATCAAACTATTAATTGGGATCAGACGACAAGGGGACTTACTTCAACTGGGACGGCTGTTATTGCGGTTGCCGCAGTTGCTGCTGTAATTGCCACCGGAGGAGCAGCAGCAGCTGCCGCCGCTGGTGCTGAAGGTGCTGTTGCAGCTGGTGCCGTTGCTGGAGGAGCAATTGCAACTGGAGCTGGCGCCGGAGCAGCAACGATTGCATCAACTGTTGCAGCAACAGCCGCAGTTTCTGCAACCAATGCCTCAATGAATGCTGATGGAAATTTCTTAGGTTCGCTTGATGACGTTGGTAAAACAACTCTAAAAGATACTACCAGTGATGATGCTTTAAGAAATTATGCAATCGCTGGAATAACTGCCGGAGTAACTGCAGGAATTTCTGAATATAGCGGAATTGCTGAGATGAGTAGAGCTGCCAATACAGCAAATACAGTAGACGGAGCGAGAACAGCAGAACAAGTTTTACAAAATGCTAAAGTTTCTCTTTATGAATCGGCGATCTCAAATACAACTTCAACTGTAGTGCAATCCGCAGTTAATGGCGAATCGCCTTCGGATACTTTAAGTAATCTTGCACTAAATATTGCGGTTGGTGCTGTTGCAAATGCTGCGGCAAAAGAAATTGGAAATGCGGCGCATGGATCTGTTGCAACTGATGCTGATGGAAATATTTTAAGAAATGCTGATGGATCAATAGTTTATAATGCTCCTAGAATAAACACAGCAGAACAACTTACACTTCACGCCGCACTTGGTTGCGCTAGTGGTGCCGCACAAGGTGGAAATTGTGCTAGTGGTGCGGCTTCAGGGGTTATGGGAGAAATTACCGGATCAAACTTAAGATCTTCCGTAGAAGATGGCTCAATGAGCAAACAAACTGCAGTTCAACTTGCTGGACTTTCTGGAGCAGCTGCGTCACTATTTGTTTCTGCTGCAACTGGACAGTCAGATGAACAAACTGCGAATAATATTTTTGTGGGACAGAGAGTTGGAAGTAATGCGGCGGAGAATAATGCAATATTGTTTGCTGGAAAATATAAAATTCCATTTACAGATAACATTAAAACAAAAGATGGAAAAGACTATGCTTTACACGTGGGAGTAAGTGGAGATGCAACATTTACCTCCGTAAGCATGGGAACTGATGGTATGGGAAGAGCGGGAAATTTAATTCCTGTTATTGGCGGAGGGATTTATGCTAATTTAGTACCGCAAGGTGAAAATGTTCAAACCACAATTTCTTTTGGCGGTAAAGATAAAGAATCTTATAATTTACTTAAAACTTATGAAGGTGGAACTGGATACGGCGTATCTTTTGGTTACGCTTATTCTCCAACAAAATATAATATTACTGTCGACATCCCTACAAACAAGGTACCAGTACCTAAATTCTTCTCAAAATGAAAAAAGAAATAGCTTGGAAAATTTTTAAATTTTTTTCGATTTTATTGATCATTGATTTTGCACTTATGCCAGTTGCATCTTTTATTGATCCAAAATCAGAAGGTTGTGGAGATTATATTTTTTTAGAGTGTATAGCTTGGTTTTTAATTTTACCATTAGTTGCCGGTTTTATTTGGCTTGTATTATGGTGGAAAGCATATGCAACTTCTTATTTAGATGAGAAAAAAATTGAAAAGTGGAACAAAAAATTTCCCATTCTATCTTCTATTTTAATTGCCTTTGGTAGAGGTCCTTATTTCAATAAATCAAATAATTCTTTTACAATACAAATGTTTTTAATTTTCTGCGCTGGTATCGCTATGCTTTTTCTTTACCAGTTTTATCACATTTTACAAATCATAATTAAATAACAAATGAATCCGAATGCACAAAACCCAAGATACGAATTCCGGGGACAGGAATTCCGGGGACAGTATACTAAATTCAAGACAGGAATTCAAGACAGGAATTCCGGGGACAGAATTCCGGGGACAGTATACTATAAATTCCGGGGACAGTATACTTAATTCAAAATTACACCCAAACACCAACCTCTCTATTTACAAAAAAATAATCAAAAATAAAATAAAGAAAAAAATTATTAATAATCACTACGTAATAAATCAAATGGCAAGAATAGCGCGAGTGGTTGTGCCTGGAATAGGTCACCATATAACTCAACGAGGTGTTCGCTCCATGAATATATTTCGTGGAGTCGAAGATAAAAAATATTACATAAAATTATTATCAGAATTATCTTTACAAGAAGGTTTGGAAATTCACGCTTATTGTTTAATGGATAATCACATTCATTTGTTAGCTGTTCCAAAGACAGAAAGCAGTCTGCGCAAAGCTATAGGAGAAACTCACAGACTCTACACCAGAAAAATAAATTTTGAGCAGAAAGTAAGGGGACATTTATTTCAAGAAAGATTTTTTTCCTGCCCTCTAAGCGAATCACATTACATTGCAACAGCAAGATATATTGAAAGAAATCCGGTAAGAGCCAAAATGTGCCGGCAAGCATGGGATTATAAGTTTTCTAGTGCCAAATATCATGTAGGTCAAATTTTGACAGATCCATTATTAGCCAAAAAAGACTGGTACTTTAGTAGTAAGGAGTGGCAAGAATTTTTGTTGCAAGAAAGTGCAGAAACCGATGCAATAAGAAAATGCACCAAAACAGGAAGACCAATAGGCGACAAGCAATTTATAAAAAAATTAGAACAGGAAGTTGGTAGAAATTTTAGTTTAAAAAAACCAGGGCCTAAGGTAAATTGAGTATACTGTCCCTGGAATTAGAGTATACTGTCCCTGGAATTACTGTCCCTGGAATTACATGTGATTTCAAATGTTGGTTGTCCCAATTCTTTAAAACATTCCATGCATAGTACAGAAATTTTCATAAAAATTACACTTGGATAATAATTAATAACTAATTTTACAATTAAACCTAGCAACTCATCATCTTCTTCGCCGCACTCACAAAAAACGCGCTCCTACTCTCATCATGATTCTCCAAATATTTATCCAACCTTCTCAAAAATTTCTCATCAACAGTAATATTAATTCTCGTCGCTTTCGATGGCGTTTTTACTGGGATTGTTAAAAATATTTCGGCTTTTTTTCTATATTTCACTTTTACCGCATCAAAGCTTGAAGGATTTGGAATTTCGGCGCTGTCTTCGATCATGCCGTCGATGTGGAATTGCAAGGCTTCTTCGGCCATCATTTGGGCTTCTTCTAAGGTTTTGCCTGCTGTTATGCAGGTTGGAAAATCGGGGAAAATTACGGCATAATTTGAGGATTTAGATTTTTTTATTACTGCGATGTAGGTTCTTTTTTCTTTTAACATTGCCGCTCCTTGTGTTTATTTATTATAATTTTTTTTATCTATTCCAGCTTGTTTAAAAATACTAGCTAACGTTCCCTTGGGGAAATCTCTGCTTGGATGCGGGACTGTAACGCGTCCTTTTTTAGTTGGGTGTTTATATTGATTATGACTTCCTTTTGTACCAACTAATTGCCAGCCGTCTTTCTCAAGGATTTTAATTATTTCTCTACTATTCATGCAGTGAATGAATTAATTTATTAATGGTGTGTATTATACACACTGATATTAAAGAGTACAACTAAAAAATCCTGGTCTCATTTTGAACCATTCCATTTGTTTAAAAAAAACCCCATTGCATCTTAAGCCGGCGCGCTCTAGACTTCTCAGCGCTTTTCTTTAAAGCCCAACTAATGCTTTCATCACGAGTAAATCGATTTTTCGGATAACACCAGTTTTTCAATTTTCCTTTATTTATTGTGATGTAACAGCGCTAATTTAGCTGCTATTGGCATTGGTTTGGTTAACAACCAAATTGATCTTAAAATTATGATAAAGAAAATTACACTAACCTCTTTTTCTCTAATCTTCCTCGCGGCTTGCCAAAACACAAAATCCGTCAGCAACGCCGATGATAAATCAAAGACTGTTCTCTCTACTTACAAAGGCGGCGAAGTTACGCTTAAAGATGCCAATTATGAATTAAATCGACTTATCGCAAAAAACGAAAAATTAAAAAATCTGACTTTTGAGAAATTAAATACTGAACAAAAAGAAGCGATAATTAAGGAAGTTATTTTGAAGGAAATGGCTTATAAAGAGGCTAAAAAAAGAGGACTCAATAAAGCGCAGGATTATCAGGAAGCGCTGAAAAGTTTTGAAGCAGAATTGTTAAAACAAAAACTATTATTTACTTTGGCGACCGAGGCTTCTTCCGAAGAAAATGTGAAAAAAAATTATGATGATTTGGTGGCGAAATTGAAAGATAAAAAAGATTTAAGAATCAGTTACATCGCTGTCAAAACGCCAAATGAAGCGGAAAATATTTATCAATTGCTTGCGAAATATCCAAATTATTTTGCGGCGCAAGCTCGAAAAAAATCTGTTGATAAGGAAGTTGCTAAAAAAGGCGGCGATCTAGGCTTTATCGTGGAAGATGCCCTGCCCGCTGATGTTTTAGAACAAGCTAAAGCTTTACAAAAAGGTCAAATTTCTAAACCATTTCTTACCAATGGCAAATGGGTTGTGATTAAACTTGATGACGAAAGACCGGCACAAATTTTGCCTTACGAAAAAGCTAAAGATGCACTGGCCCAGAATCTCGCCAAAAAAGCTATGGAAGATTTTGCTTCTAAAAGTTTTGAAAAAGCTGAAATTAATATTTTAGTGAAATAGTTCAGATTTCTCGATGTCATGCTGAGGACAGTCGAAGCATGTGTTTGCACTTTGAGAATAAACACATGCTTCGACTGACCTCAGCATGACATCGAGGAATAATATATCATCTATTGCGAACAATCCAAAAAATTTAACCATGACCAGGATAAAAACTCTCTTTCTTGCCTTTGCTTTGCTTGCAATCTGCCATTCAAAATCTTTCGCGCAAAGTAACGAAATCAACCAACAAGACTGGATCTCGCGGCAACAGCAAAATATTTTAGATGACAAAAAGCGCGAACGTGAATTTGATGCAATCAGTAAAGAACATGAGCGTAAGAAAAAAGAGGAAGCGGCGCAAAGCTTAGAAAATCCTGTGAGCGGAAAGATGCCAATTTGTGTTTTGATTCGTGAAATTCATTTGCTTAATGCCACTTCAATTTCACAATCTCGTCAGAAAAAAATCACCGCGCCCTTCATCGGCAAATGCATGGAAGGTGAAACTTTAACCAAAATTATTAAAGCGGTTAATGATTATTATCACGCTCAAGGTTATGTCACGGCGCAAGTAAAAGTGCCAAAGCAAAATTTACAAAGCGGAATTTTTCAATTACAAATTATTGAAGGAAAAATTGAAAAAATTTCTTTTGGTAAAGATCGCTTTATTGAAAAAATGCAAAAGTTCACCGCCTTTGGCGCTGTTGAGGGTAAACCACTTGACATTAATGATATTAATCAGGGAATTTATCAAATTAATCGTCTGCAATCAAATCAGGCAGTGATGAAAATTGAACCGGGAAGTAAAAGCGGAAAAAGTTTAATTAAAATTGAAAATAATAAAAAATCGCCGCTGCGTTTTACTGTCGGTAAAGACAATCTCGGCAATAAATTTACCGGAGTACAGCGCACCAATTTTTTAACAAGTTTAGATAATTTATTTTTTCTAAATGATAATTTAAATTTAAATTACAGCACCAATCTTCATGATGACAGCCAGGTAAAAGACATCAAATCGCTTTCCGCCAGCATGTCGATTCCCTTTAAATATAATACTTTTTCTTACGATTTTTCTCATTCCGAATTTAAGGGACGCAACAATGCCATTAGCACCTCCACGGGTTTTTCGCAATCATCAAAATTCACCATCGATCGCGTTTTTTTAAACAAAACAAATTTGCGACTTTCAACCAACGCCTCGCTCACCGACAAATCGGCCGCAAGCTATAGTAATGGCATCAAACAAATCGAATCTGAAAGAAAACTTTCAATTTTAAATTTAGGATTTGCCGTTTCGTCTTATTTAAATGACACTACGAATATTTATTTTAATCCCTCTTATTCGCGCGGTTTAAAAATTTTAAATTCCCTACAAGATAAGAAAAATGTTGCCGGTGCTACGGCCAAGGCACAGTTCGATGTCTTCAAACTCTATGCTAATTTTTCTAAAAAATTCACTTTGCCAAAATTAAACGCACCGTTAACTTTCGTCAGCGAAATGAACAGCCAATATTCCAAGCAAACTCTCTACGGTTCAGAACAATTTTCCGTGGGCGGCTATTATTCCGTGCGCGGCTTTCGCGAAACTTATCTTACCGGCGATTCAGGTTATTATTTCAGAAATAAAATTAATTTTAATTTAGGAAAAAATTTAGCCTTCGAACCGTTTTACGATTATGGTTACACCAAATATAAATATGCTGACAATGGCGCTGACGGAAGGCTGGCGGGCACCGGATTAAAAACAATTTTCAATAACAAATATTTCAACGCTTCCCTCACCTATTCCTGGGCTGCCAATCATTCGCATAAAATCACATCCTCAACTGCGAAAGAAAATCAAATGGTCTATTTCGAGATCAGTGCGTCTTATCGTTAGCTCTTAAAAAATCTTTCCTACCTGTCTTTTTCTTAAGCAAAATTTAAGCATCGCCATAAATAATTTGCGCATAAAAAAAATTCATGAAAAAGCATAAATTAAAAAATAAATATCTTATATTAGTCGCATCCGCAATTTTACTATGCGCGGCGGCTTTATTATTCGCTCATTTTCATCATGCTAAACATGAAGAAATGGAAATTGAATTTGCAGTTACCAAACCTTGGCGCGAAAACATTGAAATAAAAAAAGAATATGTAGCACAAATTCGTGCCGTACAGCACATTGAACTTCGCTCACTTGAAAAAGGTTATTTGCAAAATATTTTTGTTGATGAAGGACAGTTGGTAAAAAAAGGCCAACCGATGTTTCAAATTATGCCGATGTTGCTTGAAGCGGAATTAAAAAAAGCTGCCGCAGAATATCAATTAGCTAAAATTGAATATGACAACACGGTAATTTTACATAAGCGCAATGTTGTTTCAACGAATGAATTGGCACTTACAAAAGCAAGGCTTGATAAGGCTAAAGCAGAAATGGATTTAGCGCAAACACATTTGGAATTTAGCACAGTGAAAGCGCCGTTTGACGGAATTATGGATCGCTTTTATGTGCGACTTGGTAGTCTTGTAAATGAAGGCGAATTGCTAACAACGCTTTCCGATAATAGCAATATGTGGCTTTATTTTAATGTGTCCGAGGCTGATTATCTTGATTATATGGAACATGAAAAAACTGAAAATGTTCCGCTAGAATTGAGACTAGCCAATGGCAGCATATTTCCCTTCAAAGGAAAAATTGATACGATTGAAGCCGATTTTAATAATGAAGTCGGCAATGTAGCATTTCGCGCAACTTTTCCTAATCCAAATCAATTGCTGCGCCACGGCGAAACCGGCACGGTGTTGCTTGCAAAGAAATATAATAATGTTTTGGTGATTCCTCAAAAGGCGACGTTTGAAGTTCTGGATAAAAAATTTGTTTATGTTGTTGATGAAAAAGATGAAGTGCATTCGCGCGAAGTCAAGATTGCGGCGGAAGTGCCTCATTTGTTTATTATTACCGATGGAGTGAGTGAAAGTGATAAAATATTGCTAGAAGGTTTGGGAAAAGTGCATGAAGGAGATGTGGTAAAAACTGAGCTTGAAGATCGTGAAGTGGTTAAGAAAGGGCTTATGTTGAAGACGAAGAGTTGATAACTCAATTATACAAATAAATTCTATGTTCCAAAAATTCATCCATCGACCGGTACTCGCAATAGTAGTTTCTCTAATTATTGTTTTTCTTGGAATTCTCTCGGCACTTACTCTACCAGTCTCTCAATTCCCTCGCATTGCACCAACTCGCGTTACGGTTTTTGTTACATTTCCCGGCGCCAATGCCGATGTTGTGGTGCAGTCCGCATTAATTCCGCTTGAACAAGCAATTAATGGTGTGCCCGGAATGCGTTATATGAGCTCTTCCGCCAGTAGCGCCGGCGAAGGTGAGATTCAAGTTCTGTTCAACATGGATGTTGACCCTAATGCTGCCGTCGTACAAGTAAAAACGCGCGTCGATCAAGCTTTAAATAAACTTCCGCAATTAGTACAACTTGAAGGCGTAATCGTGCAAGCCGTTCAGCCCAGCATGTTGATGTATGTAAATCTTTTTAGCACCGATCCTAACGCCGATGAAAAATTTATTTTTAATTATGCCAATATTCGCCTGCTTCCGGAATTAAAGCGAATCGGCGGCATTGGACAAGTACAAAATTTGGGTTCGCGAACTTTCGCGATGCGGATCTGGCTTAATCCTGATCGCATGCGCGCTTACAATGTTTCAACTAATGATGTCATGGATGCAATTGCCAAGCAAAGTATTGTCGGGCATCCAGGAAGAGTCGGTAGCAGCTCCGGTAAAAAAGCCCAATCTTTAGAATATACTTTAATTTACAAAGGAAGATACAACCAGCCAGAGCAATATGAAAATATCGTCATCCGCGCTAATCCAAACGGCGAAATTCTTTATTTAAAAGATATTGCCAAAGTTGAACTCGACAGCGAATTTTACGATATTTATTCAACGGTCGATGGCAATCCTTCCGCATCAATTTTGCTTAAACAAACTTTCAACAGTAACGCCAATGAAGTAATAAAAAACGTCAAAGAAAAATTGGAAGAATTGCGCAAAGAATTTCCGGCGGGAATGGATTATAAAATTAGTTACGACGTTTCACAATTCCTCGAAGCCTCTATTCACAAGGTTTTACACACGCTTTTGGAAGCGTTCATTTTAGTTTCGCTTGTAGTATTTATTTTCTTAGGCGATTGGCGATCAACTTTAATTCCGGTTCTCGTGGTGCCGGTTTCTTTGATCGGAGCTTTTTTTGCGATGCAGATTTTCGGACTTTCAATAAATTTGATTACCTTATTTGCGATGGTTTTGGCGATTGGTATCGTCGTCGATGATGCGATTGTCGTGGTGGAAGCGGTGCACGCCAAAATGGCAGAAGAAAATATTTCGCCTTACCAAGCAGTGCAAAAAGTTTTGGGAGAAATAAGTGGTGCCGTAATTGCCATCACGCTTTTAATGGTCGCAGTATTTGTGCCAATTGCTTTTATGACCGGCCCGGTGGGAATTTTGCTTAAACAATTTTCGATCACGATGGCATCAGCAATTACTTTATCAGGTATCGTGGCTCTTACTCTCACACCGGTTCTAAGCGCTATAATTTTAAAAAAACATCCGCATGGCGAAGAAAAAGAAGGTTTTATTGCGGCAGCCTTGCATAAACTTAATTACAAATTTGAAAAAGTTTCCAACAGCTACGCTAATTTTCTTAATCACATAATTCAGCGAAAAATTCTGACATCTGTTGTTCTTCTGACATTTGGTGGCGGAATTATTTTTATGAGTCAAATCGTGCCAAGCGGTTTTATTCCAAATGAAGATCAAGGCATGATTTACGCCATCATTCAAACTCCGCCAGGATCAACTTTAGAAAAAACTTATGAGGTTTCAACACGCTTGCGTGAAATTGCTAAAAATATTGAAGGTGTGGAATCAGTTTCATCATTAGCCGGATTTGAGATGCTAACGGAAGGCCGCGGTTCTAATGCCGGAACTTGTTTTATAAATCTAAAAGACTGGAGCAAAAGAAGTAAAAGCGTCAATAAAATTATCGAAGAATTAGAAAATAAAACCAAAGATATTGGTGCCATCATCGAATATTTTGAACCGCCAACAGTACCGGGCTATGGCGCCACCGGCGGTATTGCTTTTAGAATGCTCGATAAAAATAATGCAACCGATTACACAAGTTTTGATATTTTAAATAAGCAATTTATAGCCGAGTTAAAAAAATGTCGGGAATTAACGGGGCTTTTCACATTTTATTCCGCTTCTTTTCCGCAATATGAATTAGAAATTGATACCAAACAAGCAATGCAAAAAGGTGTTGAAATAAGTGAAGCCATAGAGACTTTAAACATCATGATCGGCAGCACTTATCAACAAGGCTTCATTCGCTTCGGCCAATTCTTCAAAGTTTACGTACAATCATTACCGGAATTTCGCGATCTGCCAACCGATGTGTTAAATTTCTATACCAAAAATGATCGCGGCGAAATGGTGCCCTACTCTGCTTTCATGAAACTCAACAAAACTCAAGGACCAAACGAACTTACGCGTTTCAATTTATATAATTCCGCATCAATTCGCGCTACGCCGGCCAAGGGCTATACCACAGGTGAAGCCATTAAAGCCGTTCATGAAGTAGCGGCAAAAATTTTACCACGCGGCTATGACATAGCTTGGGAAGGCTTGTCATTTGACGAAGCGGCGCGAGGACATGAAGCACTTTATATTTTTTTAGTAGTTATACTTTTCGTTTATTTTGTTTTATCTGCGCAATATGAAAGTTTCATCGTGCCACTTGCCGTAATATTTTCTTTACCGCCGGGAATTTTTGGTTCGTTCTTATTGCTGAAATTCATGGGCCTTGCCAATGACGTTTATGCCCAAGTTGGTTTGATTATGTTAGTCGGCTTACTTGGAAAAAACGCGGTGTTGATTGTTGAGTTTGCAAGACAAAAACAAAAACTTGGAATACCGGTTTTGGAAGCCGCAATTGAAGGTGCTAAAATGCGGTTTCGCCCGATTTTAATGACATCATTTGCTTTTATTGCAGGACTTATTCCGATGGCATTTGCTCACGGAGCCGGTTCAGTTGCCAATAATACAATTGGTGCCTCGGCACTTGGCGGAATGCTGCTTGGTACGATTTTCGGCGTATTGATTGTGCCCGGGCTTTATTATATTTTCGGATCAATGGCGCAAGGAAAAACATTTATTCAAGACGAAGATGAAGAACCTTTAACAGAAACTTTTAATCACGAAGATGATAAGAAATAAATTTACAACACTCAATGTCATGCTGAGCTTGTCGAAGCATGATGTTAAAACTCGGAGTATAAACAACATGCTTCGACAAGCTCAGCATGACGTTAGGAGATTTTTGTTAATTTTTATTTTATTAGTACAAGCCTGTGCTCCAAGCCTGCCGCAAAAAATTCCGCAATCAAAAATTACCACACCGGAAAACTATCCTGACTACGCCCAAACAAATGAAGGAGAAAATTTAGCTAAACAAAAATGGCAAGTATTTTTTCACGATGAGAAATTAATTTCCTTAATCGATGAAGCGCTAAAAAATAATCAAGACCTAAATATTTTAGAACAAGAAATAAATATCGCGAACAACGTAATCACGGCGCGCCAAAGTCAATATTTGCCTATGCTTGGAATTTCCGGCGGCTATGAAAATGAAAAAGCCGGAAAATTTACGGCGCGCGGCGTGGATGATAAAAGCGCCGGACTTCCGGAAATATTGCATAATCGCGCGCTTGAACTAAATGCAACTTGGGAAATTGATATTTGGAAAAAATTGCGCAACTCAGCTAAATCGGCCTATATGGAATATCTCGCGTCAATTGAAGGCAAGCGCTTTGCGGTCACACAACTTGTTTCAGAAGTTGCATCTGACTATTACGAATTAATGGCGCTCGATAATGAATTAGAAACTGTCGAAGATTTTATTAAGAATTTAAAAGATTCCGAAAAAGTTGCCGAATTACAAAAGATCGCCGGTCGTACTACCTCACTTCCCATCAAACGTTTCACTGCAGAAATTGCTAAAAACCAAAGTCGAAAATTTGAAATTAAACAGCAAATTATTGTTACGGAAAATCATTTAAATACATTACTTGGTCGCTTGCCCGGCCCGATTGCGCGCTCGTCAAAAACATTTAAAGAAATTACTTTGCCGCAATTTGCGCATGATGTTCCGGCCGCGTTACTCGACAATCGCCCTGACATCAAACAAGCTTCTCTAAAACTTGAAGCGGCGAAGTTAAATGTGAAATCGGTGAAGACGAAATTTTATCCATCGCTTACGCTTAACGCTAATTACGGCTATCGCTCTTTCAACGCCAAACATTTTATTGACCCAACGGCAATTGCTTATGATGTGGCCGGCAACCTTACAGCGCCTTTGATTAACAGAAATGCGATCAAAGCCGAATATTTCTCGGCCAACAACGAACAAATTCAAGCAATTTATAATTACGAAAAAACTTTCATCAAAGCTTTTGCCGAAGTTTCCAATCAATTAGCGGCGGTACAAAATTTCAATCAAGTTCTTGATGCAAAAAAACAACAAACAAAATCTCTCGCCGATTCATTTGAAATATCCAACATGCTTTTCAAAGCCGCGCGCGTAAATTATTTGGAATTGCTTTTAACAAGACGTGATTTTTTAGAATCGCGAATGGAATTGATCGAGGCTAAGCAGAAACAGATCGTGGCTTATGTGAATTTATACCGCGCGCTTGGTGGTGGCTGGCGGTCGTGATGAAACCTGATTTAAGAATTAATTTTTTTTACATGATCAGAAAAACTATCCACTAATTTCTGCAAAAACTTTTTGCTGTGATCGTCAATAATATTATTTTGCTCATCAAATAAATTTTCTTTAAACTGAAAATAAACTTCCGGCTGACCAAGCAATAAAGTATCTAAATAAATCAAAACCGGTTTCAAACTATTTTGCGCACAAGCTGTGGCAATTGCGCCTTGTGAAGTTCCGCAAATTGCCGCCGGCTTTTTAGCGAAAGCATTGTCGCCGTAAGGACGACTGGCCCAATCAATGGCATTTTTTAAAGGTGCCGGAATGCTGCGATTATATTCCGGCGTTACAAATAAAACGGCATCAGAATTTCTAATTTCATTCTTCAAACGCGTTGCTTCTCTAGGAAAATCTTTTTCCAAATCCTGATTAAACAAAGGCAAATCGCCAATATTTAAAAATTGCGATTCAAATTTTTCACTGCCTAATTTGGCAATTGCTTTAGCCAACTTAAGATTTATTGATTCCTTGCGCAGCGAACCAACGATGATTGCTAATTTGTATTTTTTCATAAAATAAATTTTGTTAATAATTGTGAATTATCCCTTAAAACACAAAAACTCAAATGTCACCCTGAGCCTGTCGAAGGGTGTGT
>CAZDLU010000023.1:0-29628 GCA_964506725.1 uncultured Rhizobium sp.
CTCAGCATGACATCGAGTTCGGTATTTATTTTAAGCAAAAAAGGTGCCTGGCACCTAATTAAATTATGAAATTCCAAAACAGCTATTTCGAAAAATTACCGCAAAAATTTCATCAGGAAGTTTTGCCGCATAAATTTGCAAGCCCTACTCTTGCTTACCTTAACGAAGACTTAGCTAAAGAATTAAAGATTAATTTAGACAAAAAAGAATTAGCCGAAATTTTTTCAGGGAAGAAAATTTTACCTTCTTCGAAGCCGATCGCTCTGGCTTATGCCGGGCATCAGTTTGGACATTTTGTACCGCAGCTTGGCGATGGGCGCGCGGTTTTGCTGGGTGAGATTGATGGATTTGATATTCAATTGAAAGGTTCCGGCAAGACGCGGTTTTCGCGGGGTGGCGATGGTTTTATGACTTTGGGGGCGGCGATTCGTGAATATGTTGTGTCGGAAGCGATGCATTATTTGGACGTGCCGACAACACGCGCACTTGCAATTGTTGCAACAAATGAACCGGTTTTTCGTGAGGAAGTTTTACCCGGCGCAGTATTGACGCGTGTTGCGCAAAGCCATATTCGTGTTGGAACTTTTGAATATTTTGCGGCGCGCTCTGATTTTGAAAGCGTGAAGCAACTTGCTGATTATGCAATCGCGCGACATTTTCCGACATGCAAAACTTACGAAGATTTCTTTAAACAAGTCGTAAAACAACAAGCAAAATTAATTGCCAAATGGCTCGCGATTGGCTTTGTGCATGGCGTGATGAACACTGACAATATGGCAATTTCCGGCGAAACCATCGATTACGGCCCTTGCGCTTTTCTTGATGAATATGATGCAGCAAAAACTTTCAGCTCAATAGATTCGCGCGGCCGCTACGCTTTTACCAATCAACCAAATATTGCAAAATGGAATTTATTTTCTTTGGCAAATTGCTTGGTAAAAATTTGTGAGGATGAGAAAAAATTGATAGAAAATTTGGAAAGTTTTGATGAAGAGTTTAGAAAAAACTATCATAAGGAAATGGCGCGAAAGCTTGGATTTAAAGCTTTAGAGGATGTTTCAATACTTGTAGATTTTTTAGAATTATTACAAAAAAATCAAAGTGATTATACGATTAGTTTTCGGAAATTAAGTGAGGCGCTTACCAAAAATCCTTTCGGTGAAAATTTTGAAAATTGGCTAAAAAAATGGCGTGCGGCTTTGCAAAAAGAAAATTGTGATTTTGCTGAAATTGCGAAGAAATTAAACAAATTTAATCCCTTCGTGATAGCGCGTAATCACTCGGTGGAGACCGTTATTCAAAGTGCGGTTGCTGATAATAATTTTACGCCGCTTGAAGATTTTCTCGTAGTGTTAAAACAGCCTTTTGTGGAAAATGAAAAAAGTTTGAAATATGCTGTAGCGCCAAGACAAGAGGAAAAAGTTAGACAGACTTTTTGTGGAACGTAAACCGATAGTAGTCACCCTGAACCTGTCGAAGGGCGACGGTAAACTCCGAGTATATCGTCGCCCTTCGACAGGCTCAGGGTGACTACTTTGGACTCGAAATAAATACTGTAATTAAATACAACTAATAATGAAAAACCTAAAATGGCAAGAATGGTTAACGATCGGCTCAATAGTTGCTTTGGCGACCTATTTAATTTTACATTTTTTCAAAAATAATTTCGAAAATTATCCGCTATTTTTACTAATCACAAGCGGTGGAATTCCTCTTGCTTTACAAATTATTCTAAAACTTTTCAAAGGCGATATAGGCGCGGATTTGCTGGCTTTGATAGGTCTTGTGACTGCGATTTTTTTAGGTGAATATTTGGCCTCTGGTCTAATAATTTTAATGCTGGCAAGTGGCCAAGCGCTTGAAAATTATGCCAGCAACAAAGCGTCATTTGCCCTTGAGGCTCTAGCAAAGCGCATGCCTTCAATTGCGCATAAAAAAATCGACGACAAAGTTTTTGATATTGATATTAGCGAAATAAAAATCGGTGACATTATTGCAATTTACCCGCATGAAATCTGTCCGGTTGACGGTTTGGTTATTGAAGGTCACGGCCAAATGGATGAATCTTATTTAACCGGCGAGCCTTACCAAATCTCTAAATCTGCGGGTTCGCATGTAATTTCGGGTGCAATTAACGGCAATTCTTTGCTGACAATTCGCGCAGAAAAATTGGCGCAAGATTCGCGCTATGCAAATATTATGAAAGTGATGGAAAGCGCTGAAAACTCTAGGCCGGCGATGCGTCGTTTGGCTGACAAAATCGGCGCCGTTTTTGCACCGCTTGCCCTAATTTTTGCTTTAGCAACACTTTATTTTACCGGCGATATTAATCGCTTTTTATCGGTGTTAGTTGTTGCAACGCCCTGCCCTTTATTGATTGCAATTCCAATTACCATAATCAGCGCCATTTCAATCGCAGCAAGGCGCGGCATCATAATTCGCAATGCCGCAATTTTAGAAAAATTACCGATTTGCACTACCGCAATTTTTGATAAAACAGGCACTCTAACCTACGGCCAAGCGGACTTAAGCGAAATAATAACTTTCAATAATTTTAAGCAAAAAGAAATTTTGCAAATTGCCGCAAGCCTCGAACAATATTCGCGCCATCCTCTAGCCAATTCAATTATTAAAAAAGCCAAAGCAGAAAATTTAGAATTATTAAAAATCACTAACATCGCGGAAGAGCCTGGGCATGGGCTTCATGGCTTTTTTGACGGCAAAGAAATAATCATCACCGGGCGCGGTAAAATCGCAAAAGAGCTTGCAAAATCGCTGCCGCAAAGTGATTTTGGTTTGGAATGTGTAATTTTAATTAATAACGACTTGGCAGGATTATTGCATTTTCGCGACGCACCGCGCGCCGAAAGTCACCTCTTCGTAAATCATTTGGGTCCGCGCCATAATTTTAATAAGATCATGTTGCTTTCCGGAGACCGCGGCGCCGAGGTTGAACATTTAGCACACTTGCTCGAAATTAAAGAAGTTTATTTTGAAAAAAAGCCGGAAGAAAAATTAGAAATTGTTATCGCTGAAAATAAAAAAGCCCCGACCTTATTTATGGGCGACGGCATCAATGATGCTCCGGCGCTCGCCGCCGCAACAGTCGGCATCGCTTTCGGTCAACATAATTCAATTACTTCTGAAGCGGGAGGCGCAGTAATTTTAGAAAATAATTTAGCCAAAGTTGATGAGCTAATTCACATCAGTGAATCAATGCGCAGCATTGCTCTACAAAGCGCGGTTGGTGGTATGTTTTTTAGTTTCGGCGGTATGATTTTGGCAAGCCTTGGGATTATCAATCCGGTTGAAGGCGCTCTGTTGCAGGAAGTAATTGATGTGGTGGCAATTTTAAATGCGCTAAGAATGACGTGGAAGAAATCGATTGTGACGGATGTTTAGCCTCTTCACAAGTCATCCCTGACCTTCAATGGCCGAGGATCTCAGGAGTTTGTACTCTAGGAGTTTTAACCTAATTTAGCTGTTGTATATACGTAAAGATTACTTACGAGATGAACCTCTAGCTGCAGCGTCATGTCCGACTGGAGCATCACTAGATGGATCAGAAGGTACCTTAGAAGGAGATCTTGCTTCCTCTAGTACATCGAAAAGCATTTCTATATTATCGGCATCATCCTTTTTAAGAAACAACACTGTTTTATCCTCAACCCTTTCTGGAGTAATACCTCTTTCTTTATAAGAATTAAAAATTTTATCTATTAGCGGCTCAGAACTAGAGCTAATCATGCGTTCACTATCTTCATTTCTTAATTCTATAGCAACAAAATCTGATCCAACTTTTACTTTACAAATTGTTGCTGACAATAGATTTAAACCTTCCTCTACAAGATATTGTTTATATTCTGACGACTTAAAAATCTTTATCTGATCACAAAAATCTGATTTATTGTTGAGTTCAATAATATTATCATCAGAAGAAGAAAATAATAAGGCTGACATTTTAAAAGGAATTAATTGAAGAATTTTGCTAATTAATAAATTAATAATTATTTTTTGCAAATATAATTTGAAATCCTTTCTTGCGATCCGAGGCATCTTGGCCCCAAGGATAGTGCGATGGACGACCTTTAAGAATGACGAGTCTAATTCAACTCCTCAAACTTCCCCTTAAAATAAAGCAGTGGTTTTTTATCATCATTGATTTTTCCAAAATCAATCACCTTTCCTACAATCAAATGATGATCGCCGATTTTTGTCACTTTGAAGCGTTCGCATTCAACAAACGCCAGCGATTTTTGGAAAATCGGATTGCCTTTTTGGCCGAAAAAATATCTTTCTACACCCCATTTTTTACTGTTTTTTGGCGTAGCAAAAGCACGTGCCAAATCAATTTGATCTTCAGCTAAAACATTAAGCGAAAAATAGCGGTTTTTTTTGAAAAGAGTTAAATTAGAAGAGCGGTTGTCGACTAGAAAGAGAATAAGCGGCGGGTTTAGTGAAACTGATGTAAAAGAATTAATCGTCATACCGAAAAATTCTTCGCTAAAGATTTTTTTAAAATGTTTAGCTAAAAAACTATTGGCTAAAATCGTGTCGGTGAAAATTTTTTTATCGAGAAATTTTTCAGCAAAAAAATTGTCAGCAAAAAAGTTTTTTTTACGTGCGCAGGCAATAATGACGCCGGTTGCAAACATTCCCAAACATTCGCGTAATTTTTTTGGTTCGATCATAAATCCCTTAATGCTGAATAAATTACTTCACCAATACCCAGGACCGAATCAACTGTCACAGTTATTGGCGTGAGTGCCGCCCTTTCAAACTTTTGTGATCTTTTTAAATCCTGATGAATTTTTACTGTATGGTCGCGGTTGAAAAATGCGGCGAAACTTCCTCTATCATCGTAGGCAGCGTAACGCTTCCCGTGCATTTCAAGTTTTAAAATATATTCCAATTCTTCTGCATCATATCTAAAGCCCAAAGACTGTATAAGCCCTAATTCATCGACCTTAAGAGTTGAAACCGGATGAGTTTTGAAAATTATATAACCGCTTAAATCATTATTGTTACTTACTTTAAAATAGCTCGCCTCATCATCAATTGAAACTAAACGCTGTTTATTTAAGTATAATATTTCTTTCAAAATTCCGGAATTATCGTAAAAAATATAGTGGTAATTTTTACCGAGGAATGCAATGGAGTAGCCGTCGCGGCCAATTAAAAATTCTTTGAAATCTTCTTCATAATAATCTTTCCACAACCAGTGCGTCATTTCGCAAGCTGTAACAAAAATTATTACAAATAAAATCGACAGAATTTTTTTCATCCGCTAAATCAAGCTTTTCAGAGAATAAATTAAAAATGAAATTATAACGATAAGGCCAAGCACCATCGCAAGCGCATAGTTGTATATGTAACCGCTTTGCAACTTACTTACGCGCGCTGCCACGGCTTTTGAAAAACTCGCCGCGCCATTTGGCACGCCGTCAACAATTTTTACGTCAACTATGCGCCACAAGAAATCTCCCAAACGCTTGGTCGGCTTTACCAACAAGGCTTCGTAGGCTTCATCGAAATACCATTTATTGAAAGAAATTTTGTAAAGCGTTTTAAATTGCGCGGCAATTTTTTGCGGTAAATCGGTTTTTTGCAAATAGAAAATATAGGCCAAAATAATTGCCACAACGCCGACAATTAGCGGTGAGAATTTTACTAAAGTTGGTGCGTGATGAATTTCTTCGAGAAGCTCGGCTCTAGATTCGGCAACAAAAATTGATCCGTCAAAAAAGTTTCCTTCAACCGAAACCATGTGGAAAATATTAGCGCCGAGAAAGCCCGCCACAATCGAACCAACCGCCAAAACAAAAAGCGGAATTAACATTGCGATTGGCGATTCGTGAGCGTGATCGTAAGTGTGATGATCGGCTCTGGTTTTGCCATGGAAAGTAAGAAAGAGTAAGCGCCAAGAATAAAATGCAGTTAAGAAAGCCGCCGAAATTCCCATAAAATAAGCAGTTTTTCCAAGTGCGGAATGCGACATGAAAGCTGCTTCCAAAATTACGTCTTTAGAATAAAAGCCGGCAAATGGCGGGAATCCCGCAAGCGCGAGTGAGCCAATCCACATCATCGCGTAAGTAAATGGAATTTTTTTCCAAATGCCACCCATTTTTTGAATGTCTTGTTCGTGATGCATGGCGTGAATTACTGAGCCAGCGCCCAAGAATAGCAAGGCTTTAAAGAAAGCGTGGGTTGCTAAGTGGAAAATTGCCGCTGAATAAGCTGAAACGCCGCAAGCAAAAAACATGTAACCAAGTTGCGAACAAGTTGAATAAGCGATAATTCTTTTAATGTCATTTTGCGTGATGGCGATTGTGGCGGAAAACAGCGCCGTTACTGCACCAACAAAGGTTACAAGCAATAAAGCATTTTCAGAAAATTCAAACAGCGGTGAACAACGAGCGACCAAAAACACACCAGCGGTCACCATCGTTGCAGCGTGAATTAAAGCCGAAACCGGAGTCGGGCCTTCCATCGCATCGGCCAGCCAAACGTGTAAACCGATTTGCGCTGACTTACCCATTGCGCCAACGAAGAGTAGGATGCAAATTAGATCGATTACTTTAAAGCCGCCCAAAGTTTCACCCAAATGGGCTTCAACATTAGAAAAAACGGAAGCATATTCCACAGTGCCAAAAGTTAAGTAAATTAAAGCAATTGCAATTATTAAACCAAAATCGCCAACACGATTGGCAATGAAGGCTTTCATCGCTGCCGCATTAGCCGATTGTTTTTTAAACCAAAAACCGATGAGTAAATATGAGGCAACACCTACGCCTTCCCAGCCCACGAAGAGTTGTAAAAAATTGTCGGCCGTTACTAAAACCAACATGCAAAAAGTAAAAAACGACAAGTAAGACATGAAGCGCGCGATCGATTTATCTTCATGCATGTAAGCGGTTGAATAAATGTGGACAAGGCTTGAAACTACAGTAACAACAACCAACATAATTGCAGTTAATTGGTCTAATTTTAGCGACCAATTTGCCGAAAAATCTCCGGAAGAAATCCAGTTAATTAAGACGATATTTTCATTAATGTTATTTTGTGAAACTTGCCAAAAAAGTGTAAGAGCGCAAGCAGCTGAGGCAACCAGCAATGTTGAGTTAAAAATCTGTGCGAATTTATCCGAGAAATTTTTGGGCAAAAAACGGGAGAAAATTCCGGAAAATAAAAAAGCAAAAAGTGGCAGGAAGATCGTTAGTTTTAGTAGCATTTTATATTGAAGCATTGTCATGCTGAGCCTGTCGAAGCATGACTTTCATCGAGTAATCATGCTTCGACAGGCTCAGCATGACGAGCATAATTTAAACTGACAACCAACAACTGTCAACTATTTCAAATTCACCAATTTCCCGCATTACCAATTCTGGCATCCCCCTTACCATGAATCATCCAAATATAACCGATATTGCCTTTGGTCATATCATAACGATCCTCACCGGGAAGTGCCGGAATTAGTCCTTGATCACCCGTTGTCGGAACTTGCGTCGTTTGCAAATTACCCAAAACCGAGTGACGACAGAAAATGTGACCGCTCCAGAAAATTGTGTTATAATCGCTGAAATTTTTCTTGATGTCATTAGGATCATTCCAATTTACACCTTTTAATTCCTTTTTATAACGTTCGCGAATCAAAGGAATATTTGGATTGGAAGAGGTAATATCAGGATCGCGCTTCCAACTGTAAAATGACATATAAATTCCCCCGCCGAATTGCGTACCAAGTCCCGATTCGCAACCATGAATCCAACCTAGTTTTAATCCAGGTGAACCATTTTCGGGAATATAGGTAAATAAATGACCCATTGGCTTGTACCAGTTGGGGTAGCAACCTGTTATTATCAGTAATGTTAAAACTATAAATTTTTTAAACATTATTGCCCGAAAATTTGTCCCGAAGAACCACCGGCCCAAAGCAATTCCTTGTTGTTAAATAAAGTTGACGAACCATCAATACCATATTTCCAAGTATTAACTACACCTTCAAGACCACCCGGCGTTTTTGGTGCTATAAAATTACCGGAACCGTTCTCCCCTAAAGATCCGCCACCAAACATCCCGTCCCACATACCACCAATATCACCGGTAGTAAAATCAAATGTTGTACCTCTCGGAAATAAGTAGTTAAAAGCCGAGCTTTGCGGACCGAGAACTTGAGGGTTAATATGAGTAAAGCACCAAGTATAACCCCGCGAATGGCCAAAACGATATTCCGGATTTCCCACCATATTAGCATCATAACGGTAACCATAACGCATACGGTAAAAATAGTTACCACGGGCATAGCTACCGGACGAACAACCATCCTTAAAGCCCTGCTGAAAGGCCGGCGTACCATCAGGAATTTTAAAATCCGTTCCTGCATAATAAGGTGAGCCGGCAGATGTAATCCACTCACATCCGCTTAAAAATAATAATAAAATCAATAATCTCATATTAACGCGCTCCTGTAAAAACTGCACCCCAAATGGAACTTTTTTGCTTAATATAGTCAACACGATAACAATACCAAAAGCCGTTACCCCATGCCGTTTTATAATCAAGCGACTCCGCCATTTTATAGCCATCTGCGGCATTGCTGTGATAAAATGATTTATAAAAAGTATTAGAACCGGCCGACATGCCGACTTCACAGCCATCGTGCCAACCTTGCTTAAAATCCGATGAAGCATCCTTATCAACCGGCATTTCTTTGTCGGCACGTTCCGGTAAATAATCAGCAACCCAAGTCTGGCAAGAGGGAAGAATGAAAAATAATGTCAGTAAAAAAATATTTCTCATTATTTTGTTAAAGGCGCTACCGCCATTGAAGCCATTGGACCACTGGCAAAAGTTGAAGTATGAATTACGCAAGAAAACCAACCCTGCCCCCAACCGGCAACAAAAAGTTGCGTATGTTGATATACACCGTTACCAAAATCAGGTCCATGTTTCGGATCTTCATAGACCCAACCGTTGGCAAAACCGGCGTTAGCAAGTCCGGTCTTACATCCCGCATGCCATCCTGCCTTAAATTCCGGCGGTCCATCCGGCACTTCCACACTTAGAGTAACAGGCTGGTAAAAGCCAAAATTATCCGGCATGCGGCATGAAGAAAGAATAAGAAGCAGTAATAAAATTCTATACAACATCCCAATCCACCACGTAAACACATTGTTCAAAACCGTCCCACCATCCCGATTTATAATCAGGATTATTGACAGATCTTTTATAATCAAATTTGGCATAATTATAATCAGCGATCAAACCTTTCGCTGTCGCGTCCCATCCGGCCGCACAACCATCCTTAAATCCTTTACCATAATCCGTATCCGCCGGCGGAAAACCACGCACACCGGTTAAAGGCCGCGGTTGCAAAAATTTATAGTTCCAACCTTTCGGCATGGGCTCAATAAATAAGCTGCAAGAAGCCAATGGTAGTAAAATTAATGGGAGGAATTTTTTTTGCATTTAAAAAGAATCGCATTTAGACCTTCCTTTAAATAATCAAAAGAAAAATCTTTTTCAAGCTTTTCAAAGTCTCGCGCCGTATTTGCTTGATATTTCTCATCGCTTTCACTAGCAATTTTTATTTTTTTTGCTAAATCAAATTCATCACCATTCATAAATAAATAATCATCTTCAACTAATAATTTTCCACCATCAGTGTTTGATGAAATCACTAAAGTCGAAAATAAAAACCCTTCTAAAATAACAAGACCGAACGGCTCTTCTCTAGACGGCACCACAAAAATATCAACATCTTTAAAAAATTCTTTTTTATCTTTTACCACACCGACAAACTCGCATTTTTCAAAAACTCCGCAAGTTTTAGCAAATTCTTGTAACCATTGCCAATTATAGCCTCCCGGCACTTCAAAACCGCCGATTTTTAGGCGAAACTCAAAATTTTCTTTTGCCAAAATAGCCGCCGCTTTAAGCAAAATATCAAAACCTTTGCGCGGCTCAATGCGGCCATAAATGCCGATTTTTAGTGGCTTCGCAATAGCTTTTGTTTTATATTTTTCTGTAATTTTTATAACATTATGCAACACAAAAGATTTTTTTCCTTTTGCTTCAACCATTGCCGCGATTTGCTCATTAATACTAATCACAAAATCACAATTCAGTGAATGTTTAAAAGTAATTCCGTGATTAACCGCAATTGATTTTACTTTTAAAAAACGAAAAAATTTCATCCATTTCATCAAGCGGTTAGAGTGGCAAATTATAAAATCCGGCCGGAATTTCAGTAAAATAAAAAGCAAATGCAAAACGTCCAAAGCCTGGCTGCGATTCTTTAATTTAAAAATTTGCTTTAAACCAGAAATTTTATAATTATCATTGCCATTATCCGAAATTAACAAAGCAACTTCATGGCCTGTGGCTGTAAGCGCCTCAGCATAATTAACAAAAACTTGATCAACTCCGCCGATTGTTTGGGCATGAATTGCATTTAGAATTTTCATAAACAATAAGTGCTTGGTGCTCAAGCGCTCTGGTGCTCGGGTTTTAATAAAATGGCCTCGAGCACCAGCAAAGCGCGAGCACCGGAGCACCCGAGCACTTTTTAATATGGATAATATTTTTAAAAATACCAACTATCACTATAATAAACCCGCTAACTTCAACGAGTCCGATCCTGAATTTGCAATTTTCAAAAATATAAAACCGGACAGATCTTATATTTCAGAAGTTAAAAAATTCAAGAATATCCGCATCAGTTCTAATTCTGTCGCTTTTTATTGCGGCAAAATAATTAAAGAAACCTGCATTAGTCGCCCTAATTACTTGCTCTATCAAAGAAAAGCCCTGCGTTTTTTTCTAAAATATTTTTGGCCGAAATTTAATTTTAGCAACAAAAGATTTTTGTTAATCACTGATGAATGGACCAGTAATTACTATCATTGGCATATTTTTGCTTTAATGAAATTATTGGTTTTTAAAGAAAAAAATTTACTGGAAAATTCCAAACTTTTTTTACCGATTAAATATAAAAATTACAGTTTTACCCTTCCCGCTCTTAGAAAATTCGGCATCCGCGATGAACAAATTGTTTATTGTCCAAAAAAATCCCATATTAAAGTTAAAGAATTATTATTTGTAAAAACCGCACAACATAATAATCGCGCCGTAAAAAAAATTCGCGATATTTTAACTAAAGACGTGACATTGGATTTAGGTCTAGGAGACAAAATTTACATATCGCGCGAAGGTCAACGGGTGCGTACTTTTGATAATGAAAAAGAATTGGTAGCATTGCTTGAAAAATACGGTTTTAAGAAAATCATTGCCGAAAAATTTTCTTATGAAGAACAAATTGCAATTGCTCATAAAGCTAGATATATCATAAGTCCTCACGGTGCCGGACTTACCAATATTTTATTTATGAAACCACAATCCTCAGTTTTAGAATTAGCCACCGAAGTTCGCACCGTAAAACCGGTCACTGATTATTTACGTCTTGCCGATATGCTTGATTTAAACTATTATTATCAGGAATGCGATATTGGGCCTAAAGGTTTAAGCGGCAATTCACATGACAGCAACATGATTGCCGATTTGGAAAAATTGGAAAAAAATTTAAAATTAATGTTAGCATGATACAACTTTCGGACCGCGCCATCATTGAAATTTCAGGATCTGACAGAAAGAAATTTTTACAAGGTCTAATTACCAATGACATTAACAAAACAAGTGAAAATAATTTGATTTACGCTTGTATGCTAAATGCCCAAGGCCGATTTTTATATGATTTTTTTATTTTTGAACAAAGTGAAAAATTGCTGCTTGATTGCTACGCGCCAAGGCGTGATGAGATTTTACAAAAATTCGGTTTTTATAAATTGCGCTCCCAAGTTACAATTAAAAAAAACGATGAATTAAAAGTTTTTTCTACTTTAAAAAAATCACAATTTAACGATCCCCGAAATAACGCCCTTGGTTTCAGGCTTTATGCAAAAGAAGAAACCGCTACAGATACAATAAATTCCTACCACTTTATTCGCATCACCAACAAAATTCCTGAAAGTGAATATGATTTAACTTATGAAAAATCTTTCATCGCGGAATTCAATTTCGATAATTTAAACGCCATTGATTACAACAAAGGCTGTTATGTCGGCCAAGAGCCAACGGCTCGCATTCACCATTTAGGCGAAGTTCGTAAAGAAATTATTTATTTAAAATTGCCACAACAACTAGAGAAAAACAGCGAAATAACTTGCGAAGATGGAAAGCCGGCGCTAGTTTTATCCTCAGTTTTTTACGATAATGAAATTCATGCTTTGGCATTAAAAAAAATTAAATAATGCAAATTTATTTACCGATTGCCGAAATCCCCGTAAATATCATCTTAATCCTCGGGCTTGGCCTTTTAACGGGCTTTCTAGCCGGCATGTTCGGTATTGGCGGCGGATTTATCGCAACTCCTTTATTAATGTTCATCGGCATCCCGCCGGCAATTGCCGTATCAACTTCTGCCAATCAAATCGTGGCTTCATCTGTGTCCGGAGTTCTTGCTCATTTACGCAAAAATACTGTCGATATTAAAATGGGATTATTTTTAGTTATTGGCGGTATGATAGGTTCAAGCCTTGGCGTTTCTATATTCAGGCTTCTCCAAAAAACCGGGCAAATTGATGTTACAATTGCCATAGTTTATGTTTTATTTTTAGGATCAATCAGTGTAACAATGCTGATAGACAGTATTCAAAGCTTGGTTGAAAAAAAATACGGCATCACTTGGGAAAAAGTTGAAAATCCAAAATTTGAAAGATTTTTGAGAAAATTAGATCGACTTCCTTTTAGAGTAAATTTTCCAAAATCAGAGATAACTGTAAGCATTCTGGTTCCGATAATTCTAAGCATCGGCGTCGGTATTTTGGTTGCCTTGATGGGAATTGGCGGCGGATTTTTGATGATACCGGCAATGATTTATATTTTACGCATGCCTTCGAACGTGGTCGTTGGCACTTCACTTTTTCAAATCGTTTTTATTGCCAGTAACGCCACATTTTTACAAGCAGTAACCAATAATAATGTTGATATCGTTTTAGGATTTTTAATGATTATAAGCTCGGCAATCGGCGCTCAAATGGGCACCAGAGCCGGACATAAAATTGATGCCAACAGTTTACGTTCTTTCCTTTCACTACTTTTGATAGGCGTTTGCGTTAAAATGATTTTCGTCCTTTTTTCGCGTCCCGAAAGTCTTTACGTAATTGAAATTCTAAAAAGATGAAAAAAACCAAAAAAGGGGTCAGACCCCTTTTTCACAAATTGACAGCAAATTTCTGCAAAAGGGGTCTGACCCCTTTTTTGGTTTTTTTGTTTTTTTCGGGCTATTCAAGCTTCGCCGCGCCTTTGATCTCAGGCATTTCGACTAATGAAATAAACATCGATACTAATTTTCAGGGTGCTAGAATTTTACTTTTCGGCGCTAAAGGCGATGCGGGAAACATTGTAATTGCAGTACGCGGCCCTAAGAAAAATTTTCTTGTTACAAAAAAAGAAAGATTACTTGGAATTTGGCATAATGGTGAGCGCGTAAAATTCAAAGAAGCCTATAGCTTCTACCAAATGTTTTTTACATTCTCTGACCAAAATCTTGATCAGGAAACAATAGACCAACTCTTGGGAGAGTTAGAGTTAGGAAAAAATAATTTACCATTTCAAACTTCCGAAAAACATGAAAAAACCAAAGAAGAGTTCAAAATAAAATTGATCGAGAATTTAGAAAAAAATAATCTTTATTCCGACACAAAAAGCAAAATAGACTTTCTTGATGAAACCCTATTTAAAGTAATAATTGATTTTCCAAAAAATATTACGCGCGGCGTTTATAATGTTGAAATTTATTTAATCAGTGAAGGCGGCTTAACCTCTTTCCAATCAATACCGGTCTATGTCAATCAGGTTGGACTTGCCGCAAAAATTTTAGATTTTGCCTATAGGGAATCTTTCCTCTACGGTATTTTTTCTATCATAATTGCCCTTGTAGTTGGCTGGCTTGCTAACTATATATTCGTAAAATTTATTGGTAGGTAATATGGATAAAAATACTCCGACAATCATTGTTTGCATTGACACCGGAAACTCTGCCGGCATAGCTCTGCGTTACGCTTGTCATAAAGCTAAAACTTCAAATTTAACAGTGTCTATTTTGTCTGTTATGGAAAATTCCCACAAGAATTTACTATTCGGATCGCGCGCTATCGGCTATGAAAAAAGACAAGAATTAGAAAAAGCTTTAAAAAAATTAATAGACATTGCCCAAAATGAAACCGGCGTTATCCCTGCAGTTTCAATACGCGAAGGCGATATTGCCAGCGAAATTATCCGTGAAGTAAAATCAAACCCCAATTGCAGCATGTTGGTTTTCGGGAAATCTTACAATTCAATGAGTGATAATACCGTATTGCCAAAAATCATGCAAAAAGTCGGCAGAAAAATTCGCGTCCCGATAGTTGTCGTGCCGGAGAATTTAGATGAAGAGCTTTTGAAGAAATTGGTTTAGTTAAGGTGCTTAGGTGTTGAAGTGCTAGAGCCTGTGTTCAAATTCAACTATGCTCAGATTTTGGCATATTTTTAGCGTTTTTTTAGTAAAATTACAACGTATATTGGAATATATTCAGAGTAATTTTACTAAAAAATAAGCACAAGAGCGTAGTCATTGCAACTCATTCGATTAAAATAAAAAAAATCTATGAGTA
Organism: uncultured Rhizobium sp.; assembly: GCA_964506725.1. GTDB lineage: Bacteria > Pseudomonadota > Alphaproteobacteria > Rickettsiales > UBA1997 > UBA2645. The sequence goes on from CAZDLU010000023.1 coordinate 14,712, forward strand.
AAAATAGGACGGAATATGGGCATAGTTGAATTTGAATACAGGCTCTAAGCACTAGCGCGTCAGCGCGAAAGCACTTAAGCATTTAAGCACTTAATAATATGTCCCTATTTCGTTCCGTCTTTACTGTCTCCTTTTACATATCGCTTTCGCGCATTCTCGGCTTTATTCGCGATGTGTTAATCGCACAATACCTTGGAGTCAGCATTTTATCCGATGCTTTTTTTGCCGCATTTCGTCTGCCAAATTTTTTCCGCCGCGTTTTTGCAGAAGGGGCCTTTAACTCAGCATTTGTGCCGATCTTTGTTGATAAATTACAAGATAAAAAAACCGACCAGGATGAAATTTTTTTTGCACGCAATGTTTTTGCGTTGTTATTTTATGCACTTTTAATTTTCACCATAATTTTCCAAATTTTCATGCCTTTTTTAATGAAAATTCTTTTTCCGGGATTCTTCACTGATCCAGAAAAATCAACCACTCTCATTAGTTTATCGCGCATCACAATTTTTTATTTAATCTTTATTTCTTTAGTTTCACTACTTTCCGGAATTCTTAATTCACTCAGCAAATTCGCGGTTCCGGCCTCTTCTCCGATAATTTTAAACGGCACATTGATTGCGGCAATTTTTGTTTTCGGACCACTCGTTCCTAACTACGCCTACGCACTCTCCTGGGGTGTTTTTGCCGCCGGAATTTTGCAATTTATCTGGCTTTTTATTTTTACTTGCAAAGCCGGATTTTTGCTTTATCCGAAATTTCCTCAAATTAATTCCGACATCAAAAAATTCTTTCGCAAATTAATTCCCGGTATCATTGGTGCTAACGTAATGCAAATTAATTTGCTTATTGATTCAGTATTTGCCAGCGTTATTGCCGGAGCCGTTTCCTATCTTTATTACGCTGACCGCATTAATCAATTGCCACTGGCGATGATTGGTATCGCCATCGGCATCGCTTTACTTCCGGCTTTATCACGCCACATTAAGTCGGGTGATAATGAAGCTGCGATAAAATTACAAAATCTCGCTCTGGAGGTCGGCTTAATCCTTGTAATCCCGGCTACTCTGGCGCTCACAGTACTTGCCCATCCAATAATTTCTTCACTTTTTGAACGCGGCAAATTTACTTCTGACGAAAGTATTTATGTTTCGCAGGCCCTGATGTTTTATTCTTTCGGCCTACCCTCTTATGTTCTGGTAAAAGTCATGGAGCCCGCATTCTTCTCGCGCGGCAACACTAAAACGCCAATGAAAATCGCCATAATTTGCTTAATCAATAACGCCGTTTTAAATATAATTTTTTCCCAATTAAATTTTGGCTATATCGGAATCGTTCTGGCCTCTGTTGTTTCTACTTATCTTAATCTTTCAATTTTAGTCACTAAATTAATCAAAAAAAATCACTTTCATTTTGAAAAAAAATTTATCAAAAAATTAATCACGATTGCCATTCCGGCCTTGATAATGGCTGCTTCACTCTTTGTCATGCGCGAATTTTTTGCTCAAAGCGAAAGCCTAAGCAGAATTGTCGAATTAGTAATTATGATCGCATCCGGCCTTATAATTTACGCCATCTCGGCTTATCTAAGCGGCAGTTTAGATATCCTTGTCAAATCACATTTATTAAAACGCAAAAAAAATGATATCATGCCCGCCGCCTAGAGAATCAAGCTCTTTTAATTGCACTCATAAAAATAGCGGGAGGGGGTTTGTAAACCCGTCCCCACCTTCATGTCCTTACTTCCCAACTTGCGGCGGTTGCGATTTTTTAGATTTATCCGAAAAAGAATATCGCGAATTAAAACAAAAAACTCTTGCGCTGGAAGCTACATGGATTTGGATCCCGCCGCATTCCCGGCGCAAAGTAACTTTCCAAATAGACAATAAAAATCAGCTCGGATTTTTTACCAAAAAAACCAATTCCATTATAGAAATTAATAATTGCTTCGTCGCTGAAAAAAACATTTCCAATTTCATTCCCACACTACAAAACTTTTTAAAAAACCAAGAGCAAAATATTTTTACGCAAATTTCCGCCACCTTATTTGACAATGGTTTAGACCTGATTTTTTTTATCAAAAAAGAAATGAATTTTGTGCAAACACAAAAATTAATTGAGTTTGCAAAATCACAAAATTTAAATATTTCTTACATTTTAAAAAATAATGTCACACCACTTTTACAAGTTAGAAAAAATCAAATTTTTTATCCTGACTTTAAAATTGAATTAGATTCTGATATCTTTCTGCAAGCTACAAAACAAGGCCTTGAAAGCATTATAAAGATTTTACGTAGCGAAGTCGCGCCAAAAGTAATTGATCTTTATTCAGGATTTGGTGCTTACAGTTTTGCAATATCAGACCTTGTTAAAAATATCCTCGCCATCGAAGGTGATAAAAAGATGGTCGATCTAATCAATAAAAACGCAATCGCAAACAATTTACATCAAAAAGTAAAAGGCCAAGTTCAAGATCTTTTTAACAATCCGGTTACAACCAAAGAACTAAACCAATTCGACATTGCAATCATCAATCCACCCAGAAACGGTGCATCTCCGCAAATAAAAGAAATCGCCAAATCAAAAATTAAAAAATTAATTTACGTTTCCTGTAACCCACAAAGTTTCGCGCGCGATGCCAAAATTTTAATTGACTCGCAATTTAAAATTATAAAACTCTACGCCCTTGACCAATTCTACGCTACCAAGCATTTGGAGGTGATTGGGGTTTTTAAGAAATAGTAAATGCTAATCTCGATGTCATGCTGAGCTTGTAGAAGCATGTGTTTGCGCTCGAAATATACACACATGCTTCGACAGGCTCAGCATGACATCGAGTATGATTTAAAAATAAAAACAATGAAAAAACTAAAAAATCTTCCCAGCTGGGATTTATCGGATTTTTATGCTTCGACTAAAGATAAAAAAATCGCGGCTGATTTAAAAAAAGCCGAAACTAGCGCTAAAGCATTTCAGAAAAAATTCTGCGGCAAAATTGCCAAGCTTTCAGCAAAATCGCTATTTGAAGCTATAAGCGAATATGAAAAAATTTCGGAAATTATTGGCAAAATCGCTAGTTACTCTTATCTGATTTACGCGGAAAATTTAAGCAATCAGGAAAATATTGCTTTCTATCAAAATACTTGCGAACGACTCTCGCGCCTGGAAACAGATTTGGTTTTTTTTACTTTAGAATTAAACAAAATTGATGACAAAAAAATTGCATCCTTATTAAAAGATAAAGCTTTAAGAAAATATCAGCCATTCATTCGCGACAGCCGTTCCTTCAAGAAACACCAGCTTTCAGAAGAGTTAGAAAAATTTTCTCTGGAAAAAAATATTACCGGACGCGCTGCTTTCGTGCGCTTGTTTGATGAAACTGTTAACAACCTGAAATTTCAATATCGCGGACAGGTTTTAAATTCGCAGGAAATTTTTGATTTAATGTCAAATCGCGATGAAAAAATCAGACGCGATGCCGGCAAAACAATTGCAAAAACCTTACAAGATAATTCCAAAACTTTTGCTTTCATCACTAATATTTTAGCCAAAGACAAAGCAATTGATGATGATTGGCGCAAGTTTGAAAATCCTATATCGGCGCGCAATTTAAGCAATTTTATCGAAGATGAAGTTGTTGAACTTTTGATTAAAAAAGTAAAAGAAAATTATAAAAAAACTTCACATCGCTATTACAAAATTAAAGCCAAATTACTTGGTAAAAAATCTTTAAATTATTGGGATAGAAATGCTCCTCTTGATTTAAAAGAAGAAAAGCTAACCGGCTTTGAAGATGCGAAAACACTGGTTCTAGCAGCCTATGAAGAATTTTCACCAACCATGAAAGAAGTTGGAAAAAAGTTTTTCGATAATAATTGGATCGATGCCAAAGTGGTTTCCGGCAAGGATTCCGGCGCTTTCTCGCACCCCACAGTGCCATCAGTTCATCCTTACATTTTGATGAATTATCAAGGCAAAGTGCGCGACATCATGACTTTAGCGCATGAACTCGGTCACGGCGTGCATCAATATTTGGCAAGGTCGCAAGGCTATTTGATGAGCTCAACTCCGCTAACTTTAGCAGAAACCGCTTCGGTTTTCGGCGAACAATTAACTTTCCAAAAAATTCTAAAAAATGAAAAAGATGGAGAAAAAAAGAAATTAATTATTGCGGCAAAAGTTGAAGATATGTTAAACACCGTAGTACGCCAAATCGCTTTTCTTGAATTTGAGAAAAGAATTCACGATGCTCGAAAAAAAGGTGAAATTCCTTTAGAAAAAATTTGTGAATTCTGGATGGAAGTACAAAAATCAAGCCTTGGCGATGTGTTTAAATTTGAAGATGAATATAAATTCTTTTGGTCTTATATTCCGCATTTCATCCATTCGCCATTTTACGTTTACGCTTATGCTTTCGGCGATTGTCTTGTTAACTCGCTTTACGGCGTTTACAAAAATGGCAAAGTGAGAAATTTTGAAGAAAAATATCTCAAAATGCTTGAAAGTGGAGGCACCAAACATCATAAAGAAATGCTAGAACCATTTGGTCTAAGCGCCCATGATCCGAAATTTTGGCAAGCCGGAATTGATGTAATTGTGGGATATATTGATTTGATTGAAAGCGATAATTAATTGGTGCTCGCGCGCTAAAGCACTAGTGCTCGGGTGCTCAAGTGCTCAGGTCCCGTGTTGAAAGTAAAAAGTTTTAACACAAAGTCCGAGCACTTGAGCACTTAAAAATATAAAAAACATGGACATAAAATACGCCGAATCCTTATTCAATTTTTTATACAGCAACCTTAACGGTTATGAGATTTCCAACCGTGCCCGTGCCGATTCCAATCTTGATTGCAGCAATTTACTATACGGCGAGTTGCCTTTTGAAACTTTTGCTGAAATCTTGAAAAAAATTCAACCCAAAGAAGATTCTGTCTTTTTTGATTTAGGCTCAGGCACAGGACGTGTTGTGTTACAAGCTTATTTGATGACTAAATTTAGAAAATGCATCGGTGTTGAATTGCTTGGCGGCTTACATAATAAAGCCATCGAAGTACAACAAAATTTTGATAAAACAATACGTCCGCAAATAGAAAAATACTTGCTTGGTCGCGAATTACATTTTGCCCAAAATGATTTATTTAAAGTCGATTATGCGGAAGCGGACTTGATTTTTATGAATCATCCTCTCAAAGATTCGGAATTATTTTTGCAATTGGAAGAAAAATTATTAAAAGAATTAAAACCGGGAACAAAACTTATCACGATCATTCGTGCCTTTAAGGATCCTAGATTTAAGCCGCTCGGCAGCGAAAAATATCAATTTAGCTGGGGCAGTTCCACGGCACATTTTTTTGAAGTATGAGCCTACGTTACCACGATTTACAACAGCTTCAGATGATGACTATATAAAAAGTTTAGAACGCCAGTTCGGGATAATAAATAAAAAATTTATTCGATTTAATCGTCCTCCCCTTGAGGGAGGACGATTAAATCGAGTATTTATCCCGAATTGGCGTTTAGAATATTCGTTCCTTTTATAATTACATCTTCAACGTCAGACAGGATTGTTAGCGTTTAGCCGTTCTAGGCTAAAATAGCCCGTTAAGGGCTATTTTGCGACCTTGCGGTCGCCGCCTAGAACCCCATTCCGCCCATTCCGCCCATTCCGGCCATTGGGTTTCCACCAGCGCCGCCGGCGTTATCTTCTTTCTTTTCGATAATAGCAGCTTCAGTTGTAATCAACAAACCGGCCACAGATGCCGCATCTTCCAATGCACATCTTACAACTTTCGCCGGGTCAATAATTCCGGCTTTGAACATATCAACATATTTGTTGTTTTGCGCATCATAACCAAAAGTTGCATCAGCTTTTGCAGCAACTTCATTTGCCACAACCGCACCGTCGAAACCGGCATTTTCAGCAATCTGACGGATTGGAGCTTGCACAACTTTTTTGATAATGCCAACACCGACATTTTGATCATCATTGGCCGCTTTTACTTTTTCAAGTACACGTCCGGCAAATAATAATGCTGCACCACCGCCCGCTACAATACCTTCCTGCATCGCAGCTCTTGTTGCCGCCAAAGCATCATCAACGCGATCTTTTTTCTCTTTAACCTCCACTTCAGTTGTGCCGCCAACCTTAATGATTGCTACACCACCCGAAAGTTTTGCCAATCTTTCTTGCAATTTTTCGCGGTCATAATCAGAAGTAGTTTCTTCAATTTGCGATTTGATTGAAGCACAACGCGCTTTAACATCAGCACCTTTTCCTGAACCATCAACAATTGTAGTATTTTCTTTGTCGATGATAACTCTTTTAGCTTGACCAAGCTGTTTCACGCCTACAGTTTCAAGCTTCATGCCCAAGTCTTCAGAAATTAATTGGCCACCGGTTAGGCAAGCAATATCTTCCATGATTGATTTTCTGCGATCACCAAAACCCGGAGCTTTTACCGCCGCGATTTTCAAGCCGCCGCGCAATTTATTTACAACTAATGCCGCCAAAGCTTCGCCTTCAACATCTTCCGCAATAATCAAAAGCGGACGACCTGACTGCACTACAGCTTCAAGCAACGGCACCATTGGTTGCAAATTAGTAATTTTCTTTTCGAACAATAAAATGTAAGCATTTTCTAACTCAACCGTCATTTTTTCGGCGTTAGTAATAAAGTAAGGCGACAAATAACCGCGGTCGAAATTCATACCTTCAACAACGTTCACTTCAAAATCCAAACCTTTGGCTTCTTCAACGGTAATCGGGCTGTCAGGGCCAACTTTTTGTACGGCTTCAGCAATTTTTTTACCAACTTCCGCATCACCATTGGCCGAAATTGTTGCAACTTGCGCAACTTCTTCCTGGTTGCTAACTTTTTTACTCATTTTAGCAAGCTCTTTAATCAAAGCTTCCACTGCTAAATCGATACCGCGTTTCAAATCCATTGGATTGATTCCGGCCGCAACGGCTTTCACGCCTTCGCGCACAATTGATTGCGCAAGAACAGTTGAAGTTGTAGTTCCGTCACCCGCTAAATCATTAGTTTTAGAAGCAACTTCCTTAATCATCTGCGCACCCAAATTTTGGAACTTATCGGCCAGTTCTATTTCTTTAGCCACAGTCACGCCGTCCTTAGTGATACGCGGCGCACCAAATGATTTTTCAATTACCACATTACGACCTTTTGGCCCTAAAGTAACTTTTACGGCGTTTGCAATAATATCAACGCCTTGCACGATTCTTGTTATAGCATCAGTGCCGAATAGAATTTCTTTTGCTGTCATAAGTTTGTTTTTAATTAATTTAACTAAGTTTGATTAATGGTGCTCAAGTGCTCGGGTGCTCACGCTTCGCTGGTGCTCGGGTTTTTTTGCCTGAGCACCCGAGCACCTTAACACTAGCGAAGCGTGAACACCAATTTACTCAATCACCGCCAATATATCCGATTCTTTTAGGATAATTAACTCTTTCCCATCAACCTTAACTTCCGTTCCACCCCATTTTGCAAACAGAACCTTATCACCCTTTTTCACATCAAGCGCCACACGCTTGCCATGATCATCACGTAAACCCTCGCCAACCGCGACAACTTTACCTTCAGAAGGTTTATCTTTTGCAGTATCAGGAATAATAATGCCACCAGCAGTCTTGCTTTCGGCCTCGACGCGCTCAACTAAAACGCGATCATGTAAAGGTCTTACTTTCATAGTTATTTTTAAAATCCCCCTATCCCCCTTCTAAGGGGGAAGTCGTGCTAGAGCAACGACTGAGTGCCATAACGATACTCAGAGTTTGCTTTAATGGCGCAACGACTTAAGTACCTTAGAAAAAGGTAGGAGTTTGTTGTTAATATTTTTTAAAATCCCCCTATCCCCCTTCTAAGGGGGAAGTCGTGCTAGAGCAACGACTGAGTGCCATAACGATACTCAGAGTTTGCTTTAATGGCGCAACGACTGAGTGCCATAACAATACTAAGAGTTTGCTTTAGCAGCGCAACAACCTAATACCTTAACGATACTCATTTATTTTTATAGGAGCTATTACTTTGCAATTAACATAATAATCTTCTAATTTTTGACAAGGGTTCATTAAATAAAAAAATAAAAATATGAAAAAGTCCGCCTTCTCCCTTATCGAAATATCAGTCGTAATAATCATCATAGCTATAATTCTTGCAGGCATCGCTCAAGGTAGTCGCGTGATAAGTTCGATGAAACTTACAACTGCTGCCAATCTTACAAAAACCAGTCAAGTTAGCGCAATCAAGAATCTGAACTTATGGCTAGAACCAACAGTTGAAGGAAATTTATTTAATAGCAATAATTCCACCAATGTTGATGAAGGCAATAATATCAAGACTTGGACTGATATTAATCCACAAAGTGCCAGTAAAAATACCGCTTCTCAAACCACTCTTGCTAACATGCCGACTTTTAGAAACAATATGATCAACGGCTTGCCAAGTCTTTATTTTGATGGCGGCGATTGCTTCAATATTACTGACAATTTATTTGGCTATGATTATTCAGTTTTTGCCGTTATCAAAACTAACAATACAACAGGCTCTGCTACTGATCATGCTTACTCCGGAGCCGGAGTAGTTTCGCGCGATGTGCCTGGTGCCTATTTCGATTCAATTCCACTAGCAATTGTTGGCGGTTATATAAAAACTTTCGTCGGCACAACTTCAACCTCTACCACGGTGCCAAGCGGCGGTACTTCAAAATTAGTAAATGACAATATCCCTCATATTTTATTTGCTTCACGCGACATGAGTAACGGCACTGTAAATCTCTATGTCGACGGTGCCAACAACTTAAGCCAAACCAGCATCGACAATTCACCATTAATAACCGACGGCAACACTTCTATCGGTTGTATCGGAAGCTCCGATACCGGCAATCGCTATACCGGCTATCTTGCAGAAGTTATTGCTTACAATCGCGTATTAAAGCCTGAAGAAAGACAAGCAGTTGAGCAATATTTAAGTAAAAAATGGGGAATAAAAATTTAAAGCTTAATTTTAAGTAAACAGTAAAACATGAACATCACAACAATCCTGAACAAAACCTACGGCTATCAGCATTTCCGCGGCCAACAGGAAGCAATCATAAACAACGTCATCGCCAAAAATAACAGCTTCGTTTTAATGCCGACAGGCGGCGGCAAATCCTTGTGTTACCAAGTTCCGGCGCTTGTCATGGACGGCACGGCCATCATCATCTCGCCTTTAATTTCATTGATGCATGACCAGGTTGAATCACTCAAACAACTTGGCATAAAAGCTGCCGCCATAAATTCTAACATGTCATACGATCATATATCAAGCACTTCGGAGGCCATTCTGAATAATGAAATAAAAATGGTTTACGTAGCACCGGAGCGCTTGTTGATGGAAAGTTTTTTACAAATTTTAAGCAAATCAAAAATTTCACTTTTCGCCATCGATGAGGCCCATTGCGTGTCACAATGGGGTCACGATTTTCGTCCCGATTACGTAAAACTTTCAATTTTAGCCGAAAAATTTCCGCAAATTCCGCGCCTTGCACTAACCGCTACAGCAGACACCCCAACGCGCCAAGACATTTTAGAAAAATTAAATTTACAAAATGCCGAAATTTTTATTGATGGTTTTGACCGACCCAATATCTATTACGAAATTGCGCCACGCCGAAATGCCAAACAACAAATTTTGGATTTTTTAAGCAATCACAAAAATGAAAGCGGCATTATTTATTGCTCTTCGCGCAACAAAGTTGAAGACATGGCCGAGTGGCTTAAAACGCAAAGAATATCCGCCCTCACCTATCACGCCGGCATGAATGCTGAGACACGCAAAAAAAATCAGGATCGTTTTTTGAAAGAAGAAAATATTATCATGGTGGCCACCGTGGCTTTCGGCATGGGCATCGATAAGCCCGATGTACGTTTTGTAATTCACGCTAATATTCCCAAGAATATCGAAGCCTATTATCAAGAAATCGGTCGCGCCGGTCGTGACGGCTTACCGGCCGATGCACTCATGATTTACAGTGCGCAAGATGCAATTTTGCAGCGCAATTTTATTGAAGAAAGTCAAGGCAACGAAAATCGCAAACGCATTGAACATCAAAAATTAAATAATTTACTCGCGCTTTGCGAAACGACAAACTGTAGGCGCGAAGTCATATTAAAATATTTCGGCGACGAATGTAAAAAATGCGGCAATTGCGATAATTGCCAAAATAAACCGGAAATTTTCGACGGTACAATCGCCGCGCAAAAAGCATTATCCTGCATCCATCGCACTAAAGAAATATTTGGCGTAAATTATTTAATTGATGTTTTACTTGGCAAAACGAATGAACGCATAAAAAATTTCAATCACGACCAACTCAGTGTTTTCAATATCGGAAGCGAGTTTAGTAAAACCGAGTGGCAAGAAATTTTCCGCCAATTAATTGCTCATAATTTAGTAAAAGTTGATATAGCAGGACACGGCGGACTTAGCATTAGTAAGGATGGCTGGGCATTTCTCAAAGAAAAAAAATCAATCGATTTTAGAAAAAAACCTGAAATTAAAAAAGAAAAAAAAGCCAAAGAAGCTAGAAAATCAATTGTTCTAAGCAATGAAGCCGACAAAGAATTATTCGATTTACTACGTCAAAAACGCTTCGAATTAGCCAAAGCCCAAAACCTGCCGCCATATATGATTTTCCACGATAAAACGCTAATTGAAATGGCAAGCGTAAAGCCAAAAACTCTCGAAGAAATGACCAAAATCAGCGGCGTTGGTGAAAATAAAATTAAGCGTTATGGCACAGAATTTTTGCGAACGATTGAGCGAGCCTTGTAAAAAGAAATGAAAGTTGCAAAGGGTTATAAGCTACGTTGCGCGACAATATGAGTTCCGCACTAGAACGGGACGGGATTTGTAATCACGTCCTTACGTTCATGTCTAATCCTTCATCAACAAATCCAACTCCCCCTTGCGCTCCAGCTCATATAAATCATCACAACCACCAACATGAACATCACCAATAAAAATCTGCGGCACTGTTCTTCTGCCACCGGATTTGGCAATCATTTCGTGCATCATTTTTTCATCGGTGATTTTAATTTCTTCAAATTTCCAACCTTTTTTCTGTAAAAGCATTTTGGCGCGGACACAATAAGGACAAGGATCCTTACTATATAGAATAACTTTTTTCATAGAAATTAATATTTTTGCGAAGAAGAATTTTCGACATTATTATAATATGTCGGCGGCACATAATATTGATCTGTGTCATATCGGCCATAATATTGAGGCGCTGGGGGAACATCGTAAGGATTAGCGTAAAATCTTGAACCGGGAGCTACCTGGCCGTATGGCGATTGCGGCCGATAACCATAACCTTGTGGAACTTGTTGATATGGCGATGGAGCATATTGCTGTTGATAATAAGGCTGTTGCTGAGGAACAATAGGTTGATAGCCACTTGGAGATCGTGCAACATTATTAGTCTTATCGATCATTTCATCATTATATGTTTTGGAAGTACAAGAGGAAAAAACAAGCAGCAAAAAAAACGCAGCAAAACGATAAAAATAGTAATAATTTGATAAAAAATTTTTCAAGATAAACTTATAAAAAACGACATCAATTTTGGCGGGAATCCTATTAAATATTTTAAATATAGCAAGAAAAACTAACGATTACCGTTAGGGGAACGATAAGGCTCGCCACTATTGTAATAATTTGGCAAAATATAATATTTATCCGAATCATAACCTTGGTAGTAAGAAGGTGGAATAGCATAAGGATTAGAATAAGTGCGCGACATAGGCGGTACTTGCTGTTGCGGTTGTGTCGGAATAGCAATTTCCGGAGCTTGTTGACCGGGAGGCTGCATCGCATAAGGAGCTACCGGCATCGGTGCTTGAGGCTGAGTCGGCGCCGGATAATATTGTTGCTGCGGAATTGGAGATGGTTGTGCGAATGGAACTATTGGCACGGCTTCCTGCGGTATCTGTCCGTAATGCTGCGGCGTTTGTGTTCTATTTGGATAATATTGGTTAGGATGACGAATACTGTTAATATGAGGTCTTGTACCGCTATCAAATCCCGGTTTGGTATAAAGTGTTGCTAAAGAATCATTATCGAGATCGGCTTTACAAGCGCACAAAAACAAAAACAGCAATGTTACAATTCGTTTAAACAAAAACATCAATATTTAGTTATAGCATCATTACCGGAGCCGTAGCCTGCAGGAGGTACATAATATTGGTCATAATCGTAATACTGATAATATGGCCGCGGCGGTAAAGCATAAGGATTACTATAAGCACCGGAATATGGCGGCGGATTTCCCACGGGATAGTACTGCGCATTATAAGGTTGGCGCTGCCGTGGTGCAAAACCGACATCATTATTGTAAAGATAGGAATCATTATCTTTGATCGGATTACAGGCAGAAAGCTCTAAAACTAGAAAGAGTAATATGCAAATATGGTAAAAAAATTTATTTCCCACTTTCTATAATAATTTTCTCAATTTATACTAAAAATAAAAGCGGGTTTAACATATAAGGGGGTTAGCAATTCTAAGCAGCAAAGCTCCTAAAATGAATGAAAAATTTTCCTAAAAAAATTAACGCCAATTTTTGTATTAAAAAGCGACAATGATAAATTACGAACAAAAATTCATTTCTTACGCTTTAAATTTAGCAAAAAAGAATCTTGGCCTAACCGCACCAAATCCTGTAGTAGGTTGTGTAATTGTAAAGAATAATATTATTCTTGCAACAGGAGTAACCGCTAAAAATGGGCGTCCGCACGCTGAAAAAATTGCTATCGATAAAATTTCCGATAAAAAAATTTTACAAGATTCAGAAATTTACATAACGCTTGAGCCCTGCTATCACTTTGGCCAAACGCCTCCTTGTGTTGATGAAATTATAAAATATAAATTTAAAAAAGTTGTAATTGCCACAGTTGATCCTGACGAAAGAGTTAATGGTAAAGCAATTCAAAAACTGCGCGAAGCCGCAATTGACGTGCTTTGCGGAGTTTTAGAGGAAGAAGCTAAAAAAATAAACCGTGGTTTTTTTAAAGCTAAAAAAACCGGCCTACCCTTTGTTACTCTTAAACTTGCCACAAGTTTGGATGGTAAAATCGCTACTAAAAATTTTCAAAGCAAGTGGATCACTAATGAAAAATCTCGCCAATTTGCTCATCATTTACGCGCGATTAATGACGCGATTTTAGTTGGCGCTAACACCATAAAACAAGATGATCCAAGCCTTGATTGCCGAATTCCCGGACTTGAAAATTTTTCACCAAAAAAAATTATTATTGCCAAAAATTCTGAATTTAGCGGCAATGAAAAAATTTTTGCCAATGGTGAAACAATAATTTTAAAACCGGACAATTTGCGCGAGTCCTTGAAAACACTATGCACCCAAGGTATAAATTCTTTACTTGTCGAAGGCGGAAAACAAATTGCTACTCAATTTTTACAAGAAAAATTAGTTGATGAATTAGTTTGGATTAGAAGCGGAAAAATAATTGGTGAAGATGGAATTGATGCAATTGGAGAACTAGGATTAACCGAAGTTCCGGCTAATTTTAAATTAGTTGAAAAATTACAATTTGGTGATGATGTCTCTGAGATTTTTGATCTCACTTAATTATAATCCAACTCCCTGAGCCGGATCAAACTGATCCACTAAATTAGAAGGCTTTGGACTTGCAGAAGGCATAGGCTTAAATTCTTTTACCTCGGGCTTTATTGGCACTAAAGGATTACGAATTGGAGTTGCCAATGGTTTTAAAGGCAATATCGGCATCAATGTTGTCGGTTTTGTTGGAGTTGATTCAAAACCTGCTTTTACAGAATCCGCAATACCACCGGATAAATTTGAGATAAACTGTGCCGCTTCCGATGAAAACATCAACGTTCCCGAAATTCCCGAAGCAATTCTTGGATAGATTCCTCTTTTCAAAGTATTAATTACTAATTCTTTTTTGAATAATTCTTTTACCCCGCTCATTACCGCGCGCCATGGAGATTGCTTGGGATTAGTTAGCATATGTTCAATTGAGCGGTTCACCGCCACATCCGGAAAAGCGATAAGAACTCCTAAACCGGCACCAATTCCGGTTCGAAGCGCCATTTTTTGCGGCAGGCTTAATTCCTTATCCTTTTCATATCCAAAAAGTTTCTCAATATCCATTGACGAAGCGCCCCACTCCATAAAATTACGAACCAGCGAAGGAAGCGATATCGACATATAAACTTTTCTTGCTGCAAGATTTTTAAATGAAGAAACGTCAGTGTTATATATTTCTTTAATTTTTGGGGCCATCGCTTTAACTTCTACCGCACTTCCAACCACAGTATCTATAACAGCTGAGGTCATGGTTCTTGCTAACACCCCGGCATCATTTTTATCCAGAACACCATTAACGGCTGATGATGGTCCAAGCGATAACATATTACCTAAAAACCGCTGCTTAAAACCACTTAAGATAGTTCCGGGATTTTTTTTAATGCTTTCTCCTATTTCCGTAAAAGTTCCACCGCGATCTATCTCCATCTTTATGTTAGAGGTAATTTGGCGAATAATTGAATGTAGATATGTTTGAACAGTTGCAATTGGAGTTTGATTAACAAAATCAATCACAAAATTTAGAACCGGCCCTTCTTCTGCATCAGAATCAACTTTCAAATCAATATTAAAAGGGTTATCTCTTGGCTCTGAGTGTTTCGACATAAATTAAGCTTAAATAAAATTGCCAAGCATCGATATATAAGTAAAATTATTTGTAAAGAGGGCAATTATCCTTTGGAACACAAAAAATTTAAACTAAAATTGACAATTAATTTCCTAACCCATAAAATCCTCGCTCTTTTTTTAAAGAGAATTTGACTTGGGTCTGTAGCTCAGCTGGTTAGAG
>CAZDLU010000024.1:0-27731 GCA_964506725.1 uncultured Rhizobium sp.
AAAAGTAATGCGATTTTTTGGGAAAACAGCATCACATTTTTTTAATTATGCCAAAAAAAGGCTCTAGAGACAGAAGCTCTAGAGCCCTTTTTTGGTTAAAACAAATTATTGTTTTTGTTTTTCATCCATTTTTTCTAAACGCTTATCAATATTTTCTTTACGTTTTTCCAATACTTCGCGACGCTTTTCCATTCTGTCTTCACGTCTTTCATCCATACGGTCGCGACGGTCGTCCATACGATCATTGCGTCTATCCTCGCGGCGATCATCACGGCGCTCCATTCTATCCTCACGCCTATCCTCTCTTCTATCCATGTGATCATCACGGCGCATATCATCATGCGGCCTACCCATTTGTTGCCCGTGATTTGGTTCACCTTGCGGGCGCTGCATATTTTGCGCCATATTTCCTTGCGGACGCTGTTGCATTTGCTGAGGCTGACCACCTTGCGGACCAGCTCCACCCGGACGAGGCCCCGGACCTTGGGCTAGAGACACTCCAGCCGTAGTCAAGATAATTGCCGTAGTAATTTTTGCTAAATTTTTCATAGCTTATTTTAGTTGATTGATATCAATGCTTTGAATTACTTAAAAGCCTCTAAAAATTATTAATCTTACCATAATTTGTAATATTTAAATTATAAGCTGTGTCATTTTGAAAGCAAAATCCTGTTGATTTTTGATATTAGAACCAATAACATGTGCGGCCTTCTTAAAAAAGCTGTTTTGAATTTAAATTATTTTTTCAATTTAAGCTCAAAGTAGTTTGATCTAAAGAGTTTCATAAAATAAAACCATGCCAAGAATTTCTGTTATTGCAAAAAACTATGCCAAGGCCTTGATGGCAGCGGCTGAAAAAAATGATGCGCTTGATAAAGTTGCGTCTGATTTAGAAATTTTTAAGAAAAATTTCAGCACCAGTTTTGCCCATGAATTGAAAAATCCGGTTATTTCTAGAGACGATTCAGTAAAAATTATTTCTGAAGTCACTAGCAAATTCGGACTTGGAGCAATTGCCTCCAATTTTTTTGCTTCAATCGTGCGCAATAGAAGATTAAACTTATTTCCGGAAATTTACGAAGAATTTTTACGTTTAAACAAACTTAAGAAAAATATTTTAGAAGTTGAAGTTGTGACTGCTGCCAAGTCCTCTCCAACTCAACTTGATCAAATAAAATCTTTGATTGAAAAAAAATATCCAAGCAAAAAAATTGCTATCAAAGAAACGGTAAAAAATAAAATTTTGGGCGGATTCCAAGTTAAAATCGGTTCCGAAATTATTGACATCAGTTTGAAAAACCAACTTGATAACATCAAGCGCGAGTTTGTTTCAGCAATCAACTAAAAACTAAAAAATATGGAATTCAGAGTCGAAGAATTTTCTAACATTTTGCAAAGAAAAATCGAAAACTTTCACAGCTCAGCAGAGTTAAAAGAAGTTGGTGAAGTTATTAAAGTTGGTGACGGTATCGCCAAAGTTTACGGTCTTGACAACGTACAGGCCGGCGAACTTGTAGAATTTGACGGCGGCGTTAAAGGCATGGCGCTGAACCTTGAAGCCGACAATGTTGGTATCGTAATTTTCGGTAATGCCGAAAAAATCAAAGAAGGCTCAAACGTAAAAAGAACCGGCAAAATCGTAGAAGTTCCGGTGGGAAAAGGTCTTTTGGGACGCGTAATTGACTCGCTTGGTAACCCAATCGATGGGAAAGGTCCGCTTTCTAATGTTGAATATCGCCGCGTAGAAGTTAAAGCTCCAGGAATTATCGCGCGCCAATCAGTATCTGAACCGATGCAAACCGGTATCAAAGCAATTGATAGCTTGATTCCAATTGGTCGCGGCCAACGTGAATTGATTATCGGCGACCGTCAAACCGGTAAAACTGCCATCGTTCTTGATGCTTTTATCAACCAAGCTAAGGCTCACGAAGAAAATGACGAGAAGAAAAAACTTTATTGTATTTACGTAGCAATCGGCCAAAAGCGCTCTACTGTTGCGCAAATCGTAAAAACTTTGGAAGATGCCGGTGCAATGAAATATTCAATCGTGGTTTCGGCGACTGCTTCTGAAGCTGCGGCGCTACAATTCTTCGCACCATATACAGGCTGCGCTGCCGGCGAATATTTCCGCGATAACGGCATGCACGCTTTGGTTGCTTATGATGATTTAAGTAAACACGCGGTTGCTTACCGTGAGATGTCGCTTCTACTTCGCCGCCCACCTGGACGCGAAGCTTATCCTGGTGACGTATTTTATATTCACTCAAGATTATTGGAACGCGCCGCAAAAATGTCTGATGCTTGTGGTGGCGGTTCTCTAACAGCGCTTCCGATCATTGAAACACAAGCGGGCGACGTTTCTGCTTACATTCCAACCAACGTAATTTCAATTACTGACGGTCAGATTTTCTTGGAAACTGAATTATTTTACAAAGGTATTAAACCTGCGGTAAACGTTGGTCTATCAGTATCGCGTGTAGGTTCAGCGGCTCAAACTAAAGCCATGAAACAAGTTGCAGGCACGATCAAGCTTGACTTGGCGCAGTTCCGTGAGCTTGAAGCCTTCGCTCAATTCGGTTCTGACCTTGACGCAGCAACACAAAAATTGCTTGATAAAGGTCGTAAATTGACTGAGTTGCTTAAACAAAATCAATATTCGCCAATGGGATTTGAAGAACAAGTTGCTTCAATCTATGTTGGCGTTAAAGGCTACTTAGACAAGGTTCCAGCTAAAGAAGTAGTAAAATTTGAAAAAGAATTTTTACAAAAATTAAAAAGTTCTAATCCAGAAATTTTAGCTTCAATCAAAAAAGAACAAAAAATTACTGAAGAAACTGAAAATGCTTTGAAAAAAGCTATCGAAAGTTTCTTAGAAATTTTCCTAAATCACGCTCCATCTACGCATTTTGATCATGCGGGATTGAATGATAAGTTGGAGCATAATAAGAAATAAGATTATAAGATTGTAGTGCTCGGGTGCTCAAGTGCTCGGGTGCTCGGGCTCTACGTTGAAACTAGTTATTGCCGACATAGAGCCCGAGCACCAGCCAAGCGTGAGCACCCGAGTACTATAGCACTTATCTAACCTATGGCAAATTTAAAAACCTTAAAAACACGAATCAAATCAGTAAAGTCAACGCAAAAGATGACCAAAGCCATGAAAATGGTGGCAGCATCACGTTTGAAGCGCGCCAAACACGCAGTTGAATCCTCGCGCCCTTATGCTGATAAAATTCGTGAGATGGTTGAAAATTTAGCCGCCAATATTGCAGTTCGCGAAAATTTAAATGAAAATTTTCCACTTTTAACCGGCAATGGTAAAAACGAAACTTACCTACTTTTAGTAGTATCCTCAGACCGTGGCTTGTGCGGCGGCTTAAACAGCGCTACCGTAAAATATACTAAAAACCGCATTAACAGTTTAATCTCGCAAGGTCGTGATGTAAAAGTTTTCTGTGTTGGTCGTAAAGCTTACGAACAGTTGAGATCGCTCTATGGCAAAAAAATAATCGACCATAAATTCGGCATTTTTAAAAATGTTATCGATTATAAAATTGCTGAAGAATTAGAAGAAAAAATTGCCACTCTTTTTAAAGAAAATCAATTCGATGTTTGCGAAGTAATCTACAGCAAATTCAAATCGGCAATCGCCCAAGAACAAGTTGCCAAACAAATTATTCCGGCCCAAATTGAAGTTAAAAAAGAAAATGCTTCAAGCCCTGAATTGCCTATGTCTTACGAGCCAGACGAAGAAACGATTTTGGCAAAATTATTACCACAAAATTTAGCTATTCAAATTTATAATTCACTTCTAGAAAACAGCGCCTCCGAACAAGGTGCCAGAATGGCCGCCATGGAAGCTGCCACAAACAATGCCGGCAAAATGATTAAGAATTTAACGCTGGTTTATAATAGAACTCGTCAGGCTAATATTACAAAAGAGTTGATCGATATTATTTCTGGTGCCAACACAGTCTAAATTAATACTCGATGTCATGCTGAGCTTGTCGAAGCATGTGCTTAAACTCTAGAACAAACACATGCTTCGACAAGCTCAGCATGACATCGACTTTTTACATTGAATACTATCTCCTCCCAAAATCTCTGGCTCAACGTCAACAAACCAATCGATTATTCTTCGGCCAAAGTTGTTGCAATTATAAAAAGAATCACTGGGGCAAAAAAAGTCGGACATGGCGGAACACTTGATCCATTTGCTTCGGGAGTGCTTCCGGTTGCTTTGAATAAAGCTACTAAAACTTCGGAAGCGATGATGAATGCGACCAAAAAATATTTTTTTACCATCACTTGGGGCGAATTTCGGGATAGTGATGATGTGACGGGAAAGCTGACAGAATCCAGCTTGAGGCGACCAAGCAATAATGAAATAATTTCGATTTTACCATTTTTTGTTGGAAAAATTACACAAACTCCTTCACGCTTTTCGGCATTAAAAATCAATGGCAAACGCGCTTATGAATTGGCTCGGCAAGGTATTGAGTTTGAAGTAAAATCACGCGAGATTATCATTTATTCGCTAAAATTAATTTCTAATTCTGACACAGAAAGCCAGTTTGAAGTTTGTTGCTCAAAAGGCACTTACATAAGAAGTTTGGCACGCGACATATCTAAGATGTTGACAGTTTGCGGATATGTGTCTAAACTGACGCGCCTGCAGGTTGGAAAGTTTTTGTATGCAAATGCAATTTCTCTTGACCTGTTTAGAGGAGCTGTTAATTATGGTGGTTCTTTTTTAGATGGTTCGCTGTTTTTTCTAGATGATCTTGATAACAAAGAATTCAAATAAATTTAAGAATACCAATTAAATCCAACATGGCCTGAACGTCCTATTTCAGGCTATTTGTAAATGTTTTAACGAGGAAAAAATGTTACTAAAAAAATCAAAAAAAGAAGTTATTAAAGAATTCGCAAAAGACGCAAAAGATAGCGGTTCTCCTGAAGTGCAATGCGCAGTTTTGACTAAGCAAATTGATAATTTGACTGAGCATTTAAAAAATCACAAAAAAGATTTTTCATCAAGAAGAGGTTTGTTAATTTTGGTTAGCAAAAGAAGAAGATTGTTGGATTATTTGAAGACTAAATCTAATGAGCGTTATGAAACTTTGATCAAGAAGTTAGATATCAGAAAATAAAATTTAAAAATCAAAAATATGTTTAATGTTGTAAAAAAAGAAATCGAGTGGAATGGAAAAATTCTCTCACTCGAAACCGGGAAAATTGCGCGCCAAGCCAGTGGCGCTGTTGTTGCGAAATATGGCAATACTACAATTCTATGTGCGGTTACTGTTGCAAGTAAAGCGCAAGATGGTGCCGACTTCTTTCCTTTAACGGTAAATTACTTAGAAAAATCTTACGCAGCCGGAAAAATCCCGGGCGGATTTTTTAAGCGCGAAGCTAAGCCTTCTGAAGTAGCTACACTTACTTCGAGATTAATTGATCGTCCGATTCGTCCGTTATTTCCTGCTAACTTCTATAATGAAGTAAATGTGGTTTGTACGATTTTATCTTACGATCAGGCTTCTAGCCCTGATATTGTTGCCTTGATCGGTGCTTCTGCTGCTTTGGCAATTTCTGAAGCTCCATTCTTGGAACCGGTTGCCGGTGCTCGCGTTGGTTTTGTTAACGGCGAATTCGTTTTAAATCCAAATGCTGAACAATTATCACAAAGCCGTTTGGATCTTGTGGTTGCAGGAACTGAAAGCTCGGTTTTAATGGTTGAATCAGAAGCTAAAGAATTAACTGAAAGCGAAATGCTTGCAGCTGTAAAATTCGGTCATGAGGCTTTCCAACCAGTAATTAAGCTTATCGCCGAACTTAAAGCAGCGGCTGGAAAATCTAAAATCGAAGTAAAAACTCCTGATGATTCTAAGTTAAAACAAGAAATAACTACTTTCATCGGCGATCGTTTAATTAATGCTTATAAAAAACAGCAAAAACAAGAGCGTGCTGGAGACTTAGATCAAATTCACGCTGATCTTAAAGAAAAATTTATCAACGAAGAAGCTGGTATTGATGCTAATAAGATCAAATCAATCTTCAAAATTCTCTCACAAGAAATTGTTAGAAATGATGTTTTAAAACATGGCGTGAGAATTGATGGCCGTAAGACCGATCAAGTTCGTCAAATTTCAATTGAAACCGGAATTTTGCCACAAGTTCATGGCTGTGCTTTATTTACGCGTGGCGAAACCCAGGCTTTGGTTGTAGCAACTTTGGGCTCCGGTAAAGATGAACAAATGGTTGAAAGCCTTGACGCTGTAATGGGCAAAGAAACTTTCATGTTGCATTACAATTTCCCTCCTTA
The DNA here is from genome assembly GCA_964506725.1 of uncultured Rhizobium sp. GTDB lineage: Bacteria > Pseudomonadota > Alphaproteobacteria > Rickettsiales > UBA1997 > UBA2645. The sequence goes on from CAZDLU010000024.1 coordinate 6,326, forward strand.
CTCAGTTGGTGAAACCGGTCAATTAAAACCACCTGGACGTCGTGAAATCGGCCATGGTAAATTGGCTTGGAGAGCAATCAATCCTGTATTCCCGACTAATGAAGAATTTTCTTACGTTACTCGCGTGGTATCTGAAATTACTGAATCAAACGGTTCATCTTCAATGGCGTCAGTTTGCGGCACTTCTTTGGCCTTGATGGATGCCGGTGTGCCGATTAAAGCTCCGGTTTCAGGAATTGCCATGGGCTTGATTAAAGAAGGCAATAACTACGTTATTCTTTCTGACATCATGGGTGATGAAGATCACTTAGGCGACATGGATTTCAAAGTTGCGGGAACCAGAAATGGTATTACTGCTTTGCAAATGGATATTAAAATTAATGGCATTACTGCTGAAATCATGGATAAAGCCTTGATACAAGCTAATGCCGGCCGTTTGCACATTTTAGATAAAATGAATGAAGTAATGGCGCAACCTAGAACTGAGCTTAACGGGAATGTTCCTAAAGTTGAAACTTTCTCTATTCCGCAAAAGAAAATTCGTGAAGTAATCGGTTCAAGAGGCCGCGTGATTAAAGAAATCTGCGCAGTTTCCGGCGCTACTGTTGACATCGATGATGATGGTACAATTAAAGTTGCTTCAAACAACTCTGAAGCCATCAAAAAAGCAGTTTCAATGATTAATGAAATTACTTTTGAGCCGGAAATCGGTGATATTTATGAAGGTCCGGTAGTTAAAGTTATTGATGCCGGTGCATTTGTCAGCATCGCAAGCAACCGTGACGGTTTCGTGCATATTTCTGAACTTGCAGAATATCGCGTTGATTTCGTTGAAGACGTAATTAATGAAGGCGATATTGTTAAAGTTAAAGTTATCGGCTTTGATAAAAAAGGTCGTCCGAAATTAAGCTATCGTTGTGTTGATCAAGCAACGGGCGAAGATATTTCTGACCGTATTGCCAATAAACCGCAAATGGTTGATGAAAGAGAATTCGGCGGACGTGGGGATCGCGATGACCGCGATGACAGACGTGGCGGTGGACGTGATCGTGACGACAGACGTGGCGGACGTGATCGCGATGATCGTCGTGGTGGCGACCGCGATGACAGACGCGGCGGACGTGATTTTGATCGCGGCGACAGAAGAGACCGTAGAGATCGCGATGATCGTGACGGCGGCGCTCCGAAGAAACGTCGTGGTTTTTTTGGTTAGGAGTTTTTATAACTAGTGCTCGGGTGCTCAAGTGCTCGGGTGCTCGAGCCAATGTTGATAGTAAAAGTTCAAACATAGGCCCGAGCACCAGAGAAGCGCAAGCATCTGGAGCACCCGAGCACTTTTAACATGCCAATCCCTCAAACCGCATTACAACAAATCCTAGAAACAAACTTCCCTGAAGCCAAAATCGAAATCATCGATCTCGCCGGTGATGACAATCACTACAGCGTCACAATAACCGACAAAATATTTTCCGGTAAATCAAGAATCGAACAACATCGCCTTGTAAACAAAGCACTTAGTTCATATATTGATAGTGGTGTGTTGCATGCGATGCAATTAAAAACAATAGCAAATTAATATGTCTGATATTTTCCAAAAAATCCAAGAAACAATCTCTCAAAATAACGTGGTTCTTTATATGAAAGGCACGCAAGATTTTCCGCAATGCGGATTTTCGGCAACAGTGTCGCACGTGTTGAAGCAGTTGGGCGTTGAATTTAAAGACATTGACATTTTACGCGATCCGGAATTACGTCAAGGCATTAAAGAATTTTCCGACTGGCCGACAATTCCGCAACTTTACGTAAAAGGCGAATTTGTTGGTGGTTGTGATATTGTGAAGGAGATGTTTCAGTCGGGGGAATTACAGGAATTGTTGAAGGAAAAAGGAATTACAAAATAAAGTGCTCGGGTGCTCGGGCCAATGTTGATAGTAAAAGTTCAAACATAAGGCCCGAGCACCAGCGAAGCGCGAGCACTTAAGCACCAAGCACTATTTAATATGTTCGCAATCGAAATCAAAAATCTAAACAAAACCTATCAAAAATCTAAAAAATCCTCAGCCAAAATCGCGCTGCAAGACGTGAATTTGGAAATAAAAAAAGGTTCGTTTTTTGGGCTTTTGGGGCCAAATGGCGCGGGAAAATCTACTTTAATAAATATTTTAGCCGGACTTGTTAAGAAAACTTCCGGTGATGTTAAAATCTGTGGACTCAATATTGACAGTGCTTCACAGGCTTCCAAATTTAAAATCGGCATCGTTCCGCAAGAATTAATTATCGATCCGTTTTTTACGGTGCGCGAAACCTTGGAAATTTATGCCGGATATTTCGGCATCAGAAAAGAAAATCGCAGAACTGATGAAATTATTGAGGCATTGGGCCTAAAAGACAAAGCCAATGTTAAGCCGAGAAGCTTGTCCGGCGGGATGCGAAGACGTTTGCTTGTTGCAAAAGCTTTGGTCCATGATCCGGAAATTCTAGTGCTTGATGAGCCAACCGCGGGCGTCGATGTTGAGTTGCGCAGCCAATTATGGAATTACGTAAAAAAATTAAATGCGCGCGGAACCACGATTTTACTAACTACACACTATTTGGAAGAAGCCGAAGAATTATGCGATGAAATTGCCATCATCAATCACGGTAAAGTTATTCGTCACGATCGCAAAGAAAATTTGATGCAAGTGTTGTCGAACAAGGATTTGACTATCACGGCAAGTGATGAAATTAATTTTGATTTGGCAAAAACTTTTCCGAATTTAGCTTTTAGAAAGATTGCTAAAGATAAAATTGCCATCACTTACGATCCGCAAAAACAGGCAGTTGAAGACATTATCCGCGCCGTTCTTGATTGCAAAATTCACATTAAAGATATTTCCACGAAGCAGCCGGATTTGGAAGAAATATTTAAGTTCTTAGTCAAAGGGAAATGAACGTAGGGCGCGGTTCCTATTCAAGACAACTCCCGAATTTTAATCATCTTCGCAAAGCGCGAAAAAGCAAAAAGCCCGCTGTAAATTAAACCATCAAATCCATAAATAAAATATCTGCGCACAAAATAAGCCTTAAAAAAAGCCAACACCGGCGTGACAATAACTTTAGCAATTGAAGTTTTCTTGCCGCGCTCAATAGAATCGCGGGCTTGCATGGCGGAATAGGAATTTATTTTAGCAATCCAGTGCGAATAAGACCTGAAAGATTGGTGATAAATTATATTTTTTAACTGACCTATTTTAGATTTATCATCCTCTTTCAGTTCAACAGAGTCATGCACTGAGCTGTTTTTAAAACCGGCAAAATCCTTATTATAAAGTCGTAATTGATTATAAAAATAAGCTAACTTTTTTGGGCGCTTTTCGCCCGGAAATTTATTAACAATTTTAACCCTGAATCCATAAAAATTATTTTGAATTTCTTTATTAAAAATATCTCTAATCTCTTCTGAAAGTTCGGGTGACACCTCTTCATCAGCATCAATATTTAAAATCCATTTATTACGACATTGATTTTCACCAAAAATTTTTTGCTGACCGTAACCGCGCCATTCGTTAAAAATTACTTTCGCACCATTTTCTAAAGCAATTTTACAAGTGTCGTCTTCACTTCCCGAATCAATCACCAAAATTTCATCAGCAATTTCTCTCACCGCATCAATAACGGCGCAGATCCGATCAGCTTCGTTTTTGGTAATAATAAAAACAGAAAGCGGTAGTTTCATAATACTTGTATTTTTCGATTAATTGTTAAATATTAATAAATATTAAATCCAGCAATTTTTAAAAAACTATGAAAAAATCTTCTAAAAAAGTCACTGTAATCATTGTTGCTCTAGCAGCTTTAGTTGGTCTATCATTTTTAATAGTTCACAATTATCAAACCAAAACTTCTTTTAAATATGAGAAAGAAAACAGCGTTGAAAAACCGGAACAAAAAGCACAAGATGCAGTAAGCGCTGCGGTCAACAAAGATGCTAAATTGCTAGCCGAAGTTCGCAAAAAAAGTGATGTGCTAAAAATTAAAAATGATGATGTAATTTTAGGTGATAAATCAGCGCCGATAGTAATAATTGAATATGCGTCATTATCTTGTCCGCACTGCTCTTCCTTTGCTCGCGAGGCTTTTGAAAAAATAAAAACTGAATATATTGAAACTAAAAAAGTACAATTTATTTATCGCGATTTTCCGCTAAATCAACCGGCTCTTACCGCGGCTCTTTACGCTAAATGCGTGGCCGGCGCTGATCCAGAAAAATATTACACAACTATCAAAACTTTATTTAAAACTCAAGATTCATGGGCTTTTGATCAAAATTTTCAGGAAAAACTTGAAGCAATTGCAAACCTTGACGGAGTAAGCGCCGCCAAATTCAGAAATTGCATTAATGATAAAAATGCTCAAGAAAAAATTCTAAATTCGCGCATGGAAGTTGCTAAAGAATTGCAAATAAAATCTACTCCAAGTTTCTTCATCAATGGCGAAATTTCCGAAGGCTATGTCGATTATTTGAGCTTAAAAAGAATCATTGATAAACATATTGAACAATCATCAAAATAATTGTGAACACAAAAATTTCCGTACAAAATTTAGTTAAATCTTTTGGCACCAAAGATGTTTTAAAAGGCATTGATTTGGATGTTAAGAAAGGTGAATCGCTGGTAATTTTGGGCGGCTCCGGAAGTGGCAAATCAGTATTAATTAAATTGATCACGGGCCTAATAAATCCAAGCTCCGGTAGCGTTAAAATCGATGGCAAAGAAACAATTGGAATTGATAATAAATCGCGCGATAAATTAATGGAAAAATTCGGCTTTTTATTTCAAGGCGGCGCGCTGTTTGACTCGCTTTCAGTTTGGGAAAATGTGGCCTTTAGATTACTTTACCATAAAAAAATCGATAAGGATTTAGCCAGACAAACTGCTTTGGAAAAGCTTAAGGCTGTAGGATTAAGCGCTAAAACCGCCGATTTATTTCCTTCCGAACTTTCCGGCGGCATGCAAAAACGCGCCTCGCTGGCACGTGCGATTGCCTCTAATCCTGAAATAATTTTCTTCGACGAACCCACAACCGGCCTTGATCCGATCATGGCTGATGTCATTAATGATTTGATTATCGCAAATTCCAAAGAGCTTGGCGCAACTACTGTCACAATCACTCACGACATGCATTCCGCAAGAAAAATTGCTGATAAAATAGCAATGCTTTATGAAGGAAAAATTATTTGGTTTGATGATGTAAAAAAATTAGATGATTCAAAAAATCCTTATCTTGATCAATTCATTCATGGCCGCGCTGAAGGGCCGATTAAATTTCTGAGCAATTAATTCTAATGCAAAATAAAACCTTAAAAACTGCCCGCTTGCGCGCAGAATTATTGGAAGAAAAAAATTGCCGATATGTGCTTGATCTTTACGGCGATGTCGAAAATATAAAATTGTTACATGGCATAGATGCCGCGCAAGATATTCAACTTAGCATCGAATGCAGCCAGCAATATCAAGGCACCGGAGCTTATCTGATTTTTGAAAATGATAGCAATATTTTTTTAGGAGTAGGTGGCGTGCAAAAACAAGAACCGATGATTGATGGACCCTTAGCTATGCCGGAACATGATTTAGAATTTTTAATTATTCTGGATCACAAGGCGAAAGGTAAAGGCTATGCTACTGAATTTTGTGAAGTTTTTTTTGAGAATCTTTTTAACACTTTTCCTAATTTAACTATTCCAGCTCGCACCAATAAAGAGAACGTTTCTTGCATTAAATTACTGAAGAAATTCGGCTTTCAAGAAGAAGGTGAAACTTTTTATCATAATTATGCTAATCCGTTTACTTTGCTGAAAAATAATATGATACAATATAGCGCACTAAAGAGGAGATCTTGTTGAGAGATTTGCTAAAAGAAAGGAAAAAATAGTATCGGGAGCCACCACCACGTAAACCCAACGTGTTGCACCCTTTCCCTGTAAAGGTCTTATATCAGATACAACTCCCGACCGAGAATTTTTACACCATCACAATTTCTTTTGCAAAATATTTCTTAAATATTTTTTTAGATCCTTAAAGCTTTTTCTTTCATCAGCGCCACTAAGGATATTTCGCACCTTAATCCACAAAATTATTCCGGAAAGCAAAATAACCGAAATATTTTTAAAAATAATCGCGCCAGAGCTTACCATCAACCCATATACCAACCATAAAATCACCCCAATCATGGAAATAAAATACATCCAAAAAGAAATAGCCTTAGTATCACGAGTGCGAATGGTTTTGATGGCTTGGGGAATGTAGGCAATCATGGTGAATATTGCGGCAATGGTGGCGATTAGTTCTGGGTTGGTCATAAATTAACGCAGTATAGAAGAATAAGGAAGTTTTTTATGCTCTCTATCATCAGATAACAATGATTCTATATCTTTTTGATTATTTCGATCTGCTGAAAAAATAGTAGCAGCTTGTAAGAAACCTTTAAATAATTTTTTATCTTTTGCAAGAGCTCTAAAATTTTCACCCTCTCTAAGATGAATACTATCACATATAAAATCACCTGTAAATTTATGATGAACTCCTTGAGGAAATCTAAGCTGTAATATTGAATTCGGAGGAAATTCAAGAACTACTTCAGAATCCTTCCTATCATCAGGATTCTCAGCTACCCCACAAAAATTAAAAATAGCTCCAGCTGGTCTATTGCCAGTTACTACGATTAGAAATCTTTCTCCTGGATGATAATGCATATCTGTTGAGGAATCCTTACCATCTCGAGTTCGAAAAGCCATTAAGACCGCAGAAGAATTACCGTGGCTACCTAACTTGCCAGTTACTGCTACTGTTTCTTTGCCAAATTTCTGTTTATCTGGGCTATAAAGAATTGTCCTTTGCAATTCTATACTAACCCTCTCTGCATCATCAGGACTCAACTCGCATATCCGTTCAAATCCAAACCTTTTTTTATTTAATTCATGCTCAAGCACATTTTCCATTTCTAGATAACTATGAGCATAAGATGTTGCAGGATTTCTGAATTCCAATGATAGTGGAACATTTTTTCTTGCTACCACGATACCCTCTGATTTTGGAGGTATCTCTAGGCGATATTTCAATAAATCTTTGGGATTAGGCTTATCGCTAGAAGTCAATACACCATATTCCCCATATTCTACGGTTGCACCCTCTTCTGATAACACATGAATCCCAGTAAACTGATCTTCACGTGAAATTTCAATATCTGTTTTTGATGCCATAATTACACCAGCTCTAGTCAAATCAAATTTGGCCTCACTCCTACCCAATTTGCTTGCTTCAGATAATAATTTTATATCTCTTCTGATTTTTTCCACAGGTATATCATTTTCTCTCGCATGATAAGAAATATCCTTAAATGCTAACATTGAGGAAAAATTACGCTTTATATTATCATAAAATTGATGCGCATAATTAACCAAGCGAGGCCTAACCGAAGGAAACATTTTTAATTAAATTCATAATTAGACTTATGGGCTTGCAGTAGCTTTTCTTCTTTTAACAACTTTACAAAATCTTTCAATAAAGGATTCAACAATTTTTCTTTTTTAACCATAATTCCGTAGGTCATTTCTGGAAAATAATTAGTTAAAATTCTTCCAGTTAACTCACTGTCTTTTTCACCTTCCAATACTATGTTTGAAATAATCGCAACACCAATATCAGACTTAACAAATTTTTTTAAAATTTCCCAATCCGACATTTCGAATTCAATTTTAGTTTTAAGTTTGTGAGCTTTAATGATTTCTTCAAAGGCAGGTAACGTGATAAATTTCGGATCGATTCTTACCAATTCATATTTACTAACGTCAGATAACACTATATTTTTCTTAGTTGCAAGAGGATGATCTTTTCTTACTAATAAAATTGGCTGATATTTTACAATCGGAATAAATTCTAGTTCTTCCGGAATGTCTTCATAACTCATTGGATATATAAACATGTCTATGTCTCCATTCAACAGTCTCGCTATGCCGTCATCTTTTGATAAATTTCTAATTTTAAATTTTATATTATGATTTTTGGTTTGAAATTTTTTTATATATTTCGGAAGAATATAGGAAATACTTACATGATTTGCAGCTATATCTAGCATATTCGATTTTCTCTTCTCAATAAATTCTGCAAAGCTCTCAAATAAGCCATCCAAACCCTGTATATAAAATATTGCATGGGAATATAACAACCTTCCTTCTGCGGTAATTTTAATTTTCTTTTTATCTCTACTAAATAATTTTATTCCCAAATCTCTTTCCAAAGACTGTATTTGCAACGTCACTGCCGCTTGGCTAAGGCCCATTTTTTTTGCAGATTTAGATACGCTGCCAGTTTGAACAGTATAATAAAAGCCTTTTAATTGCTGGATGCGATTGCTCTTGTAGTAAAATTGTTTTGGCAACATATAAGTTATTTTTATAAGTTTATAAAAAATATTGATTATAACTAATTTGCTTTCTTGACTAAAATCAATTTTCATACTCAAACCTTAACCGGGCATCTATTAACTGTTTCATTTTAAGACGTGAAAACTACCGCTTTAGAACATAAGAACAACTTTCTACCAATTAATAAAACCAACTTTGTTTTGGAAAGTAAAAAAATTGTCAGCAAAAACAAAACAATTCTTATTCATAAATCACCAGCAATTCTTGACTCTGATTTTATTAATTCCACAAGCTATAAACTCTCTACTTCTTTAAACTCCATAACTTTATGCTGCAACGCGCTTAAAAATGATTTACAAGAATTAAGAAATTATGAATTAAGAACTCTTAAATATTTAAAATATTTAGATGGATATCAAAATCATATAGAGCAAATAAGTTCATTAGTTGCTGATTTAAGAACAATCGCAAAAAACTTGTCTGATAAAAATCCCTCTAGAAAAAATTAATGCAGATATTTTTAAGATTTGAGCTTACGAATATAGCTCTTTAGAGAACCACCATCCACGCTCAACTATTGTGACGTGTTGCGCTTCACCCCTAGATAACGCAAGTTATCTAGGGGTTTAATTTTTAAACACCAACAATTCCTCGGCTTTCTTGATTTTATCGCGAATGGTAGCGGCGCGTTCGAAGTCTAGGTCGGTGGCGGCTTTGAGCATTTGTTTTTTTAGATTTTCGATATCCTTTTCGCTTAATTTTGTTTCATTTTTTTCTTCGACAATATCACCTTTTTTGCTGTAGAGGTTTGCAAGTGCTGAGCCAAGCGGCTTTTTGGTTGTAGTTGGCGTGATGTTGTGTTTTTCGTTATAAGCGATTTGGATTTTACGGCGGCGCTCGGTTTCTCCTAGAGCGGCCTTGATTGATTTCGTTTCTTTATCAGCATATAAAATAACTTTGCTTTCAGAATTTCGCGCCGCGCGACCAATTGTTTGAATCAATGAAGTTTCATTACGCAAGAAACCTTCCTTGTCCGCATCAAGAATTGCCACCAGCGCGCATTCAGGAATATCAAGGCCTTCGCGTAATAAATTCACCCCCACCAAACAATCATATTTGCCGATTCTTAAATTTTGAATAATCTCGATGCGATCAAGAGTATCAACGTCGGAATGCATATAAACAACATTTACTCCGACATCATTTAGATAATCCGCCAAATCTTCCGCCATTTTTTTAGTGATAGTTGTAACCAATGTCCGAAAGCCACGATCGCGCGTTTTGATAATTTCTTCGACTAAATCTTTCACCTGAGTTTTTGCCGGACGAATTTCGCAAATAGGATCAAGCAAGCCTGTTGGGCGAATGATTTGTTCAACCACCTCGCCTTCGGTTTTGGCGAGCTCATATTTTCCTGGCGTTGCCGAAACATAAATTGTTTGCGGTTTAAAATGTTCCCATTCCGAAAATTTTAGCGGCCTGTTATCCAGCGCGCTTCTAAGGCGGAAACCATGTTCAACCAAAGTTGATTTGCGCGCAAAATCGCCTTTATACATGCCGTCAACTTGCGGAACTGACACGTGACTTTCATCGACAAAAAGCAAAGCATCTTGTGGTAAATATTCAAAAAGTGTTGGCGGAGGCGCGCCAGCTGGCCGCCCAGTTAAATAGCGCGAATAGTTTTCAATACCTTTACAAGTGCCAATTTCCAACATCATTTCCATGTCATAAGTCGTGCGCTGATTGAGTCGCTGAGCTTCAACAAGCTTGCCTTGTTGTTCTAACTCCTCAACACGAATTGCCAAATCACTTTTAATTTGTGAAATAGCACCTTTCAAAGTCTCTTGCGGTGTTACATAGTGCGATGATGGATAAAGCGCAATGTCGTTTAGTTTTTCAAAAGTTTCACCAGTCAGCGGATCAAATTCGGTAATTTCTTCAATCTCATCACCAAACATAGCAATGCGCCAGGCGCGCTCATCCATGTGTGACGGAAAAACATCGACAACATCGCCCAGCACCCTGAAATTACAGCGCTCAAGCGTTACGTCATTGCGCTGATATTGCAAATCAACAAGTCGGCATAATAATTTTTGCCGTGAAATTTCTTCGCCAACTTTAAGACGCAACACCATTTTCGAATAAAATTCCGGCGAACCGATACCGTAAATACAAGAAACCGATGCAACTACAATCGTATCACGCCGTTCAAATAAAGCCCTTGTCGCCGCATGACGCAAACGATCGATTTGTTCATTTATCGCGCTATCTTTTTCAATATAAGTGTCAGTCTTAGGGACATAAGCTTCGGGCTGGTAATAATCATAAAATGAAACGAAATAACCAACTTCATTTTCCGGAAAAAATTCCTTCATCTCGCCATATAATTGCGCTGCCAAAGTTTTGTTATGCGCCATGATAAGAGTAGGACGCTGCGTCTTTTCAATAATATTGGCCATCGTAAAAGTTTTGCCCGAGCCCGTAATTCCAAGCAACACCTGATCTTTCTTATGTTCATCAATGCCAACAAGCAGCGATTCTATTGCTTTAGGCTGATCCCCTGCCGGAGAAAATTTGGAATGGATTTTAAATTTTTTTGCCATCGATCTTTTTTAAAAAAGGATCGACTATGATAGGAAATTGGATTTGTCTTAACAACTGGTTTTTTCTTTATGCCTATTCGATGTCATGCTGAGCTAAGTCGAAGCATGTGCACAACTCGGAGTGCAAACACATGCTTCGACTTAGCTCAGCATGACTAATGAGGTTTATTAAATAAATAACTTATAAAATTTTTAAGGCCGCCCTTAAAAATTTATTCGACCAGTAATTACTCAAACATCTTCGCAAAATTTCTTCTTTTTCTTTTTTTCCAATAACCGCGGTGATACGCGTCTGAAGCTAGTAAAGGCACAACTGAAGTTGCTTCAGCGTAAACCATTTGCTCGAAAGTTGTATCAACTTTGCCCCAAGAGCAAGCTTCTTTTAGAGTTGAAGAAGAGCAAGCGCCGTCGCGCGAGTCGGCTACCGTGATTTGTACGGCGTATTTATGCATGTCAACTTCTTCGCCGATGATTTCAGCGCAAACTACCGTGTCTTGTACGAAGTTTTTCGGCACGCCGCCGCCGATCATAAGTAAGCCTGTTGTGCCGGCTTTGATCTTGATGTCTGTAAGCTCGCGGAAATCAGCGATTGAGTCGATTGTCATGTGTTTTTTCGGATTTTTAACTTGGTGTAAAACCAAACCAAAACCGGCTGAAGAATCAGTAAATGCCGGGCAGAAAATCGGCACATTGTGATCGTAAGCAAGCTCAATTAGCGATTCTTTTTTCTTAGCATTTTTCTTCAAGAATTTTCCCATTTCCCAAATGAACTCGCGCGATGAATAAGGACGCGGCTCCAAGGAGTTGGCAATTTTAAAAATTGTGCTGTCGCATTTTTGTAATTCTTCTTCATTAATGTAAGTATCGTAAATTCTGTCGATATAATTTTCGCGCAAAAATTTGTCGTCGATGAAGGGCGTGCCTTGATAATGCTTGAATCCCAAGGCTTCAAAGAAATCCATATCAACGATTGAAGCACCTGTTGCAACGATTGCATCAATCATGCCAAACTTAATCATGTCCGCATAAATTTTCATGCAACCACCAGCCGAAGTAGATCCTGCAAGGGTTAAAATAGTTGAGCAAGAATTATCTTTTAACATCATGTTAAAAATTTCAGTGGCTCTTGCCAAATCGCGCGACGTGAATGACATATTGTCCATTTGATCAATGATTGGACGCGCGTCGAAAGAAGTCATATCAATATGTTTAACCTGACGTTTTAGCAAATCTTTTTTAGTAACCATTTTTTTAATTAATTAAGGTTGGAAATAACAATTATGCGGTCTGCTCTTGATCTTGCTGCTTCTCTTCGAATCGATACATTGAAACTAGAGGCTCATCAACTACTTCAATTTGCAAGTTTTTATTAAAACCGTTGAACTCGGTGCGGATACTGCGAGAGTAGGCGCCAAGCTGTCCGATTTCAATATAATCACCTTCAGCAATATTTTCCGGCAGATAGAAGGGACCTTTCATCGTATCAAGCGAATCGCAGGTCGGACCGTAAAAACTAAAAGGCACATTATTTGGTGAAAGCTTAGAATTTCTAAGGCGCATTGCTTTTACCGGAAAAATAAAACCCGGAAAACCCGCATCAAATAAGCCGCCGTAAGTTCCATCATTTAAGTAAAGCATATTTTTTTTGCGCCCTTCAACACGGACCAAAAGCGATCCCGATTCAGCAACCAAAGCGCGTCCCGGCTCGCACCAAACTTCACAATCAGAATCTAAATTAAGTTGATGAACCGCATCAAAAATTTCATCAAAATATGATTGCAAATCAGGCGGAGTCATGCCCGGATAACTCGATGGAAAGCCGCCTCCGATATCCAGCACATCAAGCTTCACTTTCGCTTTATCTAAAACTTTTTTAGCAATTGTAATGGCATTACGATATTCAATCGGATCCATACATTGCGAACCAACGTGGAAGCAAATACCAAAACGTTGCGCCGCAGCTCTGATTTTACGTACCAAACTAACGGACTCTGAAGGTAAAGCCCCGAACTTAACAGACAAATCAATCGCCGCGTAAGAATTAGGAATAGATAAACGCAAGTGCAGTCCTAAATCTTTGGCGTTTCCCGTAACATCTAAAATCTTTTTTAATTCATCAAGCGAATCAAGTGAGAAATCACGAATTCCGTGATTAAAATAAGCATCATAAATTGCCTCGCGCGACTTGATTGGATGCATGAAATACATTTTAACATCTTTACCGAACATGTCGGCAATTTGATTTACTTCTGCCATTGAAGCCACATCAAAATGTTTTACTCCCGCGTTGAATAAATGGCCGATAACAGTTCTATCCGGATTACTTTTTACCGAATATAAAACTTTGCTTTTATGTTTTAAACTATGGAAATTTTGTAAGAAAAAATCAGCAGCGCGCCTAAGAGAATCAGGACGGATGAAATAAACGGGTACTGCAGGCTTAAGTTCACGTACCTTAGCCTCTACGGTATTCGGTTTTTTTTGATTAAGCGTCGTTGCTTTTGCAACTTTTGGCTTTTGAAAATTTAAATAATGAATCTTGTTACTTAAGACTCCGTCATACTGTTCTTGTTCTTGTTTCATTTCTTTTTGTTGATTAAAAAATTAAGTACGAAAAGACTAAAACTTTACTTAATTTTGTTTAAAAAATTTCACATTTTTTAAACGCCATTTTTTTAAAGAGGGGGGTGAAAGTAGAGGTATTTTTTTAAATGTAAATAAAAAATAAAAAAAATTTTAATATGGAGAAATATTTTTTAAATATGTTTTATATTGAGATAGCATTTATTCTTGTACGACTGTCATTAGAACTGATGCGCTTGCTTGCGCGGCGATTCCCTCTTCTCTTCCTAAAAATCCTAATTTCTCAGTAGTCGTAGCCTTAATATTTATTCTGTTTTCGGCGATTCCTAAAATTTTTGCCATTTGTTCGGTCATTGCTTTTTTGTGCTTGGAAATTTTTGGTTTTTCACAAATTAAAGTTGCATCTAAATTCAAAATTTTCGCACCTTTTTTTGTAAGCAAATGTTTTACAATTTTTAACATTTCGCAAGAATTACAATCTTTCCATTTGCTGTCATTTGGTGAAAAATGTTCGCCGATATCTCCTTCACCGACACAGCCAAGAAGCGCGTCCATCACGGCATGAATAATTACATCACCATCGGAATGAGCTTTAATTTTTTTATCAAATTCAATTTCGATTCCACCTAATCTAATCTTATTATTTTTCTTATTTGCCGCTTCAAATTCATGAACATCAAAGCCATTGCCGACACGAATTTCTTCTTTGACATTAGTCATCAGCATAGAGGCCAAGCGGTTTGCGCGCTCATAGTCTTCAAGAGTCGTAATCTTAAAATTATTTTGGGAACCGGGAATTATGGCAACCGGAATTCCGGCATATTCGTTAAGTGCGGCATCATCAGTAAAACTTAAATCTTTGAATGCGATATGAGAATTTAAAATATCCTCATATAAAAATCCTTGCGGCGTTTGCGCGCGCCACAAATTATCGCGCTCTAAAGTCCATTCGATTTTTCCGTCAGAATATTTTTTTAAAGTATCTTCCACCGCAATTGCCGGAATTACCGCGGGATGAGTTTCAAGCTTTTCCAAAATGCCATTAATAATACGCTTCGAAACAAATGGACGAACTCCGTCATGAATCAAAACTTTTGTCGGATTATAATCACGCAAGGCTTCCAAACCAATGCGAATTGAGGCTTGACGAGTTTCTCCACCAAAAACCGGATTAAGTAAATCAAGTCCGGCCACTGCTTCTTCGTACAGCGCCATATCATCAGGATGAATCACGCACATCACGTCATCAATTTTTGGATGATTTAGAAAAGCTAAAATCGAATGACGCAACATTGAAATTCCCGCAAGCGGCATATATTGCTTGGGAATTCCTTCACCATTATTGGAAGAATTATTAAAACGATTTCCACGACCGCACGCTGTGATTAGGGCAACGATTTTTGTCATATTTTAATATTTTGTTGTCTCATTTTTTTCTATAGCTTTATGATGCTGCAATTTCCCGGCTGTTTTAACCACAAGAGTATTCTTACATTTTCCATCACAAACAAAATCATAACTTTCTAATACAGCAATTTTAAGGGCAGAATTATTTTCTTTTTCAGCCATATCATAGACCGTAACTAAAAATTTTTCTAATTCATTTCTTACTTTCGAGATTTCTTCCGGAGCAAACTGAGCAATTTTTTTGAATGTGGCCTTGTCATGTCTGAAAAATTTTTCTTTGTGAGAAAGGCATCCAACAACCGCAGAATAAAATAGAATTTGTGCAGCTAATGTATCCGAAACCAGGCCGAATTGACCACTATTTTCGAACTCAGTACCTTTTGCAGCAATATGCAAATGCCGAAAAAATTGACCATATTGTTCGCCAATAAAATGACTATTGGCAAAAGCCATTATTTGTCGTGCGGTAGCATGTTGGGGAAGCAAGGAAATAAAACCTTCCGCAGCTATTAAATAAGGAGAATCAAAATTTCTTATTAATTTTATGCTTTTCCATCTATCTAATCCGGCTCTTTGTTCTTCATTAATAGTTTTTGATTTATCCCGCAAAT
This sequence comes from uncultured Rhizobium sp., assembly GCA_964506725.1. Taxonomy (GTDB): domain Bacteria; phylum Pseudomonadota; class Alphaproteobacteria; order Rickettsiales; family UBA1997; genus UBA2645. Next base: position 21,931 of record CAZDLU010000024.1, read on the forward strand.
CATTAATTATTGCCTCATCACTTAAAGTATGATCTATCATAGGCAATATATTTGAAGCCGCAGCAGCGCCCTCCAGCTTACTAACAATTTCATGGTGTTGCTTAAGCCGAACTTCATTGATCTCAAAGGAATCGCCTCCGATAAAATCCTCTAGCTTTCTAAAAAAATCTTCACTTTTTATATATTCGGAAGCTTTAGCACTCATTGTTAATTATGCGCATTATTAATTCTTTTTATCATCTCGTCTTTGAAATTCTTAATCAGCCCTTGCACCGGCCAAGCCGCAGCATCTCCCAAAGCACAAATTGTGTGACCTTCAATTTGTTTTGTTAGATCGTAAAGCTGATCTATTTCTTCAACTTTCGCATTACCAGTAATCATGCGATCCATAATTCGCATTAGCCAACCAGTACCTTCGCGGCATGGCGTGCATTGTCCGCAAGATTCATGTTTGTAAAAATGTGATAATCTAGCAATTGCCGCAACAATATCAGTTGATTTATCCATCACGATAACACCGGCTGTACCAAGCCCAGTGCCTACCGCTTTAAGCGAATCAAAATCCATTAAAACCGTATCGCAAACATCTTTTTTAATCAAAGGAACTGATGAACCGCCCGGAATTACTGCCAAGAGATTTTCCCAACCGCCGCGCACGCCGCCGGCATGTTTTTCAATTAATTCTTTCAAAGAAATTCCCATTTCTTCTTCAACATTACACGGCTTATTTACGTGACCGGAAATGCAAAATATTTTTGTTCCGGTATTTTTTTCTCGGCCCAAACCCGCAAACCACGCGGAGCCGCGACGTAAAATTTCCGGAACAACCGCAATTGATTCCACGTTATTAATTACAGTCGGGCAACCGTAAAGCCCAATCAGCGCCGGAAATGGCGGCTTCAAACGTGGTTGACCTTTATTGCCTTCTAAGCTTTCAAGCAAGGCGGTTTCTTCGCCGCAAATGTAAGCTCCAGCCCCGCGATGAATGTAAATATCCAAATCCCAACCACTGCCACAAGCATTCTTGCCGATTAATTTTGCATCATAAGCTTCATCGATTGCGCGCTGCAAAGCCATGGCTTCGTTGTAATATTCACCACGAATATAAATGTAACAAGTTTCAGCATTAATTGCGCGCGAAGCCAACAAACAACCTTCAATTAATTTATGCGGATCATTTCTTAAAATATCGCGATCCTTACAGGTTCCGGGTTCAGACTCGTCAGCATTAATCACTAAATAATGCGGCTTACCTTCTTTGGGACTTTGTTTTTTCGGCACAAAAGACCATTTCGTTCCGGTTGGAAAACCCGCACCCCCACGACCACGAAGACCGGAATCTTTAACTTGCTGAATCAACCATTCACTACCATTATCTAAAAACTTTTTGGTATCAACCCAATCACCGCGCTTCTTTGCGGCCTCAAGGCCAGCGGATTCAAAACCATAAAGATTGGTGAAAATTTTGTCTTGTTGTTTTAGCATTTTTTAAAAGGAAAAAGGGAATCAAAAATATCGCCCAGATACTAAGTATTATTTCACCAAAATCAATTGCTAAAAAAAACTTACCCCAATAAGATTTTACCAAAAGCAATCTCAAAAAAATTTTAGTGAAAAAACCGGCTCGTTTCCTTACAAATCTAATACTATCATTTGCCCTACTCTCATGCAGCTCGGGCAAGGTTGATCCAATTGACACTCAAGCCGGACTTTCACTTTCTGACTATCGCAAAAATTTATTAAAAAATAGTGAAGAAGAGCGTTTGCAAAAAGCGCGAAATGCCCAAGACGAAGCACCTGTCCCGAATATTTCCAAATTAATTGTAACGCCGCCACCACCTGATATTGGCGGCAATAAAACAATCGCCTTTTCAGTAACCGATCAAGTACCTTTAAAAGATGTTTTAATTGAGCTTGGCCGCATTGCCAAAATCGATGTCGATGTTGATCCCACGATTACCGGAGGAATTATCTTAAATGCTAAAAATCGTCCGCTAAAAGAAGTTGTTGATCGCATTGCCACTCTGGGCAACCTACGCTACACCTATAAGAACGGCGTTTTATATTTTGAAAATGACAGCCCTTACGTCAAAAATTATTTCGTAGATTACTTAAACGGCAATCAATTATGGACCGATGTTGATACCAATATTAAAGCTATCTTGGCAGCTTCAGATTCCAATAAGTCAAGTGACGAGACATCTTCCTCATCTTCCGGTTCATCAAGCGTAACCCTTAATAAATCTGCCGGCATTATTTCCGTTTTCGCTACCGATAAACAACATAAGGCAGTTGAAAAATACTTAGCAGATGTTGAAAAGACTTCCTCGGCCCAGGTTTTAATTGAAGCTAAATTTATTGAGGTAACATTAAGCCATCAATTCAATACCGGCATCAATTGGGATTGGGGCAATAATAGAAGCAGTCTCGTGTTATCGAATGGCTATTCCGCTCCCACGGGTGAGGCTACCGGCAACACTATCGGCTATACTTTAAGAAAATTATTCAACCAAGATTTAAACGCTTCGGTCAGCGCTCTTGAACAGTTCGGTACCGTACGCGCCCTTTCCAGCCCTAGGGTTCACGCCATCAACAATCAGAAAGCTGTTTTAAATTTCTCTACCAAGAAAGTTTTTTTCAAAGTCGATTCTTCACAAAGCACAACGGCCAGCACTTCTTCAGTTGTCACCTCGACTATCACTTCTACCAAGCAAGAAGTTGATGTCGGCATCCAGCTTGATATTACGCCTTCCATTAACTATAAAACAAACGAGATTACCTTAAACATTAAACCAACCCTTTCCAGCGCCAATGAAACTGTTAACGATCCTGCTAGCCCTAGAGATTCTAGTGGCGATGTCATTGCCGACTTAATTAACAAAGTTCCGATCGTACAATCAAAAACGCTCGACACTATCGCTAAAATTCAAAGCGGTAACATAATCGTTATCGGTGGCCTTTTAGAAAACAGCTCAACTAACACCGACCGCGGCGTGCCATTCATAGCCCGCATTCCTATTATCGGCTGGCTATTCAAATCAATTTCCAAAGAGTCCTCCACCAAAGAAACGGTGATTTTCATCAAAGCAACCGTTGTAAATAGTGGCACTCCGGCTTCTAAATATGATCGCGATATTCAAAATAAATTCGATCCGAATAAGCGACCGTTTTTTAACAACAATTAATTCTCAACTAAACAACCCTCTGCACTTGAGGTAAAAGGTTTGGCAAGAGTCATCATAATGTTCTCAATAATAAAATATATCCTACTTTCCGCCATTCGCGACCGCCTTTACATCGGCCTCTTTCTTACTCTAATTGCCGCTTTCGCTCTTGCCATTTTTCTTGGCCAAACTGCTTTAGTCGAACAACAACAAATGACCGTCGCTTATATTGCCGGATCATCGCGTGCCGTTCTTGCTGTTGGCTTTATCTTATTTGTTGCTTTAAATATAAATCGCGCTTTTGAAAATAAAGAAGTTGAATTTATTTTATCAAAAGCAATTTCACGCCAGCAATTCATCATCAGTTATTTGGTCGGATTTTTTTTGATTTTCTTGCTAATTTTTTTGCCTCTTATCTCTATAATTTCAATATTGGCTAACATCAATAAACTTGGGCTGATAATTTGGTCGCTTAGCTTATTTTGTGAAATGCTAATCATCATGACTTTCACGCTTTTATCATCCTTAATTCTAAAAAACTCTTTTTTGACGATAGCCTCTAGTTTCGCTTTTTACCTGATTTCGCGCCTGATGGGAGTTTTTGTTATGGCCATCGAATTGCCCCAAGAATTTGCTATGGTAAAAGTAAATATTTTCGGCTCAATTTTAAAATTATTTTCGGTCTTCTTCCCTCGCCTTGATTTATTTGGACAGAGCAACTGGTTAATTTATGGTGTAAATAATTTTGACAATGTGAAAATTATTTTTTTGCAAAGTTTGATTTATATTCCGCTGATGATTTTTATGGCATTTCATGACTTCAAGAAGAAGCAGTTTTAAATTAAATTTGCTTTTAGCAAATTTAGTACTGATCGAATAAAATTTTTAACTAGAGCCTGTATTTCCATTTCCTAAGAATCTAATCGCAAACTCCGCAAAACTTCCATCCTCAATCCTTAAGCGAATCTCCTTCATCAAATCCTGATAATAAAAAATATTATGCTCGCTCAACAGCATCGCAACCAGTATTTCATTGGCTTTAGACAGATGATGCAAATAAGCGCGACTATGATTTTTACAACCATAACATTCACATTTTGCATCCAAAGGCCTTTTATCATCACGATATTTTGCATTCCTGATATTAATCACACCATCGCGCACGAAGGCTTGCCCAGTGCGGCCCGACCTTGTTGGAATCACGCAATCAAACATATCAACACCCCGCAAAACCGCGCCAACGATATCAGAGGGTTTACCTACTCCCATCAAATAGCGCGGCTTATTTTCTGGTAAAAAATCGGCACAATAATCTAAAACTCCAAACATTTCATCTTGCCCCTCGCCTACGGCCAAGCCACCAATCGCATAACCATCAAAACCAATTTCTACTAATTTCTGCGCTGAAATTTCACGCAAATCTTTAAAGGTTGAGCCCTGCACTATGGCAAAAATTCCATAACCTTCTCTTTTTGTAAAAGCGTCTTTAGATCTTTTTGCCCATAAAAGAGAACGCTCCATCGCCTCTTTTGCTTCTTCATATGTTGCAGGAAATTTTACACATTCATCAAAAATCATGGTAATATCGCTGCCCAATTTATGCTGAATCTCAATTGATTTTTCCGGACTGACAAAATATTTCGCACCATCAATATGAGAAGAAAATTCTACACCGTCATTAGTAATTTTTCTTATCTTTGATAAAGACATTACCTGAAAACCGCCGGAGTCAGTTAGAATCGGGCCTTCCCAGCCCATAAATTTATGAAGCCCGCCAAGCTCTGCAACCAAATCCGCACCGGGACGCAGCATCAAATGATAAGTATTTCCTAAAATAATTTCTGCCCCTGATTTTTTTACATCGCTTAATTTCATCGCCTTTACAGTTGCTACTGTGCCTACGGGCATAAAGGCCGGCGTTTGTATCACACCGTGCGCTGTATGAACTTCTCCCCGCCTTGCTTTATTGTTTTTGCTTTTTAAAATAAAAGAAAAATCGCTCATCTTTATGAAAAAATATTTACCTTTTTTAACCTTAATTTTTTTGGTTAGTTTAATAGGCATTTCTACCTATAAATTAAGCAAAAAACAAGAAAATAATCAGCAAACAAGCGGTTCGGACGTACATTTCCGTGAAGAAAAAATAACATTGCCGGAATTTTCTTTGCCCGATTTATTTGATGAAAATAAAGAATTTTCTAAAAAAAATTTAAGCGGAAAAAAATATTCACTAATTAACTTTTTTGCTTCCTGGTGTACAACTTGTCGCGCCGAGCATGAAATTTTGTTACGCTTAAAAAGCGAAGGAATCATCAATATGTATGGCGTTGCCTGGCATGATATTGATGAAAATACTAAGGCTTATCTTGAAAATAGCGGCAATCCATTTGATATAGTTGCCAAAGATAATGCCGGATTATTCACCAAAATTACCGGCATCACAGCAGTTCCGGAAACTTTAATTGTAAATCATGAAGGCAATGTAATCATGCGTTATCGCGGAAATTTACAGGATTTCTCAATTGATGAAATTAGAAATATAAGAAGATAAACTCCTTATTTTCTTAGAATGTCCCAAAGACAGGCATAATTAAAAAAATGTGATGCTGTTTTCCCAAAAAATCGCATTACTTTTTC
>CAZDLU010000025.1:0-26644 GCA_964506725.1 uncultured Rhizobium sp.
CAATAGTACCAATATTTACGTGAGGCTTCGTGCGTTGGAAGGTTTGTTTGGTCATAAATAACCTAAATTGTTAAATTAATATTAATTTGCGCCAAAGCTAGAAAACTAAGTCTTCAGGGGCAATTGATCTTGTTTTGGAAGAAAAAGAGGTGGAATTTTACTATAGGATAAATTAAAAGCAAATAAAATTTTGTAGTAACAATTGGCAATTATCTCTTGGGACAGAAAAAACTCTTAGTTACCTTGAGCCTGTCGAAGGGTGTGTTTAGACTCAGAGTTCAAGCACACCCTTCGACAGGCTCAAGGTAACTAAGGAGTACGTAGCTAGGAGTGTGTGTTCAGATTGACTACGAGTTGTGTATCACGGGATAAATCCTCAACAATCAATATAAATATGCCAAAATATCATACGGTAATTTTTGCTGGTCCAGAATTATTTTCGGCGGTAGCTTTAACAAGATTCTGTAAAGAGGAGTCATTTGAGCATATGCCACCAAAGCTTGTTGCTAAGCCGGGTTTCTTAATTATAGGAGATGGTATTAGAGATATTAGGCCGGAAGAAATATTACCCTATGCAGATCAAATTGATAAGGAAGCCAATATTATTATAACCGCTCATGCCGGAAATAAAAAATTTGATGATTCAGAGGAGCTGTATCATGTTACGCAAGTATCTTCTTCCCGGGATCCTGCTGTAAGAGACGTTACAACCAGAAAGTTTCTGGAAGTAATAGGTCAGGCCCTTGGCAAAGATTCTAAGGCAAGGGTTTGTCATAGAGGATGTCACTCCGGAACTTCTCTAAAAGATGCGGAAGTTTTTGCGGATAGTGGAATTACTTATTACACTTTATCTGTTGGAGAATTGCCGTTTTCAGAGGTTACGCCAGAGTCAATGTTGGCATGGACGACAATTCCGAGAACCGAAGACGTGACTATTGATCTCTTTTTGCAGTTTCCATTTGGGTTTGGCTATGCTAAAGGCGGAGAAGTATTTAAAAGTTTGCCGCCATCAGTAATTCTGCCAGTTTTTGAAATGAGACGGCATATGTTCTCAGAGTTTGGGAGCCTGAAATTAGATAACGTTCCCATAGATCATGAGATGGTGCAAAGATATGGCACAAACTTAATAATTAAATTCTTTAATTATGATACAAAAATGTCGCCGGAGTTATTGGAAAGTATTAAAACGTCAAACTGGAATATAAATTGGCATTCTAAAGATAATAGCAATCTAACTCCTTTGTCGTTAGCGGTTTCTCGATATGATGAAACGGGTAATGAAATTTATTTAACAGCGACTAAAAGCTTGTTAGCAATTGGTGCAGAAGTGGACGCTATAATAAAAGCCAATGGATTTGAAGTAACACCGCTTGCTAATGCGGTTAGTTATAAAAAACTTGATATGATGAGGATTTTGTTAGAAGCAGGTGCTGACCCAAAATTTCCAACAGTGGTTTCTCGGGCAGAATATGCAAAAGATCCCGAGATAAATAATTTATTAGAATCCAAATTCCCTGATCCAGACAACTTTGGAGTAGAGAAAGAAAAAGCATATTTGAGAGGGTCTCATGAATATGCAGATCAAATTAGATCGCAATCATTAACTAATAATTACGGCAATCTTGCGCTTGGTGCTCTTGCACTAGCTATAGCTGCGCCTTTTGTAAAGAAGTGTTACGGAACTGCTAAAATAGCAGCAACCAAGCTTGTTGATTCGTGTAAGAGACAGAAAGGAAAAACTCAATAAAATCTAACTTTAGGTTTTATTTGCTCTCAAGGCCTTGGAGCTGATTCGAGAGTAATTCGAGGAGGGGTGCATCTCGGAGGAAAACCCCTCATCGAAGCTGTTTGCGCAGCTTCGATCCTCCCTCAAAGGGAGGATGATTAGACCGAGATTGATAAACCCATTAACGTATAAGTCCGAAAAAATAAATAAATTATTCTTAAACTTAACTAAAAATATAGCTGGTGTTTGTAGAATTTTAATTTATTTAGGTGCCTTCTTATTTAGGGTTAGGCAAGAGCCTAAATGAATTTCAATTAATTTTTATGAGCGCTAGATCTTTTTCTTCGGGAGAATCCATTCCAACTTTGGATGAATTTATAGGCATTATTGAGCGAGATGATATTGAGGCATTTTGGGAAAGAAAAAATAAATTTGTAGAAAATTTGGGCTCTTTACAAAATAGTTTGATTCGATTCAAGAGGATTCAAATGTTAAGAGAAATAGTTGATGATTTGAAGGATGATAAAGAAGGTAGCGAAGTCAAAGCCAGATTGGCACAAGAAATTTTGAATAGTAATTATTCAGCTGGGGAAATAAAAGCGGTATTCGGTGACAAACTTATTGAAGTTGGTTATGTATTTTTGCAGGAAGGGCATAGAATGAAACTAGCTTTGGCTGGGCTGGATTTACATTCGTTTTCTAGTTTTGATTTCAGGAAAGCGACTGAGATAGATCCATTTTTAAAAGATATTAAGAAAGTAGCTGATTCTTTGGAGGAGCAAGGATTTAATCGTCAAGAATTCTTTAGCAATATAAATGCGCACAAAGTAATAAAAGATAGTTTGAGCTATTCAAGGACGCGAGAATTTCTGGACCCGTTGTTATCTGAGGAATCACGGAATCAAGTGCTTAAGTCAAAAGAAAAAAGAAATATCAGATTTTCTGATAAAGACATCAAAAGTAGAGTAACCAAGGCAATTGAAGGCTTAAATAAATTGGGCATTATGCCAGTGCCTGCTGCGGCTGCCGCTCAATCCGGCGGAGCCGGAGGAATCGTTGCTCGGGGAGAAGTTGTTGCAGCTCCCGTTGCTGAATCGGGAGGAGCGGAAGGTGTTGTTGGTGAAGAAGTCGGTTCTAAGCATCAGGCTGATAGGCAGAGAATGATAACGGCGCAAGAAGAGGTACGAAAACAATTACAACTCGCCGGAATTCTTGATGGCGATGATGATTCCAAGTCAGAAGATTCAGATAGCGCCGCTGCCAGCGCCAGTACGCAATATAGAGGCCATTCCAAGCTTGATAAATCTAGGCAACAATCACGAGATGTGGACGGTAAGTGATTATTCTTGCGCTTCGGTTATTTCATCTTCCTCATACTCTTCAAGCAATTTAATATCCACTGATTTTTTGCTTTCAATTCCTAAATCGGCCATTTTTGCAATAGAAGAATAAACACCGCGATTGAGGTTTTTGGTGATTTTATTATGAGATTGTGAGGCTTTGTTGATTGCTTTGCCAAGCTCTTTTGATTCTTTAAAAATCAGGGCAATATTATCCAGCAAACGCTTTACTTCGATTTTTAATTTTTCGATATTTTTTTCTTGTTTGATGCGATCAACGACGATTCTGGCTTGCGATAAGAAATTTATCAGACCGATCGGCGAGGCAATGATGACACCACTTTCCAAGGCGCGCTGTTCGAAGTCATAATCAACTTCGCGCAAAATTTCTAACATTTTTTCGGTTTGCAAAAACATGATGTTGAGGATTTTGTAGTCTGCTATTTCTTTGCTGTTTAATTCGTCAGCCAAAAATGCCGCGTAATCTTTGCGTTTCAAGCTTTCTAAGTGTTTACGAAAAGCCTCTTTAATTTTAGCGAGCAGCATTTTTTCTGTTTCAAAATCGCCTTTTTGTCGGGCCGTTTCTAAATCGAGAAAGTGTGGCGAAGATTTGCTATCTATAATTGCGATTTGATTATTGGGAAAAAATAAAATGGCATCAGGCCGCTTGGATTCTTGTTCGGCAGTGTTGGTATTTCCGGAAAAATGTGACTGTAAAATATAATCGCCAACCGAATTTAGATCAGCTTTTTCTTTAAGTCCGGAATTTTTTAAAATATTTTCCAGCGTAATTTCCGCAGTTCTTCCCGCCGCGCCGGGACTGAGCAGAGCCTGTTTCGTTAAATTAATTAAATCAGCGGATTTTTTAACATCATCATTGAGGGACGCAACTTTCAAAGTTACATTTTCAAAATTTTTGTAAAGATTTTCGGTGATTTTTTTTATCTCTTCTTTTTGTTCAAAACGCGCTTGATTTTGTTGCTCTAAATTTTTCTTCATCAACTCTTCGGAAAGCTTGAGCAGCATCACATCTTTGTCTTTTTGCCAATTTAATTTTTCTTGTTCTAATTGTTTTTGCGATTGCTTTAAAACTTCGTTTTGTTTTTCAAAAGAAAGTAGTTTTTCTTGTAAGAATTCGGCTTTTTTTGTTGATTTTTCTTTGTCATCTTGCGTGATGTCTAATTGGCCGCGCAGCTCGCCGTTACGCTGTTTTTCGGCTGATAGGCGAATTAGGAAAAAAAATGTGGGAAAAACGAATGCGATTATTGCCGTAAGAGCTATTGCCATTGTAATTTTTTAAATCGTTATTAGATTTAGTCGATAGTTTAAATAGCCACTCGATCTAATCATCCTCCCTCAAGGGGAGGATGATTAGATCGAGTAATTATCTTGAATTGGTGTTTCTAAACTTAACATTATTTTTTCATGAGTGAAGAACAAAATAAGCTACAGCATTTTTTTGCTTTGCCTTTGCGCGATGTGGTGCTTTTTCCGCAAATGACGACCACGATTTTAGTTGGTCGAGAAAAATCTTTGAATGGGGTTGAAGAGGCGCGAAAAACGGGCGCTCCGATTTTTGCGGTGACGCAACTTAATTCCGATCAGGATGGTTTTGATGAGAAAACTGTTTATCAAATCGGCTGTTTGTGCAATGTAATTGAAGCGATTCGAACACCTGATGGAAACCTAAAAGTCATAGTTCAAGGGCTTATTCGCGCTAAATTAAAAACGATAGTTCCGTCAGAAAAATATTTCATGTGCGATTTGGATATTCTGCTTGAGCAAAAATATAGCGCCGAAAATAAAGAGATGCTCGGCCTGCTTAAAGCCTGTATTGACAGCTTTACTAAATATTCTCAATACAATAAACGAGTAACCGCGGAAGTTATCGCTTCGCTTTCTAAAATTCGCACGCCGCAGGAAATTGCTTACATGATTGCGACCTACGTAACCGGGTCTTTGCAAAGCAAACAAGAAATTTTGGAAGAAGAAGATTTGCTTAAAAAACTTTATAAAGTTTTGGAAGTTTTGCGTGGCGAAATAGAAATCGGACAGGCTGAAGAAAGAATTACTAAATCTATTCAAGAAAAATTCGCTAAAAATCAGAAAGAATTTTATTTAAATGAACAGCTTAAAAATATCAAAAAAGAATTAGGCCAAGACGAAGAAAGTGAAGTTAAAGATCTTAAAGAAAAATTGGCTAAATTAGAATTGCCGCAAGAAGTTAAAAACAAGTGTGAATCAGAATTACGTAAGCTCGAGAAGATGAATCCTTATTCATCTGAATCGGGGGTGATTCGCAATTATTTGGATTGGATTGTGACTTTGCCGTGGAGCAAAAAAAGCAAGCCGAGTGCAAGTTTGGATAAATCGCAAAAGGTTTTGGATAGGCATCATTATGGCTTAGAAAAAGTTAAGGAACGCATAATAGAATTTATTGCGGTGCAGATGAAAACTAAAAATTCTAGAGGGCCGATCCTTTGTTTGGTAGGCGCGCCGGGGGTTGGTAAAACTTCGCTTGCGAAATCTATTGCCGAAAGTGTTAATCGCAAATATGTGAAAGTTTCGCTGGGCGGCGTGCGTGATGAATCTGAAATCCGCGGACATCGCCGGACCTACATCGGCGCTATGCCGGGGCGTATTATTCAGTCGATGAAAAAAGCTAATACGATTAATCCGTTGATGTTGCTTGATGAGATTGATAAAATGTCACATGATTTTCGCGGTGATCCAGCGGCGGCGTTGCTTGAAGTGCTTGATCCGGAACAAAATAATCATTTTTCCGATCATTATTTGGAAGTTGATTATGATTTGTCGCACGTGATGTTTGTGGCAACTGCAAACAGTATCGCCACGATTCCGGCACCACTGCGTGATCGTATGGAAATTATTAAATTATCGGGCTATACCGAAAATGAAAAATTGCATATTGCCAAGGAGCATTTGCTGAAAAAACAGCGCGAAGAAAATGGTTTAAGCGACGAAGAATTTTCAATCAGTAATGAAGCTATTTTGAAATTGATTCGCTCTTACACTTTTGAAGCCGGCGTACGTAATTTGAACCGTGAAATTTCTAATTTGGCCCGCAAAGCAGCGCGTGAAATTGTTACCAAAAAAACCAAGGAATTGCACATCACAATTGATAATTTGCGCAAATATGCGGGTGCGGAAAAGAAACACTTTGGCACGGCGCGCAAAGAGAATTTAGTGGGCGTGGTGACCGGTTTAGCTTACACCGAATATGGTGGCGATTTGCTTGATATTGAAGCGGTAAAATTTGAAGGTAGCGGCAAAGTGCAAACAACTGGGCAGCTGGGCGATGTTATGAAGGAATCAGCGCAAGCGGCCTTTAGTCACGCGCGCTCAATTGCTAAAAGTTTGAAAGTTGAGGCCAAGAAATTTAATAAATATGATTTCCACATTCACGTTCCCGAAGGCGCAACCCCTAAGGACGGGCCGTCGGCCGGCGTTGCAATGTGCGTGGCTTTAGTTTCAACTTTAACTAACAAGCCGGTTAAAAAAGATATTGCCATGACTGGCGAAATTACGCTTAACGGTAAGGTTTTGGAAATTGGCGGATTGAAGGAAAAGTTGCTCGCGGCTTTACGCGGCCAAATCAAGACAGTGTTGATTCCGGAGGCTAATAAAAAAGATCTGGAAGAATTGCCGAAAGAGATTTTGGATCATATAAAAATTAAGCCGATTTCGCATGTGAAAGAGGCGTTGAAGGAGTGTTTGGTGGGGTTTTGATTGAAAGTGGGTTGGAATTATAAATGCCGACCCCACTTTCATGGCCAGCTAATTTAAATATGACTGAAAACAAACAAATCCACATAATCGCCGGACCAAATGGCGCCGGAAAAAGTTCTCACGCCCGCATTACGCTGTTGCCGCAATTCTTGCAAAGCAATGAATTTGTTAATGCTGATGAAATCGCTAAAATTTTAACTCCTGAAAATCCTAATGCATCGGCTCTGGAAGCGGGTCGCTTGATGTTAAAGCGAATGGAATTTTTATTAAATGAAAATTTAAATTTTGCTTTTGAAACTACTTTATCGGCGAAAACTTATTTGAAATTAATCAAGGAAGCGCAAGTGCGCGACTATAAAGTTAATTTAATTTTCTTGCGTTTGCAAAGTGCAGAATTGGCGCGCGAGCGCGTGCTGCTTAGAGTTAGTAAGGGTGGGCATGATATCGAGCCTTTGGTAATTGATCGGCGTTTTGAAAGAGGGCTTGCTAATTTGAAGGATTATCTTAGTATCGTTGATACTGCCGCCATATATGACTCTAGCGGCTTGGAATTAATTGAAATTGCCAAGAAAAGTGACAATAACTTGATTATCACTAATCAAGATTTATGGAAACGAATCTATGCGTAGCGAAGAAATCCTGAAAAAAACGGAAGAAGGAATTAAGGAAAGTAACAAAATTCTTATTCAAGAATTGGTTAAAGATTTGGAGCAAAAAGGCATCCAGCCAGTAATATCAATGGATGGTGTGGTTACCAAATTAAAAATTGCCGATGAAGATGAAGTTAAAGATTGTAAAAATGAAGTTAAAAAAGCCGGTTTAAATGCCGAAGATTTTTGCCTTATGGAAGAAGATAATAAAGGCAAATTTGACGTTGAAGCAAAAATAATCGTAGTTTATAAAAAGTCCGGCAAACTTAAGCAATACCGGGTCGGACACAATTCTCACTGGATCGCTGATTTTCACCGCGACCTGCAAAATAAATTCTTCACAAGTTAATCATGCAAAATAACAAAAATATTATACTGGCGACAGTACTTTCGGCTATAGTATTGCTTTCTTGGACTTGGTTTTTTGAAAAGCCGCGAATGGAAGAACAGGAAAGACAAAGAATGATTGCGGCAAAAACCGCCAAAACGGAAAAAACTATTGTTGCAAAAAATGGTGATAACCCTGTAATTGCAAGCTCCGGTAAGGTTTTAGAAAAAGCGATTATCTCTTTAAAAAACCGCGAAGAAATTTTAGAAAAAACTAAAAAAGAACGTGTTGAAATTGCCAGCAATAGTTTGCATGGATCCATATCTCTTAAGGGCGCGCGCTTTGATGACCTGACATTAGCGAAATATTTTACCGATGCTACCAATTCCAAAGAAGTCGTTTTATTCGCGCCATCAGAAAGCAAGGAAAGATATTTTGCTGATTTCGGTTGGATAAGTTCCGATAAAGGCTTGGAACTGCCAACTCCTGATAGTATTTGGCATAGTAATTCTAAAAAATTAACCGTAGAAAATCCGGTAGTTTTGTCTTGGAAAAATAAGGCTGGAATTGAATTCATAATTAAAGTGGCTTTGGATGAAAATTACATGTTTTCAATTGAGCAAAGCGTAAAAAATCACAGTGCAAAATCAATTACGCTTGCCAGTTACGGACGTATAAATCGTATTTTAAATGGGGCGCAAAAACCAAATTATATATTGCACGAAGGTGCGATTGGTGTGGCTTCAGATGTGCTTCAAGAAGTTACTTACAAAGATTTAATCAAAGAAAAACAAAAAAATTTTTCGGCTGTGGAAAATGGTTGGCTCGGCATTACTGATAAATATTGGTTGAGTTCAATTATTCCTGATAAAAATTCAAAATATGCCATAAATTTCAGTCATAATTTAAGCAATGAAAATAATTTTTTTAATTCAGAATTTATCGGGCAAGAATTTGAAGTTGCTGCTCATGATGAGTTGAAATTAGAAAACCACATGTTCGCCGGAGCCAAGAAAGTAAAGCTTTTAGATGCTTATTCAAAAGAATATAATATAAAACTTTTTGATCGCGCGATTGATTTTGGTTGGTTTTATTTTTTAACCAAGCCGTTTTATTTTATGATTTCTTTCTTGAATAAATTCTTGGGAAATTTCGGTTTGGCAATTTTGGTGATGACGGTTTTAATTAAGTTGGCATTGTTTCCGATGGCCAATAAATCTTATGCCGCAATTGCTAAAATTAAGAAATTGCAGCCGAAAATGGATGCTTTGCGCGAAAGATTTAAAGATGACAAAATCGCGCTAAACCGCGAAATCATGGGCTTTTATAAGAAAGAGGGTGTTAATCCGGCTTCGGGATGCTTGCCGATTTTAATCCAAATCCCGGTATTTTTTGCTTTATATAAAGTGATTTTCGTAACGCTCGATATGCGCCATGCTCCGTTCTATGGCTGGATTCATGATTTGTCGGCACCGGATCCGACTTCAATTTTTAATTTGTTTGGGTTACTACCGTTTGAAGTTAGTCACAGTTTCACAATCGGGATTTGGCCAATTCTAATGGGCATTACCATGATTTTACAACAAAAACTAAGTCCGCAATCGGCTGACCCAACGCAAGCTAAAATCCTCAAATTCATGCCTTATGTTTTAACTTTTGTTTTGGCGGCATTTCCTGCAGGACTTGTAATTTACTGGACTTGGAGCAATACACTTTCGATTTTGCAGCAATGGTTGATTACTAAGAAGTTAAATAAAGCTGATGAAAAATAATTTCTACGTAACTTCGCCGATATACTACGTCAACGATGTGCCGCATATCGGGCATGCTTACACTTCGATTGCTTGTGATGTGGTGGCGCGGTTTAACAGGCTTCGTGGTGATAATGTTTTCTTTTTAACCGGTACCGATGAGCATGGGCAGAAGGTTGAAAAATCGGCTTTGGCGAAAGGAAAAACGCCGCAGGAATTTTGTGACGAAGTTTCGCTAAAGTTCCGCGAACTCGCGCAAACATTTAGTCTGTCAAATGATGATTTTATTAGAACTACCGAAGAAAGACACAAAAAATGTGCGCAGGAATTTTGGCGCAGATTAGAAAAAAACGGTTTTATTTATAAGGATGTTTACGAAGGCTGGTACGCCGTGCGTGATGAAGCATTTTACAGCGAAGATGAATTGGTAAATGGTAAAGCGCCGACTGGTGCAGAAGTGGCTTGGCACAAGGAAGAAAGCTATTTTTTCAAACTTTCGGCATTCCAAGAAAAGTTGCTAACACTTTACGAAGCCGCTCCAGATTTTATTCGCCCGCAATCGCGTTTTAATGAAGTGGTTTCTTTTGTTAAAAGCGGATTAAAAGATTTATCAATTTCGCGCACTTCATTTTCTTGGGGTGTGAAGGTTCCGGGTGATGAAAAACATGTGATGTATGTATGGCTTGATGCCTTAACTAATTATCTCTCAGCCCTTGGTTTTCCTGATGAAAAAACCGATTTATACCAAAATTTTTGGGTTCATGCTGAAGAATCTCCGCTGCATATTGTTGGCAAGGATATTGTGCGTTTCCACGCGGTTTACTGGCCGGCATTTTTAATGGCGGCAGAAATTAACGTGCCCTACGGAATCTACGCCCACGGCTGGTGGACGAATGAGGGGCAAAAGATTTCCAAATCTTTGGGCAATGTAATTGACCCGCTGAAAGAGCTGGAATGGCTTGAATCTCTAGGAGCTAACAAAGAAACAGCAATTGATTATTTTAAATATTTTTTACTCCGCGAAGTGCCTTTCGGCAATGACGGCGATTATTCGCGCGATAATTTTTTAAACCGTATAAATTCAGAATTAGCGAACAATATTGGCAATTTAGCGCAAAGATCGCTTTCGATGATTTGGAAAAATAATGCGGGCGCAATCGTTGATATTACTGATTCGGTGGATTATAGCTTAAAAAATAAATTGCTTGAAAAAATGCAAACTTTAAGTTTTGACCAAGCAATTTTTGAGATTCTAAGTCATGCTAGCAAGTGCAACGAATTCATAAATAACAAGGCTCCGTGGAATTTAAGGAAAGAAGGGAAAATTGACGAAATGAATTTGGTTTTGTCAATTATTGCTGAAAATTTACGAATAATCGGCATTGCTTTGCAGCCTTTCGTACCAAATCTTTCAACCAAAATTCTCGATGTTTTAAACATTGATAATCATGTAAGAAATCTTGATTTAATTGCTGCCGAATCATGTCTAAAAAGCGGTCACAAAATCAACGAACCAAAACCGATTTTCCCAAGATTAGAAGTTAACGGAAATTAAAAAGTGGCCTGGCCCCTCTATAAAATAGCAATTGATAGTTAGCGCCTCAGCCGTTATTTTTCGCTAATTATGAAATCAAAATTACTCTTCAAAGATCTTGCCATTGACACTTACAAGGAATCGATAATTTATTTGCGGCATGATTGCCCGCTGTGCTTGGCGGAAAAATTTGAAAGCCGAACTTATGTCGAAGTTGAAGCCAAAGGGCATACGGTAATTGCAACCATAAATACCGTAAAATCAGATCTGCTTAATGTCGGACAAGCCGCACTGTCACAACATGCCGCCGAATTATTGGAAGTAAAAGAAGGTGATGAGATTGATGTAAGTCACGCGCAACCGCTGGTTTCCTTAAGCGCCGTGCGTTCCAAAATTTTTGGGCATGAATTGAATTTTGCCCAGATGCAGCAAATTATCAGCGACATCAATAGCGGCCATTATTCTGATATTCAAATTGCCTCATTTCTCACCGCTTGCGCCAGCAAAAAACTTAATCGCACGGAAATAGCTTCCTTAACTAAGGCCATGGTAAATATTGGCGATAAAATCGACTGGCAGAAAAATATGGTAGTCGATAAACACTGTATTGGCGGGCTTCCGGGGGATCGTACCACACCTATTATTGTGCCGATCGTGGCTGCTTTCGGACTTACCATACCAAAAACTTCATCGCGCGCCGTTACTTCAGCGGCAGGCACCGCCGATGCGGTTGAGGTTGTAACGAATGTGAAGCTTAATATCGATCAGTTAAAAAATATTGTTGAGCAGCATAATGGTTGCTTGGCTTGGGGAGGCGCGATTTCGCTTAGTCCGGCTGATGATATTTTGATTAATGTTGAAAGAGCTTTGGAATTAGATGCCGAAGGTCAATTGGTAGCTTCGGTTTTGTCAAAAAAAATTGCTGCCGGCTCAACGCATGTTTTGATTGATATTCCGGTTGGAAAAACCGCTAAAATAAGAAGTACCAAGGCAGCGCAAAGCCTGAAAAAAATTATTGCCGAAACGGCAGCCAATTTGGGAATTAAGGTCAAAATAATTTTAAGTAATGGTTTGCAACCGATTGGTTATGGCATCGGTCCGGCCTTAGAAGCGCGCGACTTTATGGCGGTTTTAAAAAATGATAAAGATGCGCCAACTGATTTGCGCGAGCAAGCTTTAATGCTGGCCGGAGAAATTTTGGAATTTTCTCCTAAAGTTAAAAAAGGCAAAGGCAAAGCAATTGCCAAAACAATTCTTGAAAGTGGCGAAGCCTTGGCTAAATTCAAGGAAATTTGTCTGGCGCAAGGCGGGCTTTACGAAATTCCGCAAGCAAAATATGTTTTGGATTATTATGCGCCGAAAGAAGGTGTGGTGATTGAAATAAATAATCGTCAGATTTCACTGGTGGCAAAATTTGCCGGAGCGCCGCTTGACAAGGTAGCAGGCGTTGATTTGCGCGTTAAAGTCGGACATAAAATCAAGAAAGGTGATTTGCTTTTTACGCTGCATAGCAGTTCTAGAGCAATGCTGGAATATGCTCTGGATTATTTTTGTCAAAATGATTCTATAATAAAAATAATATGACGATAATTTTTTATTTTCCAAAATATGAAAGATTAGCCAAAAATATGGCCCGTCAAACCGGTTTTGAGCTAGGTGATGTCGTGATTCGCAATTTCATTGAAGGTGAAACTTATGTTAAAATTAACAGCGAGGTAAAGGATAAAAAAGTAATTTTGATTTGCGGTTTGGAAGATGCTAATAGCAAAATAATGGCGCTAATGTTTTTTGCTAAAACGGCGCGCGAGCTTGGGGCACTTGAGGTGGGGCTGGTGGCGCCTTACCTTGGTTATATGCGCATGGATAAAAGATTTAACTTAGGTGAAGCAATAACTTCCAATATTTTTGCCGAATTTTTATCAAAGCAAATTGATTGGCTTGTAACTGTTGATCCGCATTTGCATCGCCACAAAAATCTCGCTGAAATTTATACAATTCCCTGCAAAACTTTACATGCCACCAAGCCAATTGCTGACTGGATTAAGGCCAATGTAAAAAATCCGCTATTAATCGGGCCGGATGAGGAAAGTCAACAATGGGTTGCAGAAATTGCCGCCGCAATAAAAGCACCATTTTTAATTTTAAATAAAGTGCGTTATAGCGAGCGCCAAGTTGAGGTTTCGATTCCGGAAATTGCTAATTATAAGGATCACGTTGCGGTGGTAATTGATGATATAATTTCTACGGCGCAAACTATGATTCAGGCGATAAAACATTTGCGCGAGGCAGGTGCCGGTAAGTCGCTTGCCATTGGTGTTCATGCTATTTTTGCGGGTGACGCTTTCGCGGATTTAAAAAGTTCCGGCGTGGAAAAAATCGTAACTTGTAATACTATTTCTCACGCTTCAAATGCAATTGATTTAGATGATTTAATAATTAATCAGGTTATCCAGCTATGAAAATCAAGCTTCCAGCGCGCAAAAGTGATGCACATAAAGGTGATTTCGGTCATGTTTTGATAATTGGCGGCGATTATGGAATGGGTGGCGCGGCAATAATGGCAGCACTTGCGGCAGCGCGCAGCGGTGCAGGAAAAGTTACGGTGTTGACGCGTGATTGTCATGTGAGCGCCTTACTTACGCAAGCGCCTAACATTATGTATATCCTTGAAAAGAATATCGGCAAAAAAATTTTTAAAAATAAAACGGCGATTGTAATTGGTTGCGGACTCGGTAAATCCACGTGGTCGCGGCGTTTGTTGAAATTGGTTTTGGATTCAGATTTGCCGAAAATCATTGATGCGGATGCATTAAATTTAATTAGTGAAAGTAGGAAAAAAATTATTTTAAAAAATGCGGTGATTACGCCGCATGTCGGTGAGGCCGCGCGGCTTCTTGGCTTATCGAGTAAAGAAATTCAGGATAATCGTGAAGCGTCAGTAAAAAAACTTTATGAAAAATTCGGTGCTGCCACCGTTTTGAAAGGTTATGGGACCTTAGTTTTTAGTGGTGAAAAAATCTATAAATGCAAAAATGGTAATCCGGCAATGGCGGTTGCGGGCATGGGAGACGTGCTTAGCGGCATAATTGGCGCGACTTTGGCGCAAGGTGTAACTTTCGAAGAATCAGCGGTTTTTGGTGTAGAAGTTCACGCGCAAGCCGGTGATTTAACGGCGCAAGAACAAGGCGAAATCGGCATGAGTCCTTGTGATTTGATTGGTAATATTTTACGAGTTATGAACAAAAAAGGGGTCTGACCCCTTTTGGAATCAGACCCCGTGTGCTTTTAAAAGAGTCTATCGTTTAAATAAACTCCTCATCTGTTTACATAACCACAGATAACGTAATAAGCACTATGAGCGGTATAAATGCTATCATAGGTACGATATTTAGCGGTTAATAGACAAGAAATTCGCCTTGCGACAAACTCTCTTGCAAGCCTGTTACAGCTTGCTTGCAACCTCATTACGTACCTTTTTGTATTCCAAATCGGTTAACGCAATGAGTCCCTTTTGCAGCAAATAACCGTCGGCTCCGATCGTATCTTTGCTGATAATTTCTTTGACAAATTCGCGCATTCCTGGAATCAAATCGAGATGTTCTTTTTTAAAATAAATAAATAACGGACGCGAAATCGGATAAATTCCGGAAGTTATATTATTAAATGTAGCTTCCGCACCGTTGATTTGCGCGGCTTGGATGGAATCGTGATTCTCTTCGAGGAAGGAGTAGCCAAAAATGCCTAAAGCATCGGAATTATTTTTTAATTTTTGCACGATCAAATTATCATTTTCTCCGGCTTCAATAAAGACACCGTCGCTTCTAACTACATGACATTTTTTCTTTCTTGTTTTGGCATCAGGAAAGGCTGCGATAAATTCCGGCATTTTAGCGCAATCTTCTTCCATTACCAATTCTGCAAAAGCATCGCGCGTGCCTGAGGTCGTAGGTGGGCCGTAGATTGCGATTTCTATTTTTGGTAAACGAGGATCAATTTCATTCCATTTTTTATAAAAATTATCGACTAATTTTCCGCTTTTTTTATCCGGAACTTGGGCAGCAACTGCGAGGAAAATTTGTTTTTTGGTTAAATTATATTTTTTACCAGACGTTGAATTTGCAAGTACGATGCCGTCATGGCCGATTTCAATTTCGACAATATTTTTTATGCCATTTTCGTTACAGCGCTTGATTTCGCTTGTTTCAATGCGGCGCGAAGCGTTAGAAAAATCAGGAAAATTATAACCAATTCCCGAGCAAAATAATTTGAAGCCGCCACCGGTGCCTGTTGATTCGATGACCGGAGTTTTAAATTCTGAATTGCGCCCGAATTCTTCGGCAATTGTGGCAGCGAAAGGATAAACGGTTGATGAACCAACGACTTGAATGTAATTGCGTTTGCCGGGTTTGAATGCCAAAGCCGGAAGGCTGGCAAGTATTAATGTAAAGACGAGAATTTTTTGCAACATAACCGTCTGAAAGTTAATAATGAGATATCTGATAAGACGGAAAAATCAGTCGCGAACTTGGTTAGTATTTTTAAGGGTTTTTTTAAAAAAGTCAAGTATCAGTTGCAAATCAAAAGCGCTCGCGCATAATCGCGCCAGGGCAATTTTTCCACTCAAATTTCATGCTAAAAATCTACCAAAAAACAGGATTATTTTTTGCGTTCTTGCTATGTCCGTTTTTTGCGTTTGCTGCTGATAAATCATTTATTATCAAGGGATTAGAGCGTGTTGATGAACAAACTTTACTTTCCTACATAAATATTAATGAAATAAAAAAAGATTCACCGAATGCCATAAAACAGGCGTTAAAAAAACTTTATGAATCTGACCTTTTTTTAGAAGAAAAAATTTACAAAAAAGATGGTAAAATAATTATCGAAGTTAAGGAAAATCCGATCATTGTTGAAGTTAAAATTGTCGGTAATAAAAAAATCGAAGATGACGCTTTGCTTTCAGAATTGACGCTTAAGAAGCGCGCTGTTTTTACTAAAGCGAAATTGCAAAATGATCTAAAAAGATTAAACGAAATTTATTTAAAATCCGGACGTTTTTTAACGAAAATTGAACCAAAAATTATTCAAAAAGAGCAAAATCGCTTGGAAGTAATATTCGAGATTTTTGAAGGACCCAAAGCCAAGATTGCCGATATTTATTTTGTCGGAAATTTAGCATTTTCCGATATTGATTTGATGGATGAAATTTCCACAAAAAAATCAAAATGGTGGAAATTTCTATCATCTTCCGACACTTACGATTCCGATCGCATAGAATTTGACAAGGAAAAATTGCGCCGTTTTTACGGCTCAAGAGGTTATGCAGATTTCGTGGCAATTTCTTCAATTGCCCAAATCGCACCAACCAAAGATGAATTCTTTATCACTTTTTTAATTGAAGAAGGCATCAAATATGATGTCGGTCAAGTCAATATTATCAACCATATAGCAAAATTTGACGAAAGCATTTTGCAAAAAGAAATTTTAGTAAAAAAAGGAAAAACCTTTAATTCTGATTTTGTTGAAAAAACAGTTGATAGAATGACAGAAGTGATGTCGGAAAAATCTTATGCTTTCGCTTACATTGAACCGGTGCTTAAGCGTGATCGCGACAAAAAAATTATTGATATTGATTTTGTAATTAATGAAACATTTCCGGTTTATATTAACCAAATTTATATTTCGGGAAATACGCGTACGCTTGACGAAGTGATTCGCCGCGAGCTGCGTTTGCGCGAGGGTGACGCTTATAACATCAATAAAATAAATCGCTCGAAACAGCGTTTGCAAAATCTGGGATTTTTTGAGAAAGTTGAATTTAAAACAACGCGCATTGGTGAAACTGATAAAGTAAATTTGGAAATTGAAGTGAAGGAAAAAAAGACCGGAGAATTGAATTTGGGGATTGGTTATTCTACCGTCAACAAAGTGACGGCAAATGCCGGAATTAAAGAGCGCAACCTGATGGGAACCGGTCAGGAATTGGGTTTAAATGTGCAAAAATCTTTTGCGCAATCAACTTATGAAATTAATTACACTAAGCCTTATTTTACGGGGCGCGCTATCGATGTTGGTTTTGATTTATTTCAATATGATTTGCAAAAACGTAACACATTGGTTTATGACCAGGCATCAAGCGGTTTGACGGTGCGCGGCAATTATGCAATTACTGAATTTTTGACGCATCAATTGAATTATTCTTTGAGCAGTCAATCAATTACCAATATTGATCCGACGGCGTCAATCGGTATTCAAAATTTGGCCGGAAGCTTTGTCAGTTCTGCTGTCGGACAAAGTTTTCTCTATGATAAAAGAGATAATGCCATTAATCCGAATAGCGGCTATTACCTTTCGCTCAACCAAACGTACACCGGGCTTGGTGGCGACATTAATACTTTGAAACATGAGGGTTCAAGCGGTTATTATATTCCGATTGTAAATAATGATTTTACTTTGAAATTTTTGGTGCGCGGCGGCATGATTCAAGGTATCGGACAAGATGTGCGCAGCAATTACGGTTTCTTTTTAGGGGGCAATAATTTTCGTGGTTTTCAATATGCCGGTATGGGTCCGCGTACTATTACCAACGGCTCGGCTAAAGGCGGCAGCGTGATTGGCGGTAAAACTTATTATGTCGGTACGGCAGAATTTCGCTTTCCTTTGGGACTGCCGAAAGATTTAGGAATTAACGGAATTTTATTCAGCGATAATGGTACGGTGAAAGGTGTTGATGCCATAAGTAAACAAAATTCGGCAGTTGCTGATAGTGGCGCTTTGCGTTCATCTTATGGTTTAAGTATTGCTTGGTCATCGCCGATGGGACCAATCAGATTGGACTTTGCCAAGGTTGTAAAGAAAGAAGAATATGATATAACACAAAACTTCAGATTTAGTTTTGGCACAACTTTTTAAATGGGGAAAATATGATCAGAATTTTCAGATTGCCACAATATTCACAGCAAAAAGTTTCATCATTTTCCGAAGTTGAAGATTTTAGCAATATTGTTTGGGTTGATTTACAAGAGCCAAATGCCGCGCAAATAAAGGAAGTTGAAGAATTTTATAACATAACTTTTCCAACGAAACAGCAACAAGAAGAAATTGAAACAAGTTCGCGCTACCTAGAAAATTCTGGGATTATCAAGGTTAACTCAACTTTCTTAAATATTTTGGGAACTAAGCTCGAAGAAAATGAAATGTCATTTATCATCACCGAAAAAGTTTTGTTTAGTCTTAGATATTGTGAAAGCCGCGCCATTTCCGAAGCGGTAAAAAAAGTAAAACAATTTCCGGTAATTTTTACCAATCCTTCCAAAATTTTTATCGCAATTGTCGAAGCGCGAATTGATATTGATGCGGATTTTATTGAATCGATTTCCAAAAATATTGCCGATATTAGCAAAAAAATTAACTACAAAAAAAATGCCGAAGAAGAAATAATTTTGAAAATTAATGAATATCAGGATTTAACAATGTCGATCCGCGAAGCGCTATTTGACAAGCAGCGCGTGATATCGTCACTTCATAGAAACGAAGATTTGATGTTAGAAAATGCTGCACGTTTGCGCATCATTATTAAAGATATTAATTCGCTAATTGAGCACGCCAATTTCAATTTCACGCGTTTGGAATATTTGCAAAACAGCTTTCTTGGTTTGATTAATATTGAACAAAATAAAGCGATTAAAATTTTCACGGTGTTGTCGATGGTTTTCATGCCGCCGACTTTGATTGCCAGCATTTACGGCATGAACTTCCGCGCTATGCCCGAGCTTGATTGGGGCTTTGGTTATCCGCTGGCAATTTCATTGATGGCGCTTTCTTCGATTGCGATGCTGGCGCTGGCTAAACGCAAAAAATGGTTGTGAATATTTCATCACCCTCACCCTCTGCCTTGAGAGGAGAGGGTTAGGGTGAGGGTGAAAAGATTATAATTATGAATTTTTCAAATCTCAATAACTCCGACTGGCAAAATTTTATTTACCTCGCGATTCTTTTAACTTTCATCGTCGCGGGAATTTTTTCGCGTCGCGATATTGGTTGGCAAAAAATTGTGAAATATTTGGCGATATGGTTGGCTGTAGGATTTGTGGCCATTGCGCTTTATGCTTATCGTTTTGATTTTGCGGATTTTAAAAATAGAATTAAAGGTGAAATTAGTCCAACAACTGCGCAAATTATTGATAATAAAATCATAATAAATATTGCTGAGGACGGTCATTTTTATATTGATCTAAAAATTAATTCCGTGCCGGTGCGCTTTATGATTGATACCGGAGCAAGCGACATCACGATCAATATTTCTGAAGCCAAAAGAATCGGCCTTGATGTCAAAAACTTAACCTTCAACAGACCTTACCAAACCGCGAACGGCGTATCTTGGGGCGCTTCAGTAATATTGCGTGAAATTGAAATCGGTGATATAAAATTTCATGATGTAAAAGCCTCGGTAAACAACGCCGACATGGGAATTTCGCTGCTCGGCATGCATTTTTTGCGCCAGTTTAGTCGCTATGAATTTTATCGTGATAAGTTGGTTTTGACGCTGTAATTTTATAATGATCTGGCTCTAGCGTGCTTTGTCAAAGCTCGGCATAATTCTATTGAATAACGCAATCTTTTTCTTTCTCCGGATCTTTTATTGGAGCCTCGATAGAAGCCTCGTCCGATTTTCTGGCAGCAATTCCTGTTGAAGGAGATAGTTTTGTTTTGAGGGCAACTCATCTGGGATCCGTTTCGGCTTCTTTTGCAATATAACTGTCTATGAATAGTCTTGTAGCATTTTTTTCTTCATCGTCAAATTCGGAAACATTTCCATCGATGTCTTCGATGAGTTTGCTAAAAGAGTTGGGTTTTGGTGTAGGAGCTTTTCTATCGCGGGCTGATTCAACTGATTTAATGCGCTGTCTCAAAAAAGCCGCATCACTTTTTGAGAAAGCCCTTTTTCCTAGGATATAACGCATGGCAAAACATTTTGCATCTAAATCCAGGTATGTTTGAGTGCTATGAAATGTTTTTTCAACGCCGTCTACCAACACCGGCCTCTCCAGCCTTGATAAAAAATCATCTAAACTTTCTCTTTTGGTTAGTAAATTTAACAATATTTTTAATTCCGCTTCCATAAGCTGTAAATTTTTGGGGCAGTTTTAGATTGGTATTACTTAATGTCAACCTCCTCCTCGGTCTCGCCGCAAATCAAAAATGCTTCGGCATTAGTAATATCAACGCTTGGAATTCCGCCGACTTGTGCTTCCCATAATTTTTTGTAATGGCCGTTGAGCGCCAGAAGTTGTTGATGCGAGCCGTCTTCGACGATTTCGCCTTTTTCAAAAACTAAAATTCTGTCCATGATTTTCAAGGTCGAAAGACGGTGCGCAATTACTAGTGTGGTTTTATTTTGCATGAGATTTTTCAAGCTGTCTTGAATGATGTTTTCTGTTACGGAATCAAGGGCGGAAGTGGCTTCATCCAAAATTAAAATCGGCGCGTTTTTTAAGAAAGCGCGGGCGATGGCGATGCGTTGGCGTTGGCCTCCCGATAATTTTATGCCGCGCTCGCCGACTAGCGAATCATAACCACTTTCTAAATGCTTGATAAAAATATCGGCGTGGGCATTTGTTGCGGCGGCAGTAATTTCTTCGGGGCTGGCCTCATTTTTTCCGTAAGAAATATTTTCTATTAAAGTGCGATGAAACAAGGATGGATCTTGCGGAATGACGCCAATTGCTTGGTGCAAAGAATCAAGTGTAACTTGTGAAATATCTTGCCCGTCAATCAAAATGCGGCCGGAATTAATATCGTAAAAACGCAAAATTAAATTGATAAAAGTTGATTTGCCGCCGCCGGAATGGCCTACCAAACCAACTTTTTCGCCGGCTTTAATTTTTATTGAAGTGTTGGAAAAAAGTTGTTTGGAATTTTTGTAAAAGAAATCAACATTTTCAAAAATAATTTCGCCTTTATTGATTTCCAAAATGCGCTCGCCGTCCTTTAATTCCAAGGGTTGATGGATGGTAGCGATGGCGCGTTTGATGGTGCCTAAATTTTCTAAATAATTGCGCATTTGCCCGGCCGCGATCCACATTTCATGAATTAGCCAATTATTGATAGTAAACAACATCATAAAATCGCCCAATGTCACTAAATTTTTAGAATATAAATAAAGCAAAGTGGTGATGCAGAAAACAAAATAAACCGAAAAAGTTATGCCGTGAATTGTAAAAAATTTTAACAAAAACCAATTACGCTTCCTAGAAAGAGTAGTGTATTCATCGCATATTTTTTCAACATTGCCTTTTTCTTTTGTCGCACTTGCAAAAAATTTGATGTTGCTGATATTGCTTAAAATATCGACCAAACAACCGGTAATTTTTGAAGATTGATCGGCAATATCGGCTGACATTTTGTCGGTTAATTTGGCGGCGCGAATTGCTAAAATAATGAATAAAATCGCCCATAAAACAATTCCTAAAGCAAAGATTTTGTGGATCGAATAAAGCGTGATGAAAGCAATTATTAGACTTAAAAAAACTTTTAAAAAATTATAAAGCGCGGTTTCTAAAAGATTGTGGGTGCAGGTAGCAAGCTCTTTGACGCGATTTGTTAAAGCTCCAGAAAAGTTACTTTGGAAAAAGTTTTGTGAATGCTGCATCAAATATTGCATATTTTCGACAGTAATTTTTTTCTTCAAAAGCGGCGCCATTTTAAGCCAAGCGAAATCCGAAATTCGCCAAATAAAACCGGGTAAAATCGTAAAAATTATCAACAATAAAGCCGGAGTAAAAGCTTCATCAAATATGCTTTCGCGCGGCGCGGTTGCTAGTTTGTCGATTAATAATTTGGAAAGATAAGGCCACAGCGAAATGTCAATCGCGCCATAAGTTATAACGAATAAATGGAGCGCGAGATAGAATTTGAAAGGCTTGAGATTGTGTTTGATGAAGTTGAAAACGGAGATGTTTTGCATATAAACTGATATTTTTCTATACATATCGAAATAATATGTATAGAAAATCGGCTTTTTCTATACATATCAGAATAATATGTATAGAAAATCACGTTATTATTTATATGAGCCATCAACAAATAGTTTAAAAAGCTCAATATTTATATAATAACTTTCACGACCTTTTTTCTCTTTATGCATTAATCCTATGCGGGTTAACTCGTTTAAATAACGCGCTGCAGTAAGGCGAGTGACTCTTAATTCTCTGACCACAAAATCAATTTTGGTGTAAGGATGGCTAAATATAGTATTGATCAAGTCTTGACTATACATATTGGGCAGTTCAGACCGCATTTTTTCCTTGTGATTTTGCATAAGATTTTTTATGCCGTGAATTAATTTTGTGGTTTGATGTGAAGTTTTCTCCACTCCTTCTAAAATGAACAAAATCCATTCATGCCAGGCATCTTCATTGCGGACTTTTTGCAATAATCTATAATAAGTAGCTTTATTTTGATTGATATAGCTCGACAAATAAAGAACCGGACTATTCAGCAACTTTTGTTTTACCAAATATAAAACATTAATGATTCTGCCAGTCCGACCATTGCCGTCGTAGAATGGGTGAATGGTTTCAAATTGATGGTGAATTATTGCCATTTTTATCAGCGAGTCCAAATCAGAAACTTCATCATCATTTATAAATTTTTCTAAATTGGACATAAGCACCTGAATTTGCGCCAAATCTTGCGGCGGCATATAAACTATTTCTCCGGTTCGATCATTTTTTAGAGCAGTTCCGGGCAATTTTCTAAAGCCGGCTTTATTTTCTTCTAACCTCGCTTGAATTTCTAATATGCAATTATTGGTTAGTAATTCGGTTTTTTTAATTTCTTCAAAACCATGTTTTAAAGCGGCGACATAATTGTAAACTTCTTTTGCTGCTGGGCTCGCGAAACTATTAGTTGCAGCATCACTTTTATATAGTTCATCATCAGTTGTGACTATATTTTCAATTGCTGAGCTATCTTTTGCTTCTTGCAGTGACAAGGTGTTAAGCAAAATATTTTGATTTGGGACAATGGCGGTTACGCCTTTTAATTCGGCCAAAGCTTGATGGGCTTTAGTTAATTTTTTTAAAATTTCTTTAGTGTCGAAACTTTTGATAAGCGGAAGTTGCGGTATGTTGTAAGTCATTTGTTTCTGGTTTTAATTATATCCAGCCCAATATCTACGGCCTTAACCGAGTGTGTTAAAGCACCGATTGAGATGAAGTCGATGTCGAGCTTGGTGAAGTTTTTTATGTTTTCCAAATTAATTCCGCCGGAGATTTCGATTTTTATTTTTTTGTCTTTTCTAATTATTTCGGCGCATTTTTTAATTTCAGCCGGACTCATATTATCAAGCATGATGACGTCGGGGCTTGATTTTACTGCTTCTTCGACCTGTTTAAAATTATCGCATTCAATTTCGATTTTTTTGCCGGATTTTTTGGCAAGTTCTAAAGCCCTGGAAACAGAGCCCGCAGCAGCAATGTGATTATCTTTTATCAAAATCATATCTTCCAAATTAAAGCGATGATTTTTTCCGCCACCCGCCGCAACAGCTTGTTTTTGTAAGGTGCGTAAGCCAGGCAAAGTTTTTCTGGTATCTAAAATCGTAATTTTTTTATTATTTAATTTTTTAACAAATTCATTAGTTAAAGTAGCAATTCCGCTTAAATGTTGCAGCAAATTTAGAATAACTCTTTCGCCGGCAAAAATTAATTTAGCGTCACCGAAGCCGGTAACTATTGGCTTCTTGGCTTTTATTACATCACCATCTTTTGCAAAAAATTTTAAATCTAATTTAGCGTTTTTAAATTTTTTATTTTGTTTTAATTGCAAGAAAACTTCGGTGATTATTTCGCAGCCGCAAAAAATTATGTCTTGTCTGGGCGCAATCTGGAAATTTAGCAAACTGTCGTCAGCTATTGTCAAATCTGATGTCACGTCATTTAGCGCGGCATCTTCTTTTAGGGCAATTGCAATCGTCATGCTGAGCCTGTCGAAGCATGACATCTCGGAATCGTTAGTATGCTTCGACAAGCTCAGCATGACATTTAAATCTTTGGACATTTTCTTGGATCAAATTTTTGCGATTTTAATTTTTTCAAACGCTCATTGATAAAATAGCGCATGAAATTCATTTCCGCCACGCTAATTTGGCGTGCGCCACTTTGGCTTTCCTGCAATAATTTTTCAATCACACCAAAAGCCATGCAGCCATTACCCATTTCTTCGTATAAAAAAGCCGGCATTTGTTTAGTCCAAAGCGGTGCATTCGCCGCATTATTTTTGCTCAATTTATCAGCAATTGCAAGGGCGCGCGGCATGTCGTGCAAATTATTTTTCGCCAAATAAATCGCCTGAAAAGCCCACCACCAATTTTGGTTAACATCGCGATCGACACGCTCTTCAAGATAGTCCACAACGTAATGCACGTCATTTTGATTTTGCGTTTGTGAATAATAATAACTCGCTAGCGACGGCGTAAAATTTGATTTTTCATTCAAAGCATCAAGTGCCGTGAGCCATTGATAAATGCGGCTGTAATCATAATTTTTCAGCGCCACAAATCCGGCAAAAACATCGCCAGAATTTTGCAATCTTAAACCTAAAGTACGAAATAAAAATTCCTTATCACCAAATGACGCGGCTTCAGTTAAATAGCGGCTTGGTGCCGGAGGTACAATTTCAAAATCCGGTTTAATTTTTTCAGTTTTATACCAAAAACCCACTTGCAAAACAAAGGTAAAAAAGAAAAGCCAAAAAAATATTTTGTGAGAATAGAGATGGTAAAATATAGCCATTGCTTGACTTAATCGTTGTTGTTTCTTAAAAGCAGGAACTCAATTTAATTTTCTCTTTTTATATGAAGAAATACAATAGGTTGCAAGTAATAAAACTGGTTAACGATAAGCAAAGAAGAATGCGTGAAGTGGGCGGCGATGCTGATGAGCGCCGATCAAGAGCGCCATTTGATGCAATATTATCGGCGCAGCGCGCTATTTCCAATTCTGAAATTGATAGTGTTTTAAATCATTGCCTTTCCTTGCTTCCGACTATTAAAGATCAGATTCCTGAAGTTGCCGCCGGCGGTGATTTTAGAGAATATTTAAAACGCCAAGCGCGCGGTTTGAATAGCGGGGTAAAGGTGGCGCTGCAAATGTTTATGACTTATTGCTATCGCTTGACCAAGTTAGATGATAGAGAAAAATTGGATAATATTAAAAGTGGTTTTCTTGATGTTTTGCGGCAAGAAGGTTCGTATAATGCCTGTCTTGACGGCTTTAAGATCAAGTTGATGAACTCTATGACTAAGCTTGATGCGGGCGCTGATATATCTTATTCGGATGATTTAGTGATGACGGCGCATGATCGGGTGATTAATAAATATTCAATGTCACTTAGAGCTGGCGATGTGCATCTGCAAGAAGTTTTGCGTTACGCGGTTGGAGAAAATAATGACGAAACGGCGGCTTATAATTCGAGTGCTTTTAACAACGAACATTTATGTAGCTTCGAAAATAAATGGAAATTATATCGCGAATATAACAAGAGATTACAAGAGGAAGTTAACAAGGCGACGGATAATGAAATAGATGAGTTAGTTTCTTTCGTAAAAAGAAGGCCGATTAAGGAGGGTGAAGCTGATTGCGCTTATGATCTTGAGGGTAAACTTTTTCTAAAAGACGGTTTACATCATTACATTAGAAAAGAAGATGGTAAAAGATGTAAAAAATATGATGAGCGCTCTAGACTGCGTTATTCTGATGGGGTAGGGAAAGCTTGCTTTATAGAAGTTAAGCAAACTGAGGCCGGATATAAAATTGCCGGAAGAGATGTGACATGTACTAAGAGTGCCGGAGAAAATCAATATTCAGTTACGCTTGATGATGGCAGAGTTGTTACCGGTGAGATCAGCGGCAAAACAACTTTGCCTGCTGGCTATTATGTTGACGGCGAGGATAAGTCATTAGCTTCGGTACTTTATGATGCTAGAGATATTCTTGGCGAAGAATTAAAAGCAAAATCTTTAATTGCTCAGCATGAAGATCTTGATATGCATGATTGGGCAAATTTGGTTGATGAATATTTTGCTTTTTATTTGCCGGATGATGTCTTAAAGCGTGAGTTGCGCAGAATGTTTTTTCCGCCGGTATTTATTGAGCCGGAAAGTGTTGTGGTTGGCGATGGTGATAAATCTTTTACGGAAGTGGTTAAAGCTCTAGGTTTTCGTAAGCCAACTGACTGGGATCAGGGGGTTCGGGACAAAATTCCTGATGAGGCAGAAAGTGCAATGTTTGCGGCGTTTAAAAGCGACGATATCGGGGAAAAAATATCGGCCTTTAACGCGCTATATATGTGCTATGGTAAAATGAATAGAGATGGGCGAGCATTTCAAAATTATCGTAAGCTTGTATTTGATTTAGGGATTACGCTTTTGAGTGAGTCGGAAGTTAGAGAACATGCGGCAAATGGCAGATTCTTAATTGAGCACAGAATATTGAGAAGCAATATATATAACCCCAGTCGCGCTTAACAAAAAATCCCAAAAACCTCTTGCATTCAGTCAAAT
>CAZDLU010000026.1:0-20629 GCA_964506725.1 uncultured Rhizobium sp.
GATGGGAGTAAGAATCGGAGGAGAAAACAGCATCACATTTTTTTAATTATGCCTTAAATATTTTTTCTTTTAAATCCCTTGGCAGTTCTTGCTAAAGTCAAGATCACAATTTTCTTCGCTCCGCGTTTCTTCAAAATTTTTGCACAAGCTTCAATCGTTGAACCCGTTGTCATCACGTCATCAAGCAGCAAAATGGTTTTATCTTTTACTAAATCCTGATATTTTTTATTTAACACAAAAGCATTTTTAATATTGCTGCGGCGCTGTTTGCTCGTAAGTCTGGCTTGGATTTGAGTGTCTTTGGTACGAAAAATTAAATTATTATAAAGCGGAATTTTTCTCTTATTTAATTTCAAAATTTGTTTAGCCAAAAGCGCGGTTTGATTGAATTTGCGTTTTTTTAATTTATTGATGTGAAGCGGAACGATTGTTATCAAGTCGATATTTTCAAGCTCTGGCGCGATTTTGTTCGCAAGTAATTTTGCTAATTTATAAGCAATAAAAGTTTGGTCGTAATATTTAAAATCGGTAATTACTTTTTTGATTATTTCGTTGTAGTAAAAAATCGTTACTACTTTATCAAATGACGGTTTTTTCTTTAAACAGCTGGCGCATGGCATATTTGCTGCACTTCCAAGCAATTCAACTTCAAAAGGATAAGAACAGATTTTGCATTTCGGATCAGTTATAAATTGCAATTTAACCCAGCAAGTGCTACAAAATAGGGCTTTGTCGTCGATTATGTTTTTGCAGGAAAGACATTGATTGGGGAAAAAAATCGCTAGGATTTTTTTTAATATTTTAAACATGATGTCGGAGAATTTATTTGATCGTAAAATTTTGCAAATGGCGCAAAGGCGCGTCAGTGGCCGATCTTTCATGCATCAGGAAGTGCTAGAGCGCATAAAAGAAAATCTTTCGCTGTTAGAGCGCGACTTTAAAAATATTCTAACAATTGAATCCGGAAATTTTTTCATAAATGGTGAAAAAAAAGTTGGCGATGATGAATTTCTGCCCTTTGAACCGCAGAGTTTTGATCTTATAATCAGCAATTTAAATTTTCACTTCCTTAATCAAATTCCGCAATTTTTGCTACAAATTAAAGAAATTTTAAAGCCGCAAGGAGTATTTATTGCAGCTTTTTTCGGTGAAGAAAATTTGCATGAATTACGCCGCGTTTTATATGAAGTTGAAAATAAAATTTATGGCGCAATTTCGCCGCGCGTGGCACCGACAATTGATGTAAAAACTGCAGCGGCGCTCTTACAAAAAGCTGGTTTCGTCAATCCTCTTTCATCAGTTGAAAGAATAACGATCGAATATCAAAATCCGCTAAATTTGCTTTATGATTTAAAGGCAATGGGACAGGGCAATTTTTTAGTAAAACGCAGTAAAAAATTTATCACCAAAAAGTTTTTAGATGAATTAAAGGAAACTTATGTTAGACTCTACGGAACTAACGATGGCAAGGTTGCTGCGAGTTTTGACGTGGTGACGATTATGGGAATTAAAGCATGAAAAAACTACACATAAAAACATATGGCTGCCAAATGAATGTTTACGATTCCGATCGTATGCAAGATTTAATGATGGCGGTTGGTTATGAAAATTCGGAAACGCCGGAAGGTGCGGATATGGTTATTATCAATACTTGCCACATTCGTGAAAAAGCTTCGGAAAAACTTTTTTCTGATTTAGGTCGTATTCGTCCGCATAAGGAAAAAAAGGGGGATATGATTGTGGCGGTTGCCGGATGTGTTGCGCAGGCGGAAGGTGAAGAAATTTTTAAGCGCTCAAATGTTGTTGATATTGTTGTGGGCCCGGAAAGCTATCAAACCTTACCGGATCTGGTTGGAAAGGTTATCCGTGAAAACAAAAAACAAATTAATTTGGATTTTTCTCCCAATGATAAATTTGATGTTTTGCCGCAAAGCAAGGCTGGAGTAGGGGCCTCAGCCTTTGTTACCGTGCAGGAAGGTTGCGACAAATTTTGTACATTTTGTGTTGTGCCTTACACGCGCGGTGCCGAGTATTCGCGCGAGGTTGCAAAAATTGTTGATAATGCCAAGCGCCTTACGGAACAAGGTGTTAGTGAGATTTATCTTTTAGGCCAAAATGTTAATGCTTTTCACGGAATTGATGAAAATGGTAATTCGGCAAGCTTGGCAAAACTTATTGAAAAGATTGCGGAAATTCCTGAAGTTAAAAGAATTCGCTACACAACTTCCCATCCGCGCGACATGTCGGACGACTTGATTTACGCTCACCGTGATATTGAAAAATTAATGCCGTTTTTACATTTGCCGGTGCAGGCGGGTTCTAATTCCGTACTTAAAGGCATGAATCGCAAACATACGCGTCAGGATTATTTTAAAATTATTGAAAAACTGCGCCAGGCTAGGCCAGACATGGGTTTATCGTCTGACTTTATTGTTGGCTTTCCCGGCGAAACGGATAAGGATTTTGAAGATACTTTAGATTTAGTTAAGAAAATCGGTTTTGCGCAATGCTATTCTTTCAAATATTCGCCGCGCCCGGGAACACCGGCACATGATGCGAAAATTCAGGTTGAAGAAAGTGTAAAGGATGAACGCTTAGCGCGTTTGCAAAAACTTTTAACTGAACAACAAATTGAATTTAATAAAAAATTTGAAGGCCAAACAATGGCGGTTTTATTTGAAAAAGAAGCGCCAAAATCGTCATTACAACTTTGGGGCAAATCGCCGTGGTTACAATCAGTTATTGTGGATGTGAAAGATGAAGAAGAAGCGAAAAAATATATGGGAAAAATTGCGGAAGTTAGGGTTGTAAAATCGCGACCTAGTAGTTTGGTTGCTGAATTGATGTAAAAGCATTTGTAATCTTTAACTAATTCAACGGCTTGCTTATCATTCTTATCGGATGGTTTCGTGAATCTGCTAATAAATTGTGGACATTAATAAAAAGGCGTATAATAAAAAGCATCAATACCTTTGTTAAAGGTGACTAGTAATTATTATAAAAAATGTCAATTCCCTCATTATCAGAAAATCGCAAAGACAAAATAAAAAGAATTTGTGAAGGGCTGGGATCCGTAGCAAAGTTTGAAGGACATTCTTTGTTAGTATCTCCGATAGTGTTGGATTCTCAGGTAGATGATGTGATAAGAATAAGAGATGAAGTAGCAGATATTTTTGTAAATATTGATAATAAAGTTATTAGTGACAAATCTTTTGTTCGGCTTTGTGAGATATTTAAAACATATCCTGAATATTGGTCTAAAATAAATAGTATATATGACAAATTTGTTTTTGCTCCGTCAAGCTCTCGTACAGAAGATATTCCTA
Source organism: uncultured Rhizobium sp. (assembly GCA_964506725.1). GTDB lineage: Bacteria > Pseudomonadota > Alphaproteobacteria > Rickettsiales > UBA1997 > UBA2645. The sequence continues at coordinate 3,327 of CAZDLU010000026.1, forward strand.
AAAATTTTATAGATTTTTGTGTCGATGACTTAAATAAGCAAATCAATTTAGACTTTGATGCCTATTCTGCGATGGATAAAGATACTTATCACCCGGCTTCAGGAGCTGGTGCTTTTTTAGAAGATGACATTGATTATACACCTGAGCCAAGTAATCATAGACAAGCGGCTGGTGCTTTTTCAGAAAATTACAATGACTATAAACCTCAGTCTGAGGTAAGTAATAATAGAAAAAGGGCTGTTGCTTTATTTGGGCTTGAATTGGATCCATATACCTTCGATGAATCGTATGACTTCCTGCTCGTAGATAAAGAGCATGATTATACCCGTGCAATAACTTATTATCCGCTGCATCTTATTAATCATATTGTTGCATTAAATTTTTATGATGATCCGAATGTAAAAGCATTGGGAGAAAAAATTTCAGCTATTGAAGATCCTGAGGTAAAGATAGACTCTTTTTTAAGTGTTTGTTCTCAATTTAGAAGGTTATATCAAAAGCGCGATAAAACCATTCCCGAAAGTGATTTTCTTACATCATTTTTAAAAGATAGGATAAAGGAGATAGAGGAAAAGGGTCGTTTAGGGCCTGGGCATAGATTAAAGAGATCTTATAAGAACTTCGGTGTGCAGCAATCTAATGATGGTGCTCCTCCACCTAGAAAACGCAAAAGAGAAGCCTATGTAAGAATTCCTTTTGAGAGCAGGAAAAAGGCAGTTGATTTATTCGGATTTAAATTGGAAATTGATACAGATAATAAAGGTAGGTATTTACTTAAAGACGAAAAAGGAAACCAACATAGCATTGCCCCTGACCCATTGGCTTTTATTAATTATATCATTTCTTTAAATCTGTATGATGATCCTGAGGTAAGGACAGTCAGCAGCAAAGTTGCAGGAATAGAAGATTTCACTAAAAGGACAGAGTTTTTTCTAAGTATTTGCTCGCAATATAGACGTAAACGTTTAAACAAACCAACTGATATTTCTGATCAAGAGTTTTTTTCATCCTTTTTGAAAAATTATGCACTGTCAAAGCAACGAATTAACTCTGCCTCGCTTCCTTTGTTAAAAACTGACGTTTCTTTGGTGGAAGAAGCTGTTGAAGGTTTAATGTCTTTAATGGAGAGCGGGAATGGGCGATCTGTTGCAACTCCTAGTGAAACATATGATGCAAGTTTTACATCAGACGAAGAAGATGAAAATAGTGGTCAAGCTAAAAGAATGCCGACCACTTCAGATGTAAGCATGAAAGATGAAATACTTAAATTTGGTGACGAAGATAATTCTTTTGGCATTGAAATAGATAAAAAGGAAGCTGATAGGATTTATGGTGATGCTAAACAAAATCAGGATCAAAAAGAAAGCGATGAAGTGGAATCTCCCAAAGATCAAATCGTAGAAACTGAGGCGGATGAGAATGAGGATTTAGGGGGATATGAAGTAGATTTTACGGAAGATACTGATATAGAAATTGAAGCGATAGATACTGCAGTGGAAGATGAGCATAAGGTAACCGCGGAAAATTCTAATACCGGATTCAGTATAAGTAATGCCATTTCTGGGGCAGTTAAGCGTGTTAAAGATAATTGTAGCATCATGTAATTGACGAGTCCTTAAGGATGTTTAAGGACAACGCGAGTCAGCATTTATAGCAAGGCCTGTAATTTTTCTTTTCTTAATCCAAAAATAAACAGTCAAAACCAAAATACAAACTACTGCACAAATAATAATTATTGCGTGCAAATATTCCTTAATTGCATCTTGATTTTCGCCGATTAAATATCCCAAAAAAGCCAAAACACTTGTCCAGATTGATGAGCCAATTACGGTGTATAAAATAAAATATTTTATATCCATTTTAGCAATTCCGGCGAACAAGGAAATAAAATGACGAAATCCCGGCAATAGTCGCCCAATAAGGATTGAGATTGGTCCGTGATTTTTAAAAAAGCTTTCGATTTTGATGATTGTTTCAGCTTTTACGAAAAAATATTTTCCGATATAAAATAAAATTGTGCGACCGATTATTGCGGCTAAATAGTAAGAAAAAATTGCACCACAAACATTACCTAAAATTCCAAGAATTACTGCTAAATAAATATTGAATCCACCATTGGCAGCGCTGATTCCGGCCGGGATCATGATTAGTTCGCTTGGAATCGGCACGACAGTGCTTTCCAAAAACATGCCAAGAAAAATTCCAAGATAACCGATTTTGTCGATGAAGGCGATTAGTAATTGTACTGCGGTATCAAAAAGTGAATTCATTAAAACTGCTCAACAAATTTATAAATGTCAGATTTCTCGTAACGTAAAATGCGCTTAGACTCAATAATGGCGCGGATTTTTTGATAGGTGTTATTTAAATCATCATTTACTAAAACAAAATCATATTCAGCAAAATGACTAATTTCGGCATGGGCTTTTTTCATGCGACCTTGCACGATTTCTTCCGGGTCGGAAGCGCGTGCGCGTAGGCGGCGTTCTAATTCCTGTTTTGATGGCGGTAAAATGAAAATTGATACAACGGAATCTTTATTATATTTTTCTTTAATTTGGCGAGCTCCCTGCCAGTCAATGTCAAACAGCACGCAATTGCCGTTTTTTAATTCTTCCTCAACCATTTTTTTTGGCGTGCCATAATGATTCTCAAACACATTGGCATATTCCAAGAATTCATTATTTTTTTGCATTGTTTCAAACTCTGTAGGAGTAACAAAATAATAGTGCTGTCCTTCAATCTCCTGCGGTCTTTTTTGGCGTGTAGTTACTGAAACGGAAATTTTTATTAAAGGATCATTTTGTACAACCATCTTACAGAGCGTTGATTTTCCGGCACCTGAAGGGGAAGAGATGATTATTAGGAATGGTTGATGATTGATGAACATGATAAAATAGGTGCTCGAGTGCTCGGGTGCTTGCGCTTCGCTGGTGCTCGAGGTGTTTTTTGCCTGAGCACCCGAGCACTTGAGCACCCAAGCACCTAAAAATTACTCCGAATCCTTCACGATACTCAAATCCGGAGCATCCGGAGCTTTCATACCAACTACGTGATAACCGGCATCAACGTGTAATGTTTCGCCGGTTACGCCATTTCCTAGATCAGAAAGCAAGAAAACACCGGCACCGCCGACATCTTGCAGTGTAATGTTGCGACGAAGTGGCGCATTATATTCGTTCCATTTGAAAATTAGTCGGAAGTCGCCAATGCCGCTGGCCGCCAAGGTTTTAACCGGGCCGGCAGAAATTGCATTGACGCGAACATTGTCTTTACCCATATCCATGGCAAGGTAACGCACGCTTGCTTCCAAAGCCGCTTTAGCAACACCCATTACGTTATAATGCGGCATAACTTTTTCGGCGCCGTAATAGCTGAGAGTGATGATGCTGCCACCTCCGGCTTTTTTAAATAATTCTTCCGCGCCTTTAGCAACTGACACCAAAGAAAATGCTGAAATATTCATGGTGTTGGCGAAATTAGACGGGCTGGTATCTAAATATTTACCGCGCAATTCTTCTTTGTCAGAATAAGCAATGGCATGAACCAAGAAATCCAATTTGCCCCATCTTTTTTCTAATTCGGCAAAAACTTGTTTAATAGATTCGGCATCAGTTACATCGCAAGGAAGAACAATATCAGAGCCGATCGAAGCAGCAAGAGGCTCCACCCGTTTTTGTAAAGCTTCACCTTGATAAGTAAAAGCAAGTTCCGCACCATATTTTTTAGCTTCTTCGGCAATGCCCCAAGCAATTGAGCGGTTGTTTGCAACGCCCATGATTAGACCTTTTTTTCCTTGTAGAATTGTCATAGTTTTTAAAAAATAAAAATTAATAAAGCCACGGAGTCACGTTTTTATTGTGTTCTTCGAAGGCCTGGATTTTATCTGATTTTTGCAAAGTTAAGCCTATATCGTCTAATCCTTCGATTAAACAATGTTTTCTGAAAGCATCAACTTCGAATTTGTAAATTTTATTTCCGGCACGAACTTCTTGTTTCGGCAAATCAATAGTAATGCTGTTATTTTCTTCTTTAGCAATAGCGAGTAATTCATCTACGGAGTCTTGCGGCAATTTGATAGGTAAGATGCCATTTTTGAAACAATTATTGAAAAAAATATCGGCAAAAGATGGCGCAATTACGCAATTAATTCCAAAATCAAGCAATGCCCAAGGTGCATGTTCACGGCTTGAACCGCAACCGAAATTGTCACCTGCAACAATTATTTTAGCATGGCGAAAAGCCGATTTGTTTAAAACAAAATCAGGAATTTCATTACCTTGTAAATCATAGCGCATCTCGAAAAACAGGCTTTTACCAAGCCCGGTGCGCTCAATTGTAGTAAGAAATTGTTTGGGAATTATCATATCGGTGTCGATATTAATCAGCGGCATCGCGGCCGCAACTGAGGTAAGTGTTGTGAATTTTTGCATTTTTGTAAAATAATTTGAAGTCGGTTAGTAAATAGAAGTGTGGTGAAAATTACAAGGATTTTTTAATTGGTTAAATTACAACAAATTCTCCATAGTCACCCTGAGCCTGTCGAAGGGTGTGTTAAGATTCGGAGTGTGACACACCCTTCGACAGGCTCAGGGTGACTATGGAGACAGGCTTAAGGTGACTGTGGAGTTTATATAAAAATTTATTTTAAAAGATTTTGATTTGACAAAAAAATTTTCACCTCTAATATGCGAGCCTCTTTTTTACAAGGGGATATAGCTCAGTTGGTAGAGCACCTGCTTTGCAAGCAGGGGGTCAGGAGTTCGAGCCTCCTTATCTCCACCAGCCTACGCTCTTGCGAGCTTCGGCTGGCAGGCCAGCCTGGAGGGTTGGACTGATAGGCGCAAGATTGTTAGAGCGTAGGCTGCCCGCCGTAGCCTTGGCGAAGGAGGGCTTCTATATAAAAACTCCATACCATTTCCAATCCACACACATACTAAGTCCAAATGTACTACACCTACATTCTAAAATCCATCTCAAGTCCTACTCAAAAATCCATCTCAAGTCCTACTCAAATCTACATCGGCCACACATCCGATCTAAAATCTAGACTTAAAATACACAATTCTGGCGCATCAAATCACACTTCAAAATACATGCCTTGGAAGCTAGAATTTTACTGCGCTTTTCCTGATGAGAAAAAATCTATATCTTTTGAGAAATACTTAAAATCAGGTTCCGGACGATCATTTACAAAAACCCACTTACTCTAAAAACTCCCTAACTCTCTCAACTACAAAATCCTCACCAAAGTGCAAATGGCCGGCATCTTCAATTGTTACCAATCTTTTTTTCGATTTAATTGCAGCAAAAAGTTTTTGGCCTTCTTCATATGGAACCACTAAATCCTTGGTGCCGTGCAAAATTAAAACCGGTGCGGAAATTTTTGGGGCAAACTTGATTGATTCGAATTTGTCATGCAATAAAAGTTTCACCGGAGCAAATGGATAGCGTTTTTGTCCTATATCGTAAGCAGTTGCAAAAGGCGCTTCCAAAACTACGGCGCGCGGTGTAAATTCTGCGGCAAGTTGCACAGCAACGCTTGAGCCAAGCGATTCCCCGAAGAAAATTATGTTATCTAATTTATAGCCTTCATCTAATAAAAATTGTAAAGCAGCTTTCGCATCATTTATTAAACCGGCCTCGGAAGGCTTGCCCTGACTGCCCGGATAGCCTTGATAAGAAATTGCCATTACCGCAAAACCATTATCGGAAAATTTTTTTAACATAGCAGAGCGTTCACTCAAATTTCCGGCATTGCCGTGAAAATAAAGAACAGCCTTGGCATTTTCTATTTTTTTGTACCAAGCAAGAATTTTTACTCTATCTTTAGTTGTTAAAATCTTATCTTGAAAATCACTCATGTCGCTTGGTTTTACTACCTCGCCGCTTGGATGATATTGTAAGTTTCTTTGGAAAAAAAATAAAAAAGCTAGTATCGCGATGTAACAGATTGTTAGCGAAATCATTATTTTACTTGCTGAAAAATTTTTAATGTTCATAATTTATGACCCACCTTTTTTACAAATTAATTTTTTTAAATTTATGTTACAGAAAAAAATAGGAATATTGTTTTTGGTGCTTTTTGCAGTGTCTTGTTGTAGCTCAAAACTAGCTCAAAAAAATAATGAGGCTAAAGAAGTAAAGCAAGAAGTTAGCATTGAAAACACTAAGGATCAAAAAGTTGTATTTTTTGATTATAATAGCTCTGATATCAGAAGCGATGCTTTGGCATCTCTTGAAAAAGAAGTATTGCCTTGGTTGAACGAAGATAAAGGTTTGAGAGTTAAAATTGAAGGTCACTGCGACGAAAGAGGTTCTGTTGCTTTCAATAAAAAGCTTGGCGAAAAAAGAGCTAAAGCGGTTAAAACTTACCTTGTAAATCACGGAATTAAAGCTTCTCGCATTTCTACCATAAGCTATGGCGAATCTCGTCCGGCTGATAAAGGTCATGATGAAAAAGCATGGGCTAAGAATAGAAGAGCTGTTACTATTTCAGTGAAGATATAGTTATTGGTGCTCAAGTGCTCGGGCCTAAGTTGAGAGTAATAAGTTTTAACCTAAGGCCCGAGCACCGGCGAAGCGCAAGCACCCGAGCACTTGAGCACTTAAATCCTATAAGGCGGAAAATCCAATCCTTTCGGTGAAGCGGTAAAAATTTCACATCCATCCTCCGTAACACCAATCGTATGCTCAAATTGTGCTGATAAAGACTTATCCCTTGTTGTTACAGTCCAGCCATCATGTTTGCTTAAAATTGTTTCATAATCACCGGCATTAATCATCGGTTCAACAGTAAAAAACATACCTTCTTCCAAAATAATTCCGGAATTTTTTTTGCCGTAGTGCAACACGCTTGGTTCAGTGTGAAAAATTTTGCCGATGCCGTGACCGCAATAATCGCGTACCACGGAGAAGCCTTGTTTTTCGGCGTAAGTTTGAATAGCATTGCCGATATTTCCTAGATAGGCTCCGGCTTTGACTTGTTCAATGCCAAGCATCATGCATTCATAAGTTGTTTGTATTAATCTTTTAGCCTTGATTGATGGCTCGCCAACATAATACATGCGACTGGTGTCGCCATGCCAGCCATCTAAAATTACCGTGACATCAATATTTAAAATGTCAGATTCTTTCAGTGATTTTTCGTTAGGAATTCCATGACAAACAACGTGATTTATTGAAGTGCAAATTGATTTGGGAAAGCCTTTATAATTAAGCGGGGCAGGGATCGCGCCATTTTCGATAATTTTATTGTGACATAAAATATTAAGCTCGTCCGTTGTAATTCCCGGCTTTACAAAGGGTGTGATAAAATCAAGAATTTCTGCCGCTAATTTTCCGGCGGCGCGCATTTTAGCGAATTCTTCAGCAGTATGAATTGTGATTTTAGTCATTTATTTGTTGATTTTGTCAAAGAATATTTATATTATTCCCAATCTTACTTTTTCTTTAAAAAAATTCAATTCAATTATGGCAAGAATTACCGTTGAAGACTGTGTTACAGTGGTTCCAAATCGTTTCGAGCTTTGCTTGGTTGCAAGCAATCGCGCTAAAAGCATATTGTCCGGAGCCGCAACTTCTCTTGATCGCAGAGAAAAACCGGCGGTTATTTCTCTTCGCGAAATTGCTGAAGGTTTGGTTGATATTGAAGGTGTAAAACAAAGTATTGTGCGTTCAATTAAAAACCGCGGTATTATTGAAGTTATGCCGACAAACAGCGGTGTTGCTGAGGTAATTGAAGAAGAAATCGAAGCTCAGGCTATAGCTTTGAAAGATGATACTTTTATTGACGAAAATATTAATATTGACGACTAGAGAGATGGCATGATCTCTGCTTCTGAATTAATTGCAAAAATCGCATCTTATAATACGAATGTCGATCATGCCTTAGTTCAGAAGGCCTATATATTTTCCAAAGCCGCTCACGGCAATCAAAAACGCCATTCCGGCGATTTATATTTTTCCCATCCTTTAGCAGTTGCTGAAATTCTCATCGATTTAAAACTAGATCAAGACAGCATAATTACTGCGCTGCTTCACGATGTTGTTGAAGATACCGACATTACTTTGGAAGATATTGAAAAAGAATTTGGTGAAGATGTAGCCAAGTTGGTTGATGGTGTAACTAAGCTGGGCAAGATTGAGGCAATCCCTTCTGACGAAAGAATCGCGGAGAATTTTCGTAAACTTACAATTGCAATGTCGGAAGACATTCGGGTGCTGTTGGTGAAGCTGGCGGACAGGCTGCATAATATGCGTACGCTTTTTTATGTGCCGTCAAAGGAAAAGAAAATAAAAAAAGCGCGCGAAAGTTTGACGATTTACGCTCCACTCGCGGCGCGCATCGGACTTAATAAAATTAAAGATGAAATTCAAGAATTATCTTTTGAAATTTTAGAGCCGGAATCCAGGAATTACATAGTGGCACGGCTTAATGAATTATATGAGCAGAAAAAAGATATCATTACCAAAGTTACGCAGGATTTAAAAAATTTATTAACTACGGAAAAAGTTGAATTTGAACTTTTCGGTCGTGAAAAAACGCCATATTCGATTTGGCAAAAAATGAAAAATGAAAATGTCGGCTTTCATAATTTGCCCGACATTATGGCTTTCCGTATTGTGGTGCGTGATATTGCTGAATGTTATCGCGTGCTTGGAATTATTAATTCGACTTACAATATGATTCCGGGAAGTTTTAAAGATTATATTAGTACACCGAAAGACAATGGTTATCAATCCTTGCATTTAGTGGCTTTAGGGCCTTTCAATAAAAAAATTGAAATTCAGATTCGGGATAAAAGAATGCATGAAGTTGCGGAATTAGGTGTGGCGGTGCATTGGCGTTATAAAGAAAGAAGTAAAAGAAATTTTAATACCGCAGAAAATGAGCAATATCGCTGGATCCGCGAGCTTATTAGTTTGTTTGAAAATGCTTCAAATCCAAGTGAGGTTTTAAAAGATCATAAAATTCAAATGCATAAGGATGAAGTTTTTTGTTTCACTCCTAGCGGCGATATTTTTAATTTACCGCTTGGTGCAAGCCTGGTAGACTTTGCTTACGCGGTGCATTCGGAAGTTGGTAATCATTGCGTTTCGGCAAAAGTTAATGGCATAATTTCGCCGCTACGCCAAAAAATTGAAAATGGTGATCAGATTGAAATCATTACTTCAAAAGCTGCCAAGCCTTCTGCTAACTGGTTGCAATTTATTATTACGAGCAAAGCAAAATCGGCGATTAAAAATTTTATTCGCAGTGAAAAATTCAATGAATATCAGGCTTTAGGTCGCGTAATTTTAAATAAATTTTTTGCTTCAAAAAATTTAGAAATTAGCGATAAAATTATTGAAAAAGCTTTGCCGAATTTACATCGCAAAAATATTTCGGAAGTTTACGCTCATGTTGCGGAAGGCCTGATTTCTAGGAACGAAGTGCTACGCGCGGCCTATCCGGATTTTAAAGATGAAATTAAAAAAGGAAAACCATCGGCTACAGTTAAGAAAAAAATTAATAAGCATTCTTTGCCGATTGAAGGCTTAGTTTATGGTATGGCGATGCATTTTGGCGGCTGTTGTAATCCTATTCCGGGCGATTCTATCGTTGGCGTGATTAATACGGGAACTGGTGTAACAATTCATAATCAGGCCTGTCATAATTTACGAAATTTAGCACTTAATCCGCAAAGAATTTTGGATGTTTGTTGGAAAAGTGATGAAGAAATTGGTGATGAATTATATGATTGCAGAATTCAAGTTGTTGTGGAAAATAAATCGGGAAGCCTTGCCGATGTAAGCAGCATCATTGCTAAGAAAAAAGTTAATATTACAAATTTGCGAATTGTAAATCGTTCGGCAGATTATTTTGAATTAATGATTGATATTAAAATCAGAAATGTCGATCATTTAGAGGAAATCTTGTCGGCGCTAAGAGTTTCGCGCAAGATTGTTGAGGTTAGTAGGGTGTCAAATTAAATCAAATTTTTAAGGGTGGCCTTAGAAATTTGATAAGTTTTAGTTTTAATAAAATATGAAAAAAATAAATTTTTTTAATCGTCATTTAAACGACACCGGGGAAAATTTTTTTGAACATTTTCTTTTTGCTTTTACTACCGGTCTTTGGCTTACTTGGTGTGGGATAATGTTGATTTTGCATTCGGTTTTACCTTTTTATTTTGTTCACAATACCAGTAGCAACGTGAAAAAAATTAATCAGATGATGCAAAAGCGTGTTGAAATGCTCAGAGCGCGTAAGAATGGTGAGGATGTAAAAAATATTTTGTAATTATCTTTGCAGCAATTTTTTGATGCGGATTGTTTGGATTAAAACCGCGATTGATAGAATTGTCGATAATAAAAAAAGTGTTATTAAAGCAATAGCGGCATATTTCGCCATTTCTACATATCTCATTATTTCACTTTGATTTAAGCTGTTAATCGTTTTAACAATTTTGTCAGCGGCTTTTTCAGCTTCTTGAATTTTCTTGTCATATTCGTCGAATCTTTTATCAAATTTATCAACTTTTTTTTCGATCTTATCCATAAGGTTGTTGACTTTGCCGTTACTCGCGGAATCAACAGCACCAAGGACTTGATTGAGGTCGATTTTGGCGGCAAAGGCAGAAGTTGTTAGAAAAAAGAAAATGATTGTGAAGATTATTTTTTTCATAAAATGCTCGATGTCATGCTTGTCACCCTGAGCCTGTCGAAGGGCGGCGAAGCATGATTTTTTGCTTCGGAGTTGCCATGCTTCGACAGGCTCAACATGACTGCTTAAAATTATTTCAAAATAATTTTTAAATTTTTAATCATATCTTCCGTCATCTTCGCCAAATCATACTCAACCTTCCAACCCCATTCAGCGCGAGCCGCCGAGTCATCAATTGATTTCGGCCAAGAGTCCGCAATTTTTTGACGAAAATCCGGGACGTAAGAAATTGTAAATTCCGGAATATGTTTTTTAATTTCATTAAACAACTCTTCGCAAGAAAAACTAATGCCGGCAAAGTTAAAATTTGAGTGATGTTTTAATTTTGCAAAGTCGGTTTCGGCCAGTTGAATCGTGCCGCGAATGGCATCCGGCATATACATCATTGGCAAAATTGTGTCGGCTTTTAAGAAACATTGATAAGATTTTTTCTTGATTGCTTCGTAAAAAATTTCTACGGCGTAATCAGTGGTTCCGCCGCCCGGTGGCGTTTTGTAACTTATCAAACCTGGATATCTTATGCCGCGAACGTCGATGTTGAATTTTTTAACGTAATAGTCGCAAAGCAGCTCGCCTGCGGCTTTCGTCACACCATACATAGTTTTTGGCATAATCACAGTTTCTTGCGGAGTCATAATTGACGGCGTTTCCGGGCCGAAAACTGCAATTGAGCTTGGACAAACAATTTGCTTCACACCTAACTCGCGCGCGGCTTCAAGCACATTATAAAGTCCGTTCATATTTATATCCCAACATAAGTTAGGATTTTTTTCGCCAGTCGCTGAAAGTAAAGCTGCCAAGTGATAAATTACTTTAATATCATGTTTTTTAACAATCTCGTAAAGCCTTGATTTATCTAGCACGTCAAGCTTTTCGTAAGGCAAAAATTCTGCAGCAACCTTGTCATTTTCGCGCACGTCGGAAGTTACAATATTTTTTTCGCCGTAAATTTTCTTAAGCGCTAAAGTAAGCTCCGAGCCGATTTGCCCTAGCGCGCCGGTAATTAGAATTTTTGTCATTTTTATGGAAATTAAAGTGAAAGTGCGGGCATTTTATATTTCTGTTTTTGTGAATTCAACGATTGATTCCAAAAAAGGGGCCTGGCCCCTTTTTTGGGAGGTTAGATACCGGCACCGCCTGCGGCGGCTCTGAGGTTAATTCGTTCTTCTAATAATTTTAGTATTTTATTGCTGGTGGGATTTGGGGCTGGGTCTGTTGTAGTGCTGCCGTAAGTTGCGGCTAAATTTTCCCGGCATCTTTTTACGAAACCGCCAATGGCATTTCGGCTTACCGGATTTGTTGAAGGATCTGCTTCTAAATGGCTTTGCATAAATAAATCATCACCCATTTGATAGGCTTTTGGAATATGCGGGCTTGTAGCAGAAACTGCCACTACCGTTAATTCTTCAGGAAGTTTTGCAAATGAAAAATCATCAACCGGAGTTTTTTCAACTGCAGCTCCTTGATAGTGGGCGCTCCAGGTTTTTGTAGTATCCAACAGATCATCACCTCTATCAGATTTTTTAGAATGCGTTGCCAAATGCAAATCACTTCCTCTTTCAACTCTCATTAAATCTGCTTTGCCGCGTAAATCTTGCGGTGGATCAATTGGCCCGACTTTGCCGCCGAGCGCCGTAACCGCCATTTGCGTTCCGCCGCAAATTGTCCAAATCGGTTTGTTCATTTTAATTGCTGCTTGCAGACCAATCATTTCAACATAAGTCCTGCGATTATCAAAATTTGTTAAATTGATTTTATCGCCGCCTTCAGTAAAAAATCGCGGATCGATATTAGCATCATTGCCAAGCGCAACGAAGCCGTTGCAGCTCGCTACTTGAGCTTCAATTTTTGTTCTTAATTCCGTCAAAGCTTCATCACTAGCAAACCATTTATCATCAGCAATATCATAATCCGGTTTTACTAAATCGCAGCAGAAGTCTTGCAAAACCTGGGCCGGCGCTCTTCCCCATTTATAATCATAATAAGGAACGAAAATATTAGGTTTCGGAAAATCTGAATCCAAATAATTGCGATATTCTTTTAGTAAGCGATGAGGCAGCATCCTGGCAATTTCCATATCAGAAGCCATATCAATTTCTTTATTCAAGGTAAAATGTTTTTCTTGTACTTTGGCAAGTGCGATACATCTATCAATATTTCCAGGATCAGATGCGTAATGATACATTTGCCAAAACATTTGCAGCGCTTCTTTTTTTGGTAAAGTAGGATTTTGCAGTACCTCTTCCAAGGCTGTAATTCCATCCTTTGCAACATCAACTAATCCACCAAAACCATATTCCATCAAAATTTCCATTTTTTCCGCACCGGCTCTATTTTTTACGGCACTATGCAAAATCAATTCTTTTAATGGTAAAATCGCTTCTTTTTGTCTTGCAATAACAATTTCAAATAGACCGCGTTTTTTTATTTCATCTAAAACTGATTTAGTAAGACTAAAGGATGTATGTTGGTCAAAAGTTTTGGTTAATATTTTTGTTAATATTGCGGCTTGCTCCACGTCATCTTTTTCTTCTAAATCATGTTTAATATGTTCCGCCAAAGCAACTTCATCGCTAAGTTTAATTGCTTTGTCTATTGTATCAGAAGCATTAGTTGGACTGGCTTTACCGTGGGCATTTTTTATATAATTTGCTACTTCCAAATTAAATTTACCAAAATGTCCTTGAGCCAAGTGCTTCATATTTTTTTCAATTGCTTCGGCATATAATTTTTGTTTTTTTAATTCATCAGGGGAAAAATTTCCAATTACATAGTCGGTAACTTTTTGATCTTTTGCTTGTTTACCGATCGGCAAATCTACTACCACAAAACCGCCACCAATTTCATTAGCGATGCTTTTTACGCCATTATGAGTTTCATCAAGGCAAGTGCTTTTACTTACATAGCGTGCTTTCGGAAATTCTTCATTTGATAAAGAATCGCAAAATACTACGACATCGCTTGGAGAAATTTCGTGATCAAAATCGGTAGGAAAGGATTCGCCTCTGTCACCATCATCAGTTGTTTTTTTAGTAAGCCATTCTTTAACGGCAAAGCCGGCGCTATTAATATCACCGAATCCAAAACCGGGATCTGTTGCGGTTTTGCGGGGATTGAGTGCTAGTGGTTTTATAAAAATATTTCCGCTTGGGCTATAACTAACTTCATAATCTTTTGTACTGGGACTTCCGGTTGGTTTAATTGTGCTGCTCTTTGCAAAAGGTGAGATTTGTTTTTTCTTCGCCATTTCATCGGCGATTATAAATCCGGCATTGTGTCTGGTGGTTGCTAAGGCTGGTCTTTCATTTCCTAAAAATACAAAAAATTTTGGCATATATAAACTCTATTAATTAAATATAATGGATTTATGTGCGATAATGCTGCACAAAAAGGCATAAAGAAAAAAATGTCAACAGCGATTTTGCAAGGCTAATTGCTTGTAATTGCCGAATTTCTATTACAAAACATTACAATTTACTTTCTCTTCCAGCCAGTTACCATGCGGCCTTATCCTTAATTTAATTTTTCAAAACATGTGTGGAATAGTTGGTGTTGTTGGCAGCAACAATGCTTCAAAAATAATTCTTGAAGGTTTAAAAAAACTGGAATATCGCGGTTATGATTCGGCGGGCATTGCTATGATGGTGGCTGGAGAATTTGTGACGGTGAAAGAAGAGGGAAAAATTATTCGTCTTGAAGCGGCGATGGCGGAGAAACATATTGAATCAACTTTAGGAATAGGGCATACGCGTTGGGCCACGCACGGCCAGCCGACCCAGGAAAATGCTCATCCGCACGCCTCCGATAAAATTTGCGTGGTACATAACGGCATCATCGAAAATTATCAGGAAATTAAAGAAAGATTGCAAAAAAACGGTGTCAATTTTTTAAGCCAAACCGACACGGAAGTTGTGCCGCATTTGATCGAATATCATTTTGCAAAGTCTGGCGACATTAGAAAATCCCTGCTTGCGGCTGCCAAAGAAATTAGAGGAACTTTTGCTTTGGCGGTAATTTTTAAAGGTGAAGAAAATTTAATTGCCGCCGCAAAACGCGGATCGCCGTTGATTTTAGGAATTGGTAATAATGAAAATTATGTGGCAAGCGATTATTATGCATTGTCTTCGCACACCAATAAAATCATAGCTTTGGAAGATGATGAATTTGCGATTATAACTGATAAGGAAATTGAAGTTTTTAATGCAAATGGCGCGATAAAAAAACCGATAAAAACCATGGAAGCAGAAAACAGTAAGGTTTCCAAGGATGGTTACGAACATTTCATGTTGAAAGAAATTTACGAACAGCCAAGAGTTTTGGAAGAAACAATCCAGGCCTATGTGGATGTCGCGAATGATTCGATTCACTTGCCGAATTTTAATTTTGATTTAACAAAAATAAATAAAGTTACGATCATAGCTTGTGGAACCTCTTATTACGCGGGTTTAACGGCAAAATATTTAATTGAAGAAATTGCGCAAGTTGAAGTGGAAGTTGATATTGCTTCAGAATTTCGCTATCGCCATCATCCGTTTCGTGAAGATAATTTGATGATTTTCGTTTCGCAATCAGGAGAAACTGCTGATACTTTGGCGGCGTTAAAATATGCTAAAGAAAATAAGCAAAAAATTCTTTCAATTGTGAATGTTCCGTTAAGCACGATGGCGCAACTTTCGGACGTTGTAATTAGAACGGTGGCGGGCCCGGAAATCGGCGTGGCATCAACAAAGGCCTATACCGCGCAAATTTCTGTTTTAGCACTTTTTGCAATTTTGCTTGCCGAAAAAAAGCAAAAAATTACTGCTGAAAAAAAATCAAAATTGTTGCATGAGCTTATAGAAGTAGGTGCGAAAATGAATTATTTATTCACTGAAAAAGATATAAAAAATATTAAAAAAATTGCGCGCTCTTTGGTGCGTGCCAAAAATTTACTTTATATCGGCCGCGGTGCTTCACAAGTTACGGCTTTTGAAGCGGCATTAAAATTGCGCGAGCTTTCTTACATCAACGCCCAAGGCATTGCTGCAGGGGAATTAAAGCATGGAACAATTGCTTTAATTGACAAAAAGATGCCGGTAGTTGTGCTTGCACCAAATAATAATTTGTTTGAAAAAACCGTGTCAAATGCCGAAGAAGTAAAGGCGCGCGGTGGGAAAATTATTTTTATTTCGAACAAAGAAGGCCTAAAGCATTTTGGTAAAAAAGCTGATAAAAAAATTGAGCTGCCGCAAATTTCGGGAATTATACAAGAGGCGTTGTTGCCGGTAATTCCAACGCAATTGCTGGCTTATTATGTGGCGCTATTTAAAGGAAACGATGTTGATCAGCCGCGTAATTTAGCGAAGTCGGTAACTGTGGAGTAGGATAAGCAAGGTTGCAAAAATAATCGGTAAAATCCATAAAATTTTATTTTTTGGTTTGGTTAAGATATCGTCACCGAATTCTTTTCTTAATTCTTGGCGTATTTCTTCATCACTTTTATTTTCGGTAATTTTTTTTCTGATTAATTGGCGCATGGCGAAGGAAAATTCATTGTCGGAATTTTCGATTACTTGGCCTTCGCAGACCAAACAGCGTACTTCAAGAAATAAATTCATGGCGCGTTTTTCTTGAGCTTCATTTTGCAGGCGAGGCTCGGGGGATAAGGCAAGAGTAGGGCTGGTAAATAATAGAGTGAATAGAGTTAAACATGAAAGTAAGGTAGGTATTACAAATACCGACCTGCACCTAGAGAAGAAATTTACAACTCGATGCAGGACGGAGTTTGTAACCTCGTCCTCACGTTCATTTTCCTTAAACATCAATTTCTCCTTCAAACTCTTTCTCATAACCACCAACCATCACAACCGATTCACCTTCGCGCCACTGAATCAACAAATCACCACCTTTAAATCTCACTGTAACTTCCTTACCGGAAATCAATTTATCCTTAATCGCCAAAATTCCAACGGCGCAAGCACCACTGCCGCAAGCTAATGTTTCTCCGGCCCCGCGTTCCCAAACTCTGACTTCGATTAATTTATCAGAAATAATTTTAGCAAATTCAACGTTGGTTTTTTTTGGGAAATGTGCGTGAGTTTCAACTTTTGGTCCGACATCAAAAAAAACTTCATCAGATAAATTATTGCTTATAAAAGCTACAGCGTGAGGATTTCCCACATCAACACATAAAAAATCAAAACCAAAAAGCGAAATATCTTTTAACGGAAAAGTCGGTTCTCCCATATCAACAGAAATTTTATCGCCTTTTTTTTCGCAATTTAAAATTCCGGCCGCAGTTTTTATTTTTACTTTTTCTTTTTTAAGTAAAGAAGCTACGCATCGAGTAGCGTTTCCACATGCGCCGGACAAGGATCCATCCGAGTTGTAAATTTCCATCAAGCAATCAGCATCAGCATCTTTTTTTATCACAATCAATTGATCGCAACCAATATTTTTGCGATCACATAGTTCAATAATTTTTCCTTTGCTTAAATTTATTTCGCGATCGCGCGCATCGAAAATGATAAAATCATTTCCGGCACCGTTCATTTTTAGGAAGGGAATTTTTTTTACTGACATAAATACTCGAAGTCACCCTGAACCTGTCGAAGGG
>CAZDLU010000027.1:0-8275 GCA_964506725.1 uncultured Rhizobium sp.
GGCGGCAGAACCGTAGGTGCGGGTGTTGTTAGTAAGATTTTGAAGTAATTTTGTAACTATGAAAAATAAAGAAAATATTAAAATAACTTTGGAATCTTTTGATCACATTGTTCTAAATAAGGCAATGAATGAAATCATTGTAACTGTTAGAAGAACTGGTGCTGGCATCAAGGGTCCAATTCCTTTGCCAACTAAAATTCAAAAATTTTGTGTTATCAGGGGACCGCACGTTGATAAAGACTCAAGAGAACAGTTTGAAATAAGATCATCGAAAAGATTACTTATAATTTCTCCGACAGCGCAAACAGTGGACGCTTTGATGAAGCTGAATCTTTCAGCTGGTGTTAATATTAAAATCGCAATTAACGGAGCTAAGAATTAAGATGTTAGAATTAGTTGGTAAAAAAATAGGTATGTCGCATATCTTCAATGATAATGGTTTGGCCACTCCATTGACTATGGTACAACTTTACGATAATTGTGTTCTTGATTTGAAGGTTAATCAAGATAAAGAATTTGATAATTTATTGGTTGCTTTCGAAAAGGCTTCTAGCCCAAAGAAAGTTTCAAAACCAGTAACTGGAATTTTCAATAAAAAATCAATTCCGCTTTTTAGAAAAATTCGTAGTTCACAAGTAAAAAAGGGTATAGAGCTTAAATCAGGTGATTCTATTGCTATTGATTCAGTAGCCAAAGTTGGCGATAAAATCAATGTTAGCGGCATTACTTCAGGTAAGGGTTTCGCTGGTGTTATGAAAAGATGGAATTTCGCCGGTTTGGAAGCTTCTCACGGTGTGTCTGTTTCTCACCGCTCCCATGGTTCTACCGGTCAAAGACAAGATCCGGGTAAAGTTTTTAAAGGTAAAAAAATGGCCGGACATATGGGCGTTGAAAAAGTTACCGTAAGAAATTTAGAGATCTTAATGATTGATAAAGAAAAATCAGTTGTTGCTCTTAAGGGCGCAATTCCGGGACATGCCGGCAGCGATGTAGTTTTGAAAATCGCCAAAAATTTTTAGTATTTTATGACTTCTGTAACAGTTAAAACAATAGATTTTAAAAAAGATGCCATCGATTCTAAGAAAGTTGATGTTGCTTCTAATCTTGAAATAGAAAGCGCGAAATCAGTTGCCTATGTTGTAAGATGGCAATTGGCCAGCAGAAGAGCTGGATCTGCTAAAACAAAAACTATGGCAGAAATTTCCGGAACTACCGCTAAACCTTATAAACAAAAAGGTACAGGTAATGCGCGTCAAGGTAGCAAAAGATCAGTGCAATTCGTTGGTGGTAGAACTTGCCATGGTCCAATGCCCAGATCTTTTGATTTTTCAATGCCAAAAAAGATTGTGAAGGTAGCTTTAGCGGATGCTTTAAAATTTAAATTAAAAGAAGGAAAAGTGGCTTTGTTCTCAGAATTTGGTTCTGAAGTCAAAACTGCTAAAATTGGTGCTATTTTGAAAAAAGGCAAGTTTGAAAGCGCCTTGATTTTATGTGATGGATCGAATGATTCTCTAGCTAAATCAGCAAGAAATATAAAAAATGTTAAAGTTTTAGATGCTAAAGCTTTGAATGTTTATGATGTTTTGAACTTCGATCATTTGATTGTTGATAACAAAACTTTTGAAAACAAAATTTTGGGGGCGATAGCATAATGACTGCTCTAGTGAATTACGATAAAATTAAAGGTTTGGTTTATACTGAAAAATCAAATAAGCAATTGGAAAATGGTAAATATCATTTTCGTATTGATGCTAAAACTACAAAAAGCGAAATCGCATCATTGATTAAAAAAACTTTTGGTGTGGAAGTTGCTAAAGTGAATATTATTAACACTAAACCGAAAACAAAAAGGTTTAAAGGTGTTGAGGGTAGTAGAAAATCTTATAAAAAAGCTATTATCACTTTAAAAGAAGGTCAAACAATTAATTTCGGTTCTTAAAAAATGGCACTTAAAAATTATAAGGCAATAACGCCTTCGTTAAGACAGCTGATAACTATCGATAGAAGCGAGCTATGGAAAGGTTCACCTTTGAAAATGCTTACTACGAAAGTTGGTGAAGACGCTGGACGCAATAATATCGGACATATTACCGTTAGACATAAATCTGGTGGTCACAAAAAATCTTTCCGCATTATTGATTTTAAGAGAGATAAAGTTGATGTAGAAGCTTCTGTAGAAAGAATCGAATATGATCCAAATCGCACTGCTTTTATTGCTTTAGTAAAATATAATGATGGTGTTTATTCTTATATTTTGGCACCTCATAAATTAGCAGTTGGTGATAAAATTATGTCATCAAAAAAATTGATTGACGTTAAAATTGGCAACTCAATGCCACTTTCTGTTATTCCAATTGGTTCAATTATCCATAATATCGAATTAAAACCAGGTGCTGGTGGTGCTGTTTCTAGATCTGCCGGAACCTATGCTCAATTGGTTGGAAAAGATGGCGGTTATGCTTTGGTTAAAGTTCAATCTGGTGAAATCAGATTGTTTTTGCTTGATTGCATGGCAACGATTGGTTCAGTTTCTAACTTGGATAATAAAAATATTTCTATAGGTAAAGCCGGAAGATCAAGATGGCTTGGTATAAGACCTACAGTTCGTGGTGTGGTGATGAACCCAGTAGATCATCCTCATGGTGGTGGTGAAGGTAAAACTTCCGGAGGTAGACATCCTGTATCGCCAACTGGTAAATCTGCTAAAGGTAAAATTACTAGAAAAAGAAATAAAATTACGAATCGCTTCATTGTGAAGTCGAGAAGAGCTAAATAATTAAGGAATAAATATGCCTAGATCAACTTGGAAAGTTCCCTTTGTAGATGGTTATCTACTAAAAAAAGCTAGAGACTACCTAAATTCTTCTAAGAAACAGGTTATTAAAACTTGGTCTAGAAGATCAACAATTCTGCCGCAATTTGTGGGAATTAATTTTGCTGTATATAATGGCAAAAAATTCGTTTCAGTTTCGGTTACGGAAGGAATGGTTGGCCATAAATTTGGCGAATTTGCTCCGACTAGAACATTCTATGGCCATGGTGGCGATAAAAAAGTTACAAAAGAATAATTAATTATGACTGAAAAATTGGCAGTAGCCTACTTAAATGCTGTGAAATCAAGTCCACTAAAAGTTATGAGATTATCTCGTAACATCACTGGTCTTCGCGTATCTGAGGCTTTAAAACTTTTACAATTTTCTAAACTGAAACTAGCTCCTATTGTAAGAGGATTGGTTTATTCAGCTATGTCAAATGCTGAAAATAATCATAATATGGATGTTGACAATTTGATTATAAAAGAAGTGAATGTTGGCCGTTCTTTTGGTCTGCGTAGATTTGCTGCCAGAGGCCGTGGACGTTCAAGTCGTATTCTAAAAACTTTCAGCAATATCCGTGTTATTTTAGCGGAAAAACCTGTTGAAAAAGTTAAAAAACAAGCAACTAAAAAGGAGTAATTAACAGTGGGTCAAAAGGTTAATCCAGTAGGTTTTAGACTTCTAAACAATAAAAATTGGGAGTCAATTTGGTATGATAAAAAGAATTATGCCAAAAAGCTAATTGATGATGTTATTATCAGAAATTTTATCAAGAAAAACTATTCGCATTGCGGCGTTGGTAGCGTTGTTATCGAAAGACCTTCTGATAAAATTAATTTGATTATTAAAACCTCAAAACCTGGCGTTCTTATTGGTAAAAAAGGTTTAGATATTGAAAAAATTAATCGCGCTGTTGAGAAATTAGCCGGCTGCAAGGTTGATGTTAAGATCGTAGAAATTGATAAGCCGGACATTAACTCTTCACTGGTTGCACAAGGCATTGCAAAACAGTTGGAAAATCGTGCTGCTTTCAAAAAAGTAATGAAGAAAGCAATGCAGTCAGCCATGAAATATGGTGCGCTTGGGATTAAAGTTTCAGTTGCTGGAAGACTTGGTGGTGCTGAAATAGCTAGAACTGAGTGGTATAAAGAAGGTTCAGTTCCTTTGCATACTTTGCGTTGCAATATTGACTATGCAACAGCCAATGCCTATACAACTTATGGTGTAATTGGTGTTAAAGTCTGGATTTACAAAGGTTTTGTAGAAAAGAAAAAATAATAAATAAAAATGTTAGTACCTGCAAAAACAAAATATAGAAAAGCGCAGAAAGGTGGCAAGAAAATCCTTGGCACTTCTGCTAATGGCAATAGTTTAAAATTCGGTTCTTTCGGTATTAAAGCTCTTGAGCCGGGCAAATTAAACTCTAAGCAAATTGAATCTGCCAGAAAAGTTATCACGCGCTATATGAAGCGTGCCGGTAAGCTTTGGATTATGGTGTTTCCTCACACTCCTGTGACTAAGAAACCAGCCGAAGTGAGAATGGGTAGCGGTAAAGGTAACGTTGAATATTATATCGCTAAAATCAAACCGGGCCGCATTATTTTTGAAATTGACGGAATCGATAATGCTTCAGCTATTACCGCTTTAGAAAAAGCTGCAGCGAAGCTGCCATTTAAAACCAAAATTATAAATGTGCTATAAATATGAAAAACGAAGAAAAAAAATCAATTTTGGCAAAAATTGCTAGTTTAAAAAAAGAGCTTCTAATCTTGAGAGTTAAGATCTCGATGGGCGAAACTATTGCAGCCAAAGAATATAAAAATAAGAAAAAAGAGATTGCAAGACTCTTTACTATAATTAACGCGCCGGCAAATTAAAATTATGAAAGTTACCGTTACAAATATTATTGACGAAAAAACCTTTAAAGGTCTTTCCACAACCTATAAAAAGCACGCGACATATGGTAAATATATCACTGTGCACAAGAAATATCTCGTAGATTCACAAGGTAAAAAAGTGAATGTCGGTGATGAGGTTGAAATTGTTAGCTCTAGACCTCTTTCTAAAAGAAAGAGATGGGCTCTTAAAGTTTAATTAGGGTATAGAAATATGATTCAAATGCAAACAAATCTAGTCGTTGCTGATAATTCCGGCGCTAAAACTGCTAGATGCATCAAAGTTCTTGGTGGCTCAGATCACATGATTACCGGTATCGGTGATATTATTGTGGTTTCAATTACTAGTGCAATTCCTGGATCAAAAGTAAAAAAAGGTTCAGTTGCTAAAGCTGTAATTGTGCGCACAAAAAGCAAAATTGTTAGAGCTGATGGAAGTTTCGTAAAATTTGATGATAATGCAGTTGTATTGGTTGACAAAGACGGCGAACCAATTGCAACTCGTGTTTTCGGTCCTGTGGCTCGTGAAGTAAGACAGAATAATTTTTTAAAAATCGCGTCTTTAGCTTCGGAGGTTATATAATATATGGCAAGTAAATTTAAGAAAAACGATCAGGTTATCGTGATTGCTGGTGCGGATAAAGGAAAAACCGGTAAAATCTTGGCAATTAAAGAGCAAAAAGTTTTGGTTGAAGGTGTGAATATCAGAACTATCCACAAAAAACCAACTTCTTCTAATCCAGGACAAATTTTAAAAGTGGAAAAACCGATCCATATTTCAAATGTTTCGCATGTTGAAAATGGTAAAGCGGTAAAAGTTAAATTCGTGATTGATTCAGGTGAAGCTAAGAAATTCGCCAGAAAAAGCCGCGTTTCTAAAAAAACTGGTAAAAAAATAGGATAATAATCGATGCAAACTTTAACAGAAAAATTATATAAAGATTCAGTTGCTGATTTAAAGAAAAAATTTTCTTACAGCAATAATTTAGCTGTGCCTAAATTAAAAATGGTTAGCATTAACGTTGGTATTAAAGCTACTGATAGCGACAATAAATTTTTGTCTTATTTGGCGCGTCAGCTATCTGATATTGCCGGTCAAAAGGCGGTTTTAACAAAATCACGTAAAGCAATTGCTACTTTTAAGCTTAGAAAAGACCTACCAATTGGTTGTATGGTTACATTGCGCGGTCAAAAAATGTATCAGTTTTTAGATAGATTGGTTAATATTGCACTGCCAAGAATCAGAGACTTTCGTGGTCTTTCACCTAAGGGTTTTAATCAAAGCAACCATTATAGTTTTGGTATTAAAGAACATAACGTATTTCTCGAGGTTGATTTAGATAATATTCCAAAAATCTTTGGTTTGAATATTACAATTGCAACTACTGCTAAAACTAAAGAAGAGGCATTATACTTGCTTAAAAAAATAAATTTCCCAATTAAATAATATGGCAAAAAAATCATTAACAAGAAGAAATTTAAAAAGAAAAAAAATTGCTCAGCACCAAAGCAAAAAAAGGCAATCAGTAAAAGAAACTGCAAATGATGTTTCATTGCCTTTTGAAGCAAGATTGGAAGCACAAATAAAGCTTTCGCAATTGCCACGTGATGGAGCTAAAATCAGACAAAGAAACAGATGCGGACTTACCGGAAGACCGAGAGGAAACTTGAGAAAATTTGGTATGTCGCGTATTGCGGTTAGGGAATTGGCTTCATGGGGGCAAATTCCAGGTTTAATAAAATCAAGTTGGTAATATAATGTCTTTTAATCATCCAGTTTCAGATTTAGTTGCAAGAATAAAAAATGGCTACCTAGCTAAGAAGCTAGTAATATCTTCGCCAGTTTCTCGTCTAAGAGGTAATATATTGCAAATCCTTAAAGATGAAGGCTATATACTTAACTATAGCAAGTTGAAAGAAGAAGGTAAGGCTGAAAAATTTGATATTCATTTAAAATATCATTATTCAGCACCAGTTGTTAACGAAATTGAAGTAATTTCAACGCCGGGAAGAAGAATTTACTGCAGCGTTAATGATATTCCTTTAGTCAAAAATGGTCTTGGTATGGTGGTTATTTCAACCTCTCAAGGCATTCTTGCAGATCATGACGCTAGATCAAAAAAACTTGGCGGAGAAATTCTTTTTAAAATATTTTAATTTTTTAATATGTCGCGCGTAGGAAAAGTTCCAGTTAATGTGCCAGATAATGTTAAAGTAGCTATTGATAAAAATGTCATTAGTTTTGACAACGGCAAAGTGAAAAAAACTTATCAATTAAGCAATGGCGTTGCAGCTGTTTTTGAAGATAATAAAATTAAAGTTTCTGCTATTGATAAGTCTGTTTCTGATATTTCTATGTTCGTTGGAATGGATAGAAGCAATATTAAAAATATAGTTTTGGGCTTGCAAACCCCATTCAAGACCGTTCTTGAAATAAACGGAGTAGGTTATAAAGCTGCAGTTGATAAAAGAGTTTTGATTTTGACTTTGGGTTACAGTCATGAAATTTTTTACAGCTTGCCAAATGGCATAAATGCCGCTTTTGAAAAGCCTAATTTAATTGTTATTACAGGCGAAGATAAAGTTGCAGTTGGCCAAGTTGCTGCTGAAATTATTTCTTTCAGAAGACCTGAGCCTTACAAAGGCAAAGGTGTAAAATTATTCGGTAAGAAGATTTTAAGAAAAGAAGGTAAGAAAAAATAATTTATGATAACAAAACACGAAAGAAGAAAACATAGAGTTAGAAATAAGATTGCAAAATGCAATAAAACTCTAAGACCAAGAATTGTGGTTTCTAGGTCTAATAAAAATTCTTATGTTCAATTGATTAATGTAGAAGGAAAGGTGCTTGCATCATACTCTACCTTGAGCTTTGAAGAAAATAAAAAAGTTAGCGGTATTGAAAAAGCTAAATTAATTGGTGAAGAATTTGCTAAAATTTGTTTGAAAAACGGTGTAAATGAAGTCGTTTTCGATAAAGGCGCTTACAATTATGGCGGTCGTGTGAAAGCCATTGCCGAAGGTTGCCGAGCTGCAGGATTAAAATTTTAATCAATATTTAAAATGTCAAAACAAGCTAAAAAAAATAATAACAATAGCGAAAATAGCACTGAAATAGTTGAAAGACTAGTTTCAATTAATCGCGTTTCTAAAACTGTGAAAGGTGGTAAAAATATGTCTTTCGCAGCCCTTGTGGTTGTGGGTGACAAAAATGGTCGCGTTGGTTTTGGAAAAGGTAATGCAACAGAAGTTTCTGATGCAAAAAATAAAGCTTTTGAAGCAGCAAAAAAATCAATGACAAAAATTGCTTTAAAAGAAGGTCGCACAATTCACCATGATATTTTTGCACGTTTTTGTTCGGCAAAAGTTTATTTGAGATCAGCTCCAGCTGGTACCGGAGTTATTGCTGGTGGACCTATGCGCGCTATTTTTGAATGTGCTGGAATTCATGATGTGGTTGCTAAATCAGTAGGAACTTCAAATCCTTACAACATGGTTGGTGCTACATTTGCCGCGCTTAAAGCTTTGGTTTCGCCTAAGCTTGTGGCCGAAAGAAGATCAAAA
>CAZDLU010000027.1:8285-20228 GCA_964506725.1 uncultured Rhizobium sp.
GAAATCCTTTGTATGATAGAGGAGGATTTTTACCTTGGAAACTTCTATTAAAAATGGGAAAAATAAAACCATCTCCAGAATCAATTGATATGTTTATGTCTATGGGAGATAAAACTTCTGAAATTGTTAAAAGAAGAAATTTAGCTCTAAATCAAACTGGAGAATAAAATGGAAAATTTCTTAAACAAAAAAATTATCGTAAAACAAATTAAAGGCGGATCAAAATTTAACGATAGACAAAAAGGTTCGCTTATCGGGTTAGGCCTTAGAGGTGTAGGAACTGAATCTTATTTAAATTGTACAAAAGAAATTATTGGTATGATTAAAAAAGTTAGTCATGCAGTTAAAGTTTCATTAGCTTAAAAATTATAAATATGTCGATAAATCTTAACGAACTACCAAAAATTAAAAGAAATAGCCGTAAAAGAGTTGGCCGCGGTATTGGTTCGGGAAAAGGTAAAACTTCCGGTCGTGGTGTGAAAGGTCAAAAGGCAAGAACCGGACATCATTCCGTAAAAGGTTTTGAAGGCGGTCAAACGCCAGTTCATATGCGCTTACCGAAAAGAGGCTTTAAAAATGTTTTGCGCAAAGAATATGAAGAGGTCAATATTAATAACATTGCATCATTAATCGAAAGTAAAAAGCTCGATGCAAAAGATATTATAACCAAAGAAATTTTAGAAACTGTTGGTTTGATTAAAGATAAGTCTTCGAAAGTGAAACTTATTATGGGTAAAAAACCTGTGGCAGCAAAATTTAAAGTTGCTGTTGATAGTTATTCAGCGAATGCCAAAGCTTTTGCATAATTTTTAAATAAACGTGTCAAATAGCAATTCGGAATTAAAACAAAGAATATTATTCACGATTGGTATTTTGCTTGTCTATCGCTTTGGCACTTTTGTGCCAATTCCTGGAATTAATGCTGAAGTTTTAAAACAGTTCTTTTCCAGTTCCGGAGCTAATATTTTTGGTATGATTAACCTGTTTTCAGGGGGTGCCTTGCAAAGAATGAGTATCTTTGCTTTAAGTATCATGCCATATATTACTTCTTCAATTATTATGCAGCTTCTAACCTCAATGTATAAGGGTTTAGAAGCCTTAAAAAAGGAAGGAGAATACGGTCGTGCTAAAATTAACCAATATACCCGCTATCTAACTATTGTTTTGGCGTTTTTTCAGTCAATGGGCGTTTATTATGCGCTTGCTAATTCGCAAGGCGGTGCCTTTATTTCTGATTCGCCAATTTTCATGTGGACAACTTGTGTTAGCTTAGTTGGAGGCACGGTAATGCTGATGTGGTTTGGCGAAAGAATAACGGCATCCGGAATTGGTAATGGGATTTCTCTGATTATTTTTGTTGGTATAGTCTCGGCTTTACCTTCAACATTGGTGCAAATTTTTGATTTATCGAAAACCGGGGTTTATTCTTGGTTTACGGTTTTATTGTTTTTTGCTTTATTTGCCGGTTTTTTAATGCTTGTTTGTTTTGTTGAAAAAACATACAGGCGCATAAAAATTCAATATCCAAATGCAGCAATGATGAAAGCACAAGGTATGGCTGATTCATCATTTCTGCCTTTGAAAATTAATATTTCCGGTGTTATACCACCAATTTTTGCTAGCTCGATTCTTATGTTTCCAGCAGCTTTGGTGCAATTTACCGGGGTAGAGGGAGACTTTTTGGTTTCCACTCTGCGTAGGGGCGGTGCGCTTTATTTAACGGCATTTGCCACTTTAATTTTGTTTTTTTCTTACTTTTATTCTTCGATTATTTTCAACACGGAAGATGTGGCTAATAATTTGAAGAAAAGTAATTGTTTTATTCTGGGAGTTCGTCCTGGTAGTGCGACAGCTGCTTATCTTGACAAGATTGTCTCAAGATTGACTTTGATTGGGGCGGTTTACTTGATTTTTGTTTGTGTAGTGCCGGAAATTTTGGTGGCGAATTATGCTATTCCGCTTACAATCGGCGGTACAGGAATTTTGATTATGGTGAATGTAGTTATGGATTTGATTAATCAAGTTCAGTCACATTTATTTGCTACAAAATATGGTTCTCCGACTCGCAGGAAAAGAGTGAGGGTGAGAGCATGAATATAATTTTTTTAGGTGCGCCCGGTTCCGGAAAGGGAACGCAGGCTGCTAAGATTTCAGCGCATTTAAAAATACCGGCAATCTCTACCGGCGATGCTCTGCGTAAGGAAGTTGAGCAAAAGAGCGAAATTGGCATGATGGCAAAATCTTTTATGGATTCGGGTAAGCTGGTTCCAGACGAAGTGGTAGTTGGCATCATCAAAAACCGCATTATTAAAGGCGATTGCCAAAACGGTTTTATTTTAGATGGCTTTCCAAGAAATATTTCTCAAGCACAAGTGCTTGATTTAATGCTGGAAGGGCTAAATAAAAATATTGATATCGTTTTTAATTTTGAAGTTGCGGAAGAGGTTTTGATAAAAAGAATCGCGGGGCGCTTCTCTTGTAAGAGTTGTGGTACTGTTTACAATCGTTATTTCCAATTGCCGAAGCAAGAGGGAATTTGCGATAATTGTGGATCAAATAATTTTGAAAGTAGAAGTGATGATAATGAGGCGACAGTTAAAAATCGTCTTAAAGTTTATCATGAATCAACTTTTGAATTAATTGATTTCTATAGAAAAAAGAAGTTGCTTATTAACGTGGATGCTGTAAAAAGTTCCGCCCTTGTTTTTGAAGGGCTAGTTGAAGCAATTTCAAATCATAAAAAATAATTTTTAAAGAGGGCTTAAAAATTGGCTAGAATCGCTGGTGTCAATATTCCAAAAGAAAAGCGTTTTGTAATCGCTTTGACTTATATCTATGGAATTGGCACGACTACTGCAAATAAAATTTGTGAAAAATTAAAAATAGACACAAAGCTTAGAACTCATCAAATTAGTGAAGATGTGCTCGCAAAAGTTAGGTCTTTACTTGAAAAAGAATATCCAACTTTGGAAGGTGATCTGAGAAGAAAAATTTCTTCTGATATCAAAAGATTAACTGACTTGGGTTGCTATCGCGGCATCCGTCACGTTAAGAAGCTTCCGGTGCGTGGACAAAGAACTCATACTAACGCTAAAACTCGTAAGGGCAGAGGCGTTGCAATTGCTAACAAGAAAAAGGCGGTTAAATAATGACTGAAACTAAAGAGCAAAAAAAGGCTGCGACTACTAAATCAGCAGCTCCTGCAAAATCAACCAAGAAAAAGAAAAATGTTGTTACGGGCGTAGTGCATGTATTTGCAAGCTTTAACAACACCATTATTTCAATCAGTGATAATCAAGGCAATATTATTTGCTGGTCATCGGCGGGAAAACATGGCTTTAAAGGCTCAAGAAAGGCTACTCCTTATGCGGCTCAAGTTGCAACTCAGCATGCAGTTAATTTTGCTAAAGAATGTGGTTTGCAAAATGTAGTGGTAGAAGTTAGAGGACCTGGTGTTGGTCGTGAGGCTTCTTTGCGCGCTTTACAAGCGGCGGGAATCAATGTTACTTTAATTAAAGATATTACATATCATCCGCATAATGGATGCAGACCGGCGAAAAGACGTCGCGTGTAAGTTAGTTGGCAGTTGACATTTGTCAGTTGTCAGTGGGAATTTTAATTTAAAAATTAAAAAAATATGGCGATTTTAAAAGAAAGTTGGCAGCAACTTACAAAACCAAGCTCTATCGTTCTTAAAGACGGTTATGATAATGTGACTAAGTCAATCATAGTTATGGAGCCTTTTGCTCGTGGCTTTGGTAACACTTTAGGTAACGCATTAAGAAGAGTTCTGCTTTCTTCAATTAGTGGTTTTGCTGTTACTGCAGTAAAAATCGAAGGTGTAATGCATGAGTATAGCGCAATTGAAGGCGTTAAGGAAGATGTTTTAGATATCATCATGAATCTAAAATCTTTAGCAATTACTAAAGATGATTCTTCTTCGGTTATTTTGAAACTTTCAGCTAACAAGCCGGGACCGGTATATGCTGGTGCAATTGAAACTCCGGCTGGCGTAGAAATCTTTAATAAGGATTTAGTTATTTGTAATTTGGATAAAGGTGCTAAAATTGACATGCAAATTACTGTTAGTTCAGGTCAAGGCTATGTTGTTGCAGAGCAGGGTAAAAAAACTGATCGTGCGGTTGGAACCATTCTTGTTGATTCAATGTTTAGTCCGGTTAAAAAAGTTTCTTACAAGGTTGAAAATGCCCGTGTTGGACAAATTACCGACTTTGATAAATTGATTCTGGAAATTGATACTAATGGAACAATTTCTCCGCAAGATGCTTTAGGCGTTGCGGCTAAAATTTTGCAAGATCAATTGCAGGTTTTTATTAATTTTGATGTAGCTAAGATTGATGTGCCGGCGCGTCGTGAAATTGAAGTTGAGCCTGAATTTAATAAGAATTTGCTTAAAACAATTGATGAGTTAGAGCTTTCAGTCCGTTCTTATAATTGCTTAAAAAATGAAAATATAATTTATGTTGGTGATTTAGTTTCAAGAAGTGAAGCTGAAATGCTAAAAACTGCTAACTTTGGTAGAAAATCGCTAAATGAATTAAAAGACAATCTTAAAGCGATGGGCTTAAATTTTGGCATGAAGCTTACAAATTGGCCGCCGCAAAATATAGATGATTTATTGAAAATTAAGAATAAAGAGTTTTAATTTAGAGCTTGAGTGCTTTTGCGCGCCATGGCGCGCTAGTGCTAAGTTGTTTAAGTGGCTTAGAAAAGTCACTTAAACAACTTAGCACTTAAAAGCACTCAAGTACTTAAGCACTTAAAAAATATGAAACATAGAATTAAAGGCAGAAAATTAGGTAGAAATAGTGCGCATAGAAAAGCTTTAATGCGCAATTTATCACTCGCTTTACTAAAAAATGAAGTGATTAAAACTACTTTGCCAAAAGCAAAAGAATTGCGTCCGTTTATTGAGAAAATTATAACTTTGGCGAAAAAAGATACCCTAAGCAATCGTCGTTTAGCGATTTCTATCTTGGGAAATCAAGAGATTGCCGACAAGCTTTTTAAAGAAATTGCGCCTAGGGCCGCTAAGAGAAATGGTGGATATACCAGAATCATGAAATATGGTTTTAGAGTTGGCGATAAGGCTCCGATGGCTTTAATAGAAGTTGTTGATAGAGTTATTAAAGAAGAAGCAGCTGAAGAGACTGCAAAAACAAAAAAAGCGTAAAGGAGAAAAAATGACAAATCTAATTTCAGATTTTAATAAAGAACAAGCCAATAAAATCAAGGCTAGTCGTAATTTTACAGTGCCAAAATTTAAAGTTGGTGATAGCGTTAAAGTAAAATATAAGATTACTGAAGGTGCCAATACTCGTATTCAAGCTTTTGCTGGTGTTGTTATTGCTAGAACAAAAGATGAATCAAATTATGCGGCGACCTTTACCGTTAGAAAAATTAGTGATGGTATTGGTGTTGAAAGAAAATTCACATTATATTCGCCATTGATTGCGGGAATTGAAGTTACTAAGCAAGGTGTAGTGCGTCGTTCTAAACTTTATTACTTGCGCAATTTAGCCGGTAAAGCTTCAAGAATTAAAGAAAAATTGGATGTTTTTGGAGTTGCTGCGGAAGTAACTAAAGACGAAACAGCGAATGCTTAGTTTTTTAAAAAAATTATTAAATAAAAAAGGCGGAAAAATTAAATTTTTTCTGCCTTTTTTTATTTTTGTTCTTTGCTCATGCGGACATATGGATCCTAGACGTTTTGGACGTGTAACTTTGCATGACGGTAGTGATAAAACATCATTTATTTTTTCGGTTAATGATGATTTTTTGCGGGAAAATTTAAAATCTCCAGCTGATAAAAAATATGCGAAGATGAGTGAAGCTGAGGCCAAGCTGCTGTTGGCTTTAATGAAGATAAATAAATATTGCATTAAGAATGGTGAGCCGGATTATGTAGTGAATTCCCGGCAAGAAAAAATTTACGATATGACTTTCGCGCATTTGATTGAACAAAGCTATAATGCGCGTCCGATTGCGCCGCGGACTTATTTTGGTGTTTGCAATAAATAATTGTAAAATGTTTTACGCAATAGCTGCGGCCTTATTATTCGGTGCCAGTACTCCTTTTGCCAAAATATTACTTGGTGAAATTTCTCCGATTTTATTAGCAGGATTATTTTATTTTGGCTCTGCCCTAGGACTGGGATTTATTTTTTTGGTCAAAGAATTTTGGTCGAAAGAATATCGTGGTAGCAAAAAAATATTGGCAAAAGATATTCCTTATTTAATTGGGGCGGTGGTAATTGGTGGCATTGCGGCACCTGTTATTTTGATGATTGGTATTTCTTTAATTCCTTCTTCTAGCGCTTCGCTTTTGCTTAATTCTGAGGTTGTTTTGACAGCTTTAACTTCTTGGTTTGTTTTTAAAGAGAAGTTTGACTGGCATGTGATGATTGGCATGTTATTTACAATTTTGGCTAATATTCTAACTATTGGTCAGCTAGAGCTTGTTGTTGGCGCTCCTTGGGGCGGAGTTATGATAGTTTTGGCCTGTTTATGCTGGGCTATTGATAACAATTTAATACGTAAAATATCAGCAAATGACGTGTTGGTAATTTCTACTATTAAGGTTGGTGTTGCGGGAAGTATAAATTTGCTAATTGCTTTGTTAATAGGGAGTAGACTTCCCGATATTTTTAAACTTTTGCAAGTGTTGATTATCGGTTTTTTGGGATATGGTTTGAGTTTAGTTTTTTTTGTGTTGGCTTTGCGTAAGATGACTACCGCAAGGGTAGGAGCTTATTTTTCTATTGCACCTTTCTGTGGTGCGGCTTTATCATTATTGATTTTACAGGAAAATCCGTCATTACTATTTTTTGTAGCGGCATTTTTGATGATGATTGGTGTTATGATTTTATCTTGTAAAACCAATTAATTTTCTGGTAGGATGTCAGTATTTTCAACTATTGATCATGTTTTATTTTAGTGGAGCAAAAAGAATTTTTATTAGTCTAACTTTGCTCGCAGCTTTGTGGTTGGCGGTTTTTTGGGCTTTGGCTTTATGACGATTGCAATTGCATTAAATGACGTAACAATTAATTACAATAATAAGCCGGCGATTGTTGGAATTACCGGCTGTTTTAAGGCTGGCTCGCTTACGGCAATTACCGGCCCAAATGGTGCGGGGAAAAGCACTTTGCTTAAAGCAATTGCCGGTATTATTAAAGTTGATGATGGTGCAATCAATGTTGGCCATGGTCGGCAGCGTATTGCTTATTTGCCGCAAGTTTCGGAAATTCAGCGCGATTTTCCGATTTCAGTTTTGCATTTGGTGGCAACCGGCTATTTCCAAGAGTTCGGAGGCTTTTGTGAAATTAGTTCCGAGATGAAAAAGCGTGCAATGCATGTGATTAGCGAAGTCGGACTTAGCGGTTTGGAAAAAAATGATATTGCAAGCCTGTCGCTCGGCCAATTCCAACGCGCTTTATTCGCGCGTTTGATGATTCAAGATGCCCAAATAATTTTGCTTGACGAACCTTTCGCGGCAATTGATTTTGAAACTACCTATAAGCTTACCGAGATAATAAAGCGTTGGCACGAACAGCATCGCACCGTGATTTGTGTTTTGCATGATTTGGAACAAATAATAAATAATTTTCATGATTGCGTAATTCTAAATCGCAAGTGTATGGCCTGGGGAAAATCGGCTATTGCATTGCAAAATTATCATCCTAAGTTGCTCAATTGTTGTTAATTATTTTATGGATTTCTTTTCTTATTTTTTAGAGCCGTTTGTTAGCTATGGCTTTATGCGCCGAGCTTTAGTCGCGTGCGTGGCGCTGTCATTTAGCGGCGCGCCGCTGGGCGTATTTTTGGTGTTGCGTAGAATGTCGCTTATAGGAGATGCGGTGTCGCATGCGATCTTGCCGGGCGTGGCTTTGGCGTTTTTGGTTTTTGGACTTTCTTTGTGGCCGATGACAATTGGCGGATTGCTTGCGAGCCTTTTGGTGGCAGTTGCCGCGGGTGTTGTAACGCGACTTACTTACTTAAAAGAAGATGCCAGTTTTACCGGCGCATACTTGATTTCACTGGCTTTCGGCGTGATTTTAATTTCCAAACATGGCAGCAATATTGATTTGATGAATGTTTTATTTGGCAATATTTTAGCGGTTGATGCTGCTGCTTTATTTTTGATTGCAACGGTTGCCAGCATCTCGGTTCTAGTGTTGGCGCTGATTTATCGCAATTTAATTTTGGAATGTTTTGATCCGCTTTTTATGAACAGTATTAAAAAAAATGGTGCGTTAATTCATCAAATATTTTTAATCTTGGTTGTTTTTAATTTAGTTTGCGCCTTTCAGGCTCTAGGAACGCTGATGGCTTTGGGAATTATGATTTTGCCTTCTATCGCTTCACGTTTTTGGAGCAAAAATATTGATGTAAAAATTTTGCTTAGCATAATTTTTGCACTGTGCTCTTCTTATTTTGGTTTGCTTCTTTCTTATCATTATAATTTACCTTCCGGCCCGGCAATTGTTCTTACAGCTGGCTTAATTAATATTATCTCAACATTATTCGGGCCTTGTCACAGTTTTAGAATTTATTTTGCGCGGCCATGAAAAAAATATTTTTTTGTTTATTTTTTTTCTTAAGTTTTGCGGCGGAAGCAAAATTAAAAGTTGTTACAACTTTTAGCATTTTAGAAGATTTTACCAAGCAAATTGCGCAAGATAAAATTGAATTAAAAAGTTTGGTTGGCGCAAATTCCGATATTCACGCCTATCAATTGAGCCCAAGCGCAGCAAGGCTTGTCGGCGAAGCTGATTTAGTAATTATTAACGGCGTTGGTTTTGATGATAGGCTTGTTACAAATCGTAGTAAACCGATTTTAGTTGCGACAAAAAATGTAAGAATCTTTAACAATGATCCGCATGCCTGGCAAGACGTAACTAATGCAAAAATTTATGTTGAAACCATTGCGGAAAGCTTGAAAGCAGCTGATCCAAGCAATGCCGAATTTTACCAAAAAAATGCTAAAAATTATTTAGAAAAATTAGACGAGCTTGATGTTTTTATAAAAAAAGAAATTGCCAAAATCCCTGCAGCAAGGCGCGCGGTTGTAACATCACACAACGCCTTTCAATATTATGCGCGCGCTTATAATATAGAATTTATTCCACTTTTAAACAACACTGACAGCCAACCTTCGGCCCGCGTCCTTGCTGACACCATAGATAAAATCCGTGCCCGCCAAGTTAAGATTGCTTTCATAGAAAACATTGCCGACCCG
This sequence comes from uncultured Rhizobium sp., assembly GCA_964506725.1. GTDB lineage: Bacteria > Pseudomonadota > Alphaproteobacteria > Rickettsiales > UBA1997 > UBA2645. The sequence continues at coordinate 17,548 of CAZDLU010000027.1, forward strand.
CGTCTTTTAAAGCAACTTGAATATGATGCTAAAGTAAAAATTGCCGGCATTTTATATTCCGACGCGCTGTTTTCTACGGATGGCGGCTATATTGAGATGATGCAAAAAAATAGTTTATTGTTGGTTGGAAATCTTTAAATAGCTTTACAAAAATTAGCTAAACATTTTCTTGAAAAAACTATCAGAACTGCTGCCTTTTTGCTGCATTAATTTATCAAGTTTTTCTAGTAAATCGCGTTCTTCGCTGCTTAATTTTTTTGGAGTTTCGATTTTTAATTCAACGTAAAGATTGCCGCGGCGGCCCCCTGAATTAAGGATCGGCATGCCTTTGTCTTTTAAGCGCAATTTGTCGCCATGTTGAGAGCCGGCGGGAATTTGTAACTTGGTTTTGATGCCTTCAATTGTTGGAATTTCTACCGAGCCGCCAAGTGCTGCGGTAGTAAATCTTATCGGTAAAGAGAAACTTAAATCTTCGCCGTTTCTTTCAAATAATTTATGTTTTCTGATTGTGATGAAAACATAAAGGTCGCCAGCTGCGCCACCTCTAGTTCCGGCTTCGCCTTCACCGGCCAAGCGAATGCGATTGCCTTCTTCAACGCCGGCGGGGATTTTTACGGCTAAAGTTTTTTCTTTATTAACGCGACCTTCACCGCGACAGGTTTTACAAGGGTTCTTGATGATTTGGCCGGTTCCGGCACATGATGTGCAAGTTCTTTCAACTATAAAAAATCCTTGCTGAGCGCGAATTTTTCCTGAGCCTTTACAAGTTGTGCAATCAACCGGTTTTTCATTGCCTTCAGCTCCTGCGCCTTTACAGCTTGCGCAAGCAACCGGAATTGTAAAAGAAATATTTTGTGTTAAGCCGTTGAAAGCTTCTTCCAAAGAAATTTCCAAATTATAGCGCACGTCAGATCCGCGTTGTGCTGCGCTTCTTTTTTTGCCGCGACTTTGGCCGCCCATTTCGCCAAAAATATCGGAAAAATTGCTGAAAATATCGGAGAAGTCAAAGCCTTCGAAGCCATGTCCTGCTTGGCCGTAGCCGCCATTGCCGCCATTAAATGCTTGATGCCCGCCGCGATCATAAGCGGCGCGTTTTTGGTCATCTTTTAAAACTTCGTAGGCTTCGGTGGCTTCTTTGAATTTGGCTTCGGCTTCTTTATTTCCGGGGTTGCGATCAGGGTGAAACTGCATCGCTAATTTGCGGTAAGATTTTTTAATCTCATCAATTGAGGCGTTTCTAGCAACGCCGAGAATTTCGTAGTAATCGCGTTTTGACATATATTTTAGTTGACAGTTGTCAGTTGACAGAGGTCAGTTAGTTAAAGATAAGCTTCAACTGTCAACTATAAATAATTATTAATCCTGATTTTTCAACCTCTCAAACCCTTCTTCCAAATCACTTTTTAGATCTTCAATATCCTCCAAACCGACATTTATTCTTAGGCAAGTTTTATCGCCATAAGCCCAATCGGTAGCGCTTCTAGCGCCACTTGGATCACAAGGTAAAATTAATGATTCGTAACCACCCCAAGAATAGCCCATTGAGTAAAATTGCAATTCGTCAACCATGCGGCCCAAGGCTTCGCGCGAATATTTTTTGTTTAGCACAATAGTAAATAAACCTGCGGCACCGGTGAAATATTTTTTCCACATTTCGTGGTCGGGGCTGGTTTCGAGTGCAGGGTAGAGCACGTCAATTACTTCCGGTCTTTGTTGTAGCCATTTTGCCAGTTCCAAAGCCGATTTGTAAGAATGATCCATACGAATTTTTGCGGTGCGCAGTCCCCTTTGCGTCATATAAGCGCTGAAAGGCGCGGCCGTTACCGCCATATATCTGAAGGCTTCGTACATGATTAGAAAATGTTTTTTCTTCACCGTGATCGAGCCCATCATCACATCGGAATGGCCATTAATATATTTGGTTAAAGCCATTACCGAAACATCCACATCATGTTTCAGCGGTTTGAAATAAATGCCGCTGCCCCAAGAATTATCAAGGATTGTCACGATATCATGTTTTTTAGCGACTTCACAAATTGCATCAACATCTTGGACTTCGAAGCTAATGGAACCGGGGCTTTCCATGAAAATTACTTTGGTATTTTTTTTGATATATTTTTCAATTTTAGCGCCGCAACGTGGATCGTAATAGGTTGTTTCTACACCCAGTTTTTTCAAGAATTTATCAGCAAATCCGCGGGTCGGTGAGTAAACGCTGTCCACCAAAAGCATGTGATCGCCTTGTTCTAAAAAGGCGATGAGCGCTGTGTTTATCGCAGCCGCACCCGATGAAGTGATGAAAGAATTATAACCGCCTTCAAGCTCTGCAATTGCCTGCTCAAGCGCAAAATTTGTTTGCGTTCCATACCGGCCGTACTTTAATTCGTAAGGCTTGACAAGGTCATTGTTGGAATAGCCGCGCTCAGCGTAAAGCAAATCTTTTAGCGTTGGAAAAACGATCGTCGAAGTTTGGTAAATTGGTGGATTTACCATCCAACCCTGTTCTTGCGGGTGTCGTCCGGCATGTACTATTTTAGTGGCCTCGCGCATTTTTTTGCTCATAATATAATTTTTTAATTAACTTTAATGTAATTCTTCCTCAGCACCCGATGTCACCCTGAGCCTGTCGAAGGGTGTGTTTGAACTCAGAGTTTTAACACACCCTTCGACAGGCTCAGGGT
>CAZDLU010000028.1:0-15669 GCA_964506725.1 uncultured Rhizobium sp.
GAGCGCATGCCTGTCACGCATGAGGCCGCGGGTTCAAGTCCCGTCACTCCCGCCATCCATTAGTTCTCAGAAGTCCAAAAAAGTCCAATTAGACCTTGAAATTCAAGGTCTCCTGTCTAAACTTAGTCCAACCCCATCCAAAAAAGTCTTACTAGATTTACCCCCAGTTTGGGGTAATTATGGGGTTAAAAAATTTCTAATAAAAATATTTACCCCCAAATCCGCATGCCTCTTACAGACATTGCCGCCAAAGGCGCAAAACCAAAAGATAAGCTCTACAAACTTTCAGATGAAAAGGGATTATTCTTATCGGTGCGACCAAATGGCGGTAAATACTGGCAAATGAAATATCGCTTCGATGGCAAAGAAAAAACTTTGTCTTTCGGAGTTTATCCGGAAGTTTCGCTAAAAGAAGCCCGCGATAAAAGAGATGAGGCGCGTAGAAAAATAAAAGGTGGTCTTGATCCGTCAGAAGAAAAGAAATTAGCCAAACTTACGCGCATGGTTGACGCGGAAAATTCTTTTGAACATGTTGCGCGCGAATGGCACGAGAAGCAAGCAGAGCGCTATACAATAAAACATCACAAAGCAGTTTTAACAAGATTAGAAAACGACGTTTTCCCACTATTAGGTTCGCGCCCAATCGGTCAAATCAAAGCGCCGGAGCTTTTAGTTACTGTTCAAAAAATCGAAAAAAGAGGCGCAATAGATTTAGCACATCGCGCCCTACAAACCGCCGGACAAATCTTTCGCTACGCCATCGCAACAGGCAGAGCCGACCGCGACATTTCCGCCGACCTGCGCGGCGCGCTTACTGTCAGAAAAAAAATTAATCACGCAAATTTAAAAGAAGACGAGCTGCCGGAATTTTTGCAAAAATTAGAAAATTACCACGGCGAGCCGAGAACCAAGATCGCTTTGCAAATGCTGGTTTTAACTTTCGTAAGAACCGCAGAGCTTCGCGGCATGAGATGGGAAGAAATTAATTTAGAAACGAAGGAATGGCATATTCCGGCGGAAAGAATGAAGATGAGAGAAAAGCACATTGTGCCGCTGTCAAAACAAGTAATTGAGTTGCTGAATCAAATAAGAAAGATGCACAACAGCGCCGAATTTGTTTTCCCAAGCCATACCAGCTCTACTAAGCCAATCAGCGAAAACACTTTGATTTACGCGATATACCGCATGGGCTATCACTCAAAAGCAACCGCACACGGCTTTCGCGCGACGGCCTCGACAATTTTGAATGAAAAAAATTTTCGTGCTGATGTTATTGAAAAGCAATTGGCGCATGGGGAAAGAAATAAGGTTCGTGCTTCTTATAATCATGCTCAGTATTTGCCGGAACGCAAAGAAATGATGCAATGGTGGGCGGATTATTTGGATAAATTAAGAGGTGTAAAATGAAAAAAACAAAAACAATAAAAGCCAAAGAAGCATTAAATTACAGCATGAAGGAGGCGCTAAATTTAGTTGGTAAAAAAATGCAGGGTGAAGATTGGTTATTTGAGGATCATAAAAATAAACGCGGCAGCAAAGACTACGAAAGATATTTAAGAACTCTTGGGGCGATTAATTCTTTAGTAAATTATTGTTTTTTTGATGTTTTTAAGGAGGGTGGTGAAAATTTTAAGAGAGGTGAAGAATTATTCTTCTTCGATGATTCCGGAAATTTAAGAGATTATAAAATACCAAAAATTCAGCTAGATCATGTTTTGCAAAATCGCACGAGATACCAAGATAAAGAAACTTCTAAATTTCCAAAAGTATTAATATATACAGCATGTTTCGGCAGAGAATATGGCAATATTGTAGCGAGGGAATTTAATTCACAAGATGTTCATAAAATTAAAGAATTTTTAATCATAAAAGATTTTGGTTATTGGTTAGAGAAAAATGAAATAAATGAGGATTATTTGATATTGGTAATGCTTGGTATCAATCCGAAGTATTATTTAGATAATATGTCAGAGGAGGAGCAGCAAGTAGTGTGCTCGCAACATTTAGTCAATCTCAGCGGCAATGGAATTGAATGGATTGAGATACGGCAATTCATCAATAACTTTAAAAAGGAAAGCAAGGTTTTGTGGCAAAATAATTGGAATAAATTTATCGATGATCTTTATAGAAAATCTTTAACTATCAATCCTTATTTTTGCAAGATGTGTAAAAGATTTGTTTCATTTTTAATTGCAAACAGCAAGCTGCCAAATTATTTCGATTCTTATACTAACGAGGCATTATATGAAGCTGATTATGATAAATATTTTAACTGCATTATTCAAGATCAAGAAGATGTCACTTTGTTGCTTTTAGGATTAGAGCCTTTATATGCTAAAAGATATTTTAGGCGCGGCGACAATACTGCTACAGATGAAGAAATATTTTTTTATGCAAAATACAAAACCTTTCTAGAAAAATATGATATTTCTTATGCTATTTCATATAAAATTACTGAATTAAAAAAATTGGAATTTGATGGAAGTCTAGAAAGTTTTTTGACAACCGCTTATAATCAAGGTTTTGTCATTGGTGAACGTTTATCGCTTTATCTGCGGCAAAATAATTTATTCCCGAAGTTATCTAAGGATGAGGGGTGGGTTTTAGAATATTGTGCATATTGGGCTTCTAAGTCTTTATGGAGCTTAGAAGAAATCGTGAATCTTTTAATAAAGGGTAAAATAACACACAATTACTCTGAAAAAAAATTTCAATTTTTAGATCATAATAAAGCCTTAATAGTTCCGTTGGAAAAATCGGAAAGCATTAATGTTTATGACAAGAATGGTAATTTTGAAAAGTTTTTTGAAATTATTAAGAAAGATTTAGCTGTTGGTAAGATTGAGGCAAAAATAATAGATGGAGTTCAATATTTTGAGCCGCAAAAAATCATAGAATGGTTTCAAAAATATACTCAAGTAAAAATACCGGATCAATTAGTTGAGGCGCTGGAATATGCATGTCCGGCAGAGGTAGCACAGGAAGATATAATTGAAAAACCAAAATCCGGTAAGAAAAAAGAAATAGACGATGTGGAAATATGGCAAAAATTTATCGAAGAAAAATTGGAAGGAGTTTTTAACAGAAAAAATCGTGACTTTGCGCAGCAGGCTTATCTAGCATATAATGCTCTAACCGAAACCAAAAAAAAGAATCTAAATTATTTTAATGAAAAGAGTAGAAGTTTTAAAAAACAGGCGGTCTTAATTGATGTAGAAGAGTTGTGTAAGAAGTATGGTTTAAGGGGGAAGAAAACCAGTTTAAGTAAATACATTATATCGCCATTTATTGAAAAGTTTTCCAAGAACTCAATCCGCTAAAATCAAGCACTTCCGCTATTTTCCGCAAATTTCCGCAATTGATTGCGGAACTCATCTAATAGACTCTATTCGTCGATTTATCTTATATAGCCTTGCAAATAACGAAGAAAACCAGCCTCGTTTATTTGCAAATTATTAATTTAAATCGGATCAGAAATGCAAATCGAAAAAAGTTTATTGCCGGAAATCGGCTTTGTCAGAATGAAAGAAGTTCTAAAAATTATTCCAATCGGCAAATCAACATGGTGGCAAGGTGTTAAAGATGGTCGCTTTCCTAAGCCTGTTAAATTGGGCTTGCGCACAACGGCTTGGAGAGCGGAAGATATTCATGATTTGATAGCAAAATATCAATCGCAAATCAATAAAGGTTAGATTTGATATGACAAACAGCAATCTAACCTCGTTTAAAAGCGCTATAAATCAGTCTGAAGCTAGGGAAGACAACCTTAACTTCGCCGGTATCAAAAGAAATCCTATCAAGCATTTAAGTGGCAGGGAAAGAACGGTATTTCTTCATTTTCTAGTTCAGTGCAATCACGCGGATAATCCTAATTTTTACTTTGATGGTAAATTGCTGCCTTTAAAGCGCGGTGATTGGGTTACATCTCTAAAAACTATTGCCGATTTAAGTGGCTTAAAAGTGAGGCCGGTAAGAACTGCGTTAAAGAACTTAAGCAACATGACAAACTTGCAGACAAAGTCTATAGCAAATAGAGCAACTTTGCTGAGCCTTGAAAACATTGATCTCTACCTACTTTCAAAAAATGAACTGCCAAACAAGTCGACAAGCAGCAAGACAAAGAAACGACAAACAACTGACAATCAAACGGCTATAAACAATAATGATGATAAGGATGATAATGATTCAAAGAATGAAAATACAAAATATGACGATTTTCATTTGTTTGTTGCCAGTCAATTAGCGGGGCATATTAAAACAAAGAAGTTGATTGCGGTTAATGATACTCAAATAAAATCTTGGGCTGGTGAAATAGCTATGCTTGAAAAGAAGGATTTGCAAGGGCGGCAATCAACCTTTGATGATATTCAAAAAGGGTTAGAAGCAATAAAGCAATATGATGGTGAGCAGTTTTTTCCTGTAATAGAAAGCGGTAAATCTTTTCGTCAAAAATTCAGCAAAATTGAAAGTTTCTTACAAAGGAATAATCCGAAATCAAAAACTCAGCAGGCTTTTGAAGCATTTTTAGCGGAGGACGAAAATGGCGCTAACTAGAAAAACTTTTGCATCTAATTTAATGCTGATAGCAGAAAATTTTTGCCTAACAATTAGTCAGAAATATTCGGAATTAATCTTCAATATTTTGAAATCTGCCGACGTTACCGACGAGGAATTTCGGCACGTAATTAATGAGATAATTCTAACCAAGACCAAGTCGGAGTTTCCGGTATTGCCATCGGCGGCAAGCTGGCTTGAGATTTTAAAAAAGAAAAATAAGTCATTGTCATTGAAAGAAATGGCAATCCTTCAATGTGCGAGCGCTATTGAAGAGGCTAAACGTGCAAGATTAGGTGAGGAAGCAATAACCTTTCAAAATAAGATTACTAACGCCGTAATTGAAAATTTTGGTGGTTTAGCGTCAATCCAAAAAAGAGTTTTAAATGAATCTTGGGACAAGAACGAATCATTTTTTAGAAGAGAATTTGAAGAAACATGGAGCTCATTTTCAAAGGTTGGAAAAACTTCAGAAGCTATTTTTGGCATAGAAAAAAAAGAGATTTGTCAATTTCAAACATACTCAGTGATCAGAGGTGGTGTAGAGCGTTTTGGAAGCGAAAAAATAATCAGCGGATTTATAGAGAATCCAAAAAGAATAATTCCCGACTTGTTGCAAAATCAAATTACTAGCCATCAAATATTATCAACTAATAAGGCGTTAATAACATGACAGAAAACTTAGAACTAAAACAACAATTCATCACTTTGCGAGCAAAAGGCTACTCCTTAGAAAAAATTAGTAAGCAAGTCGGCAAATGTCGGCAGACACTTTCTAATTGGAATAGCGAGTTTGTGGAAGAAATAGAAAGCGCGAAAGCAATTGAGATGGAGGCGCTATTTGAAGAATGTCTTCTCGCCAAAGAGCATAGGATAAGAAGCTTATCACAACTGCTTGTAAAGATAGAAAAAGAGCTTGAGAAACGAGACTTCACCGAAGTCGGCGATGATAAGTTGGTTGATTTGCAGCTTAAAATAAATCAGCAACTAAAAGAAGAATATTTTGAACCGAAACCAAAAAGCGAAAGTGAGATTGCAAAGCGCAAATCTGCGCGGCAAAGGTTTGATATTTTTTAACTAAAACTAGGCAGAAATTTAACTAAAATAAAATGAAAAATCAGCAAGAGGTCGTAAATGCCAAAATGCTTTTAATTGATACTTACAAGAGGCTCAGAAGCGGCGATATTAGTAGAGAGCAGGCCAAGTGTGAAAGTGAGCTTCTAACCAACATCATAAAAACCGTTGAGATGAGTGATTTAAAAGAACAAATCAAATATCTAAACAATTTATTAACCAGCAACAAAAAGGAATATGACAAACAATAATTTTAATATTTTAGACATCATTAACAAAGCCAGCGCCAAAGATCGCGCGATTATCTATTTTGATGAGCTTTTTAATATGTCGATTCTTTGCAAAAGAAAATTTACTGACGATGAGATGGAGGCGTTATATTCAAGCTTCAAAACCAATGCGGAAAATAATATGTTTAATTCGCTTCTATGTCGTTGCGCGTATTTAAATTTGTTAATATCGCAGATTGATCACGTGCTAACAAAAGTCGAATTAATGCAAGCTCATTCCCGATATTATTTTTCTATTTTAGATAATAAATATTCGATTGAAGCGATAATATCAAACGCGGCGCGCGATGCAAAAAAAGGTGGTCTTCTTGCTGATAAAAAGGTGATAACGAAGATGTGTAACAGCATTGTAAAACAGATTAATGATTTTTGCCTTACGGTGGTAAGTGATAAAGTTGTTAAAGATATGGTTGAAGAGCTTTACCAGCAATCATGGGACGGGGAAGATCAAGATTTTTATGAGGAAAAACTTCAGCAATATTTTGATGAATGTATTGATGTTAAAGCTACTGAAGCTAGTGCGACATTGGATTTATTAAAAAAACATTATAACGATTCCGGCGCTAAATTTGAGGTGGTTGATGATAAAATAGAGAGCGTAGAGCGTAAAATAAAAAATGTTAAATCATCTTTATTAAAAGAAGTGGCTAATTAGAGCGCGCACGAAATTTTATTACTATATGGGTATGGGGTCTTATAATTGCTATAAAAAGCGGAATAGAAGTCGCGCTTCCGTTTCGTTTGAAAAGGTAGAAAACCTAAGAGAAAAGCTTGGATATACAATAAAGGAAATTTCGGAATTACTGAGCTTTTCAACAAGGCAATATAACAGGTGCCGCAAAAACGGTAAAATCCCCTCATTTCGTTACTTTGCTTTAAAACAGGCGATTATTACTTATCTTCTTACCGAAACCCAAGAAAAGTTAAAAATGATTAATGATTTGTAGGGGATAAAGATGAGGTTTTGTGAGGTTTTGAGGGGTTGGGGGTAGCAAGTTTTAAAATCAGTTATTTCTATTTAGCTGCTCAGGGGATATATAAAATTTTCAAAAACCATTTTTCAAAATAATCAGGATAGCCCGCAAATGCTGATAAAACCACTTAAGGCATTGAAAATTTACAAAATCATAATAGCCTGCGTCGGACTTTATCAAACTGCAATTTCAACATAGCTTTAATGAAATCAACACTTCCGGAAAAATCAAAAGAACATGAAGACAGAATAAAAGAAATTTCTGAAATCATTGTTAATGCTGCAAAAGATAAAATCGCGTTTGTGATTTTGTTTGGTTCTTTTGCGCGTGGAACTTGGGTGCGTGATAGATACGTTGAAGAAGGAATCATTTATGAGTATGCTTCGGATTATGATTTTTTAATTATTACCAAAACCGGAAAGCAGGCTAATGGCTCTTGCGCTTTTGATCTTGAAAGAAAAATCATGGATGCTATTGAAAAATCAAGCTCAGTCCGTGAAGCACATAGAGTCCATATAATCATTGAGCCGATTGATCGCGTAAATGATGATTTAGAGAAATCGCAATATTTTTTCTCAGATATAAAAAAAGAAGGCATTTTACTTTATGACTCGCAAGAGTTTGAATTATCAAAGCCGAAAGAATTAAACGAAAGCGAGAGAAGAAAAATTGCAAAAGCTGATTATGGGCATTGGATAAAAAAAGCAGAAGAGTTTCTTGAATTTTGTAAAATTGCTCTTGATAAGGAATATCTAAATAAAGCAGCTTTTGAGCTTCATCAGGCAACAGAAAGTTTATATAATTGCGCCTTACTTACTCTTGGCGGCTATAAACCAAAATCACATGATTTAAAAGAGCTAAACCAGCTTTGCTCAATACATTCAAACGACTTCCTAACCATCTTTCCACTTGCGACAGAAGAGCAAAAAGCATGCTTTAAGCTTTTACAACAAGCCTACATCGACGCGCGCTATAACAAAAATTATACCATAACTAAAGAGCAGTTGGAGTATTTAATTGCAAGGGTTGAGAGATTAAAGTCTCTAGTTGAAAGAATCTGTAAAAATAGAGTTAATTAAGCAATGCCACTAAAAATATGTTAGAAATACAAATTAAGGACAATAAAATTTTTGCACCTTTAAAGGATAAATGGCTTATCGCCACGCAAGAAGAAAAGGTTAGGCAAAAAGTGATTTGTAAGCTAGCTAATCATTATGGATATTCTTTAGACCAGATGTCTCAAGAAGTTCAGGTTAGTAATTCCAAGCGAGGCCAGGGTAAAGCACGTGCCGACATCGTAATTTACAAAACTGCTAAGGATAAAAATGAAAGCGCAAAAGCCTTCATTGTCGTTGAATGTAAGGCAGAAAATATTGCCATCAAAGAGGAAGATTATTTTCAGGGCTTAAATTATGCATCTTGGGCAAAAGCCACCTTCTTCATTACTACCAACGAAAAGAGTATAAAATTTTTCCGAGTTAATCAGGAAAAAACACCGGATGAGTTGGATGAAATTTTAGATATTCCAAAAGCTGAAGACATCAACAATCAAAGCAAAATCGATAAAATTCTTTCTCAAACCAAAACCTTTACCAGAGAAGATTTCACCACGCTATTGCAGAAGTGTCACAACATCATCAGAAACAATGATAAGCTCTCGCCAGAAGCGGCCTTTGATGAAATCAGCAAAATTCTGTTCATGAAGATCAGATACGAACGTAATCCGGATGAAGATGCACTTTTCTCAAAAGAATTTTTCGCCAAAAAAGAAAAAGATTACGAAAAAAATATAAAACCGCACCTGCAAAACGAGGCTGACAAGGTTGCCTACATGCAATTTTTGTTTAGACAAACAAAGAAAGAATTTGCCAAAGACGATCTATTCGATGAAAACGACACCATAAAAATCAGACAGCACAGTTTTGAACAAATTGTTAAAGAGTTAGAGAAATACAACCTCTCCGACACATCGGACGATATTAAAGGCATCGCCTTTGAAAAATTTTTAGGACGAACCTTTAGGGGTGAGCTTGGTCAATTTTTTACACCAAGACCTCTTGTTGATTTTATGGTTGAAACTCTTGACCCGCATGAAGGTGAATTAATTTGTGATCCTTGCTGTGGCTCTGGAGGATTTCTTATTAAAGCCTTTGAGTATGTGAGAGAAAAAATTGAATCAGACATCCATCAGCAAAAAACTAAGATTAAAGAAGCTTATCTAACCAAAGATTTTGAAAAACTTCCTGACGCTGAAAAAGAAACCATCACTAAAAAGGTCAACAAGCTCATCGCCAAGCTAAACGAAGATTTAGACCTCAAAAACAAAGAAGGCAGATTGCATAATCTTTCCGCCGACTCAATTTTTGGAACCGACGCCAACCCACGAATGGCAAGAACTTCCAAGATGAACATGATAATGCACGGTGATGGTCATAGCGGTTTGCATCACAATGACGGCTTATTGAATGTGAACGGAATTTTTGAAAATCGTTTTGATGTCATTCTAACCAATCCTCCTTTTGGTGCTAGGGTTGGCAGAGAAGTTAAAATTACTGAAAGCGATAGATACCGCGATCAAGCTAAAATAGCTTACTACCAAGAAAAATATGGTGAGTCCTACAACGAAGCTCTTAAGCAGGTAAATGACAATTTAGGCAAATCAATTTTAGACCTTTTTGATGTTGGTAAATTCAGTGGACTCACCGAAGTGTTGTTTATGGAAAGATGCTTAAAACTCCTAAAAAAAGGTGGTCGCATGGGAATCGTTTTGCCGGAGGGTGTTTTGAACAATTCCAACCTGCAAAAAATCCGTGATTACTTTGAAGGAAAAGCAAAAATCGTTCTGATTGTTTCCATTCCTCAAGATGTTTTCGTTTCGGCAAAAGCAACGGTTAAACCAAGTTTAGTTTTCTTAAAAAAATTTGATGAGAGTGAAGAAAAAGACTACGAAACAGCTAAGTTAAAATCTGAAAAACAAGCTCGTGAAAATCACAAACAAGAGCTAGAAGAAATTGAAAATTCCGACCTCAATAAAAAAGAAAAATCCAAAAAACTAAAAGAAGTTGAAGATAAAATTGAGGATGAAACCAAGCAGATAACCAAAGAAAAATTCAATTACCAAATCCCAATTGCAGAGGTTAAGCAAGCTGGAATTACCACCACTGGCGAGGTTTGTAAAAATGAGTTAGTTGATGTTGTCAAAGAGTTCAAAGTCTTCCGAAAACAAACCAACCTTTGGCACAATCCTGCTAAAACGGAATTCACCTACAGCTTGGTAAATGATGAAATAAAAAAGGTGGTTAGAAAATGATGAGAGAGCCAACAATCAACAGTCAAAAGTTTGGATATTTGCAGTTTGTCGAATTCAAGGATTTTGGCTTTTGGGATGCAAAGAGGTATGCAAATAATAGCCTAATCTCAGAGAATCATGGATTGGTGAAGATGGCTGAACTTCTAAAAAAGCAAAGAAGCAAACTCCAGATCCAAAATGATCAACTTTATAAACAGCTTACGATAAGACTGTATGGCAATGGTGCAACCTTGAGAAAAGAAGAGTTCGGCAAAAACATTAAGACTAAAAGTCAGTATGTGGTAAGAAGTGGTCAGTTAGTTTTTTCAAGAATTGATGCAAGAAGTGGAGCTTTCGGAATCGTTCCAGCCGATCTTGATGGCGCAATAGTTTCAAATGATTTTCCTGTCTATTCGATTAAGAGTGACATAGTGTCGCCAGCTTATCTACAGCTTGTGATTTCCTCATCATCATTCTCTGAAATTTGCAAGAGTAAGAGCAGTGGAACGACTGGTAGACGCAGAATGTCAGAGAATGATTTTGAAAGCATAAAAATCCCTCTTCCTCCGCTTCTAAAACAACAAGAACTGATTACCACCTACAATCAAAAGCTTCTTGATGCTGAAACTAAAGAACAAAAAGCCAACCAACTAGAAAAAAGCATTGATGAATATCTGATTGAAGAGCTTGGAATTGAATTGCCAAAAACAGCATTGCAACAAAGTGGTTTTCTAAAATTAACCGATTTCAAAAATTTGAGCAGATGGGATGTCTGGGCTTTAGGAAAGAGTGGAAGTAGTAAGAAATATGATAATTTGCCTTTCAAAGATGTTGTAATTGGTAAGCCAATGTATGGGGCAAATACGAAAACCTTAAAACAAAAAACTGATGTCAGATACATTAGAATTACCGACATCAATGAAGATGGAAGCTTAGAACAAGAAATTGTGTCGCCATTAAAGTTTGAAGAAAAATATCTTCTGCAAGAAAATGATTTTCTAATAGCAAGATCAGGAAACACGGTTGGCAAAACCTTTTTATACAAGAAAAATTTTGGCAGATGCTGCTTTGCTGGCTATTTGGTAAAGTATAAAATTGATGAATCGAAAATTTTGCCGGAGTTTTTGCTTTATTACACCAAGAGCAAAATCTTTAAAAACTGGATAAATTCTAATCAAAGAGTTGCTGGGCAACCAAATATCAACGGCCAAGAATATCTAATATTTCCTGTCGTATTACCGCCTTTCGAAATTCAAAACAAAATCGTTGCTAAAATCACCTTGATAAAAGAAGAAATAAAAACTCTAAGACAAGAAGCGCAAAAACTTAAAGCTCATGCTAAAGAAGAGTTTGAAAAAGAGGTTTTTAACTAAATCGAATAATCGCCAAAATTATGAAAAAAGAAGAAATACAAAAATTTACCAGTCTTTTTGATCAAATTCGTCATCAAGAAACTACAAAGAATAAAACCGAAATAGAGTTTTGGTATGCTAGAGATTTGCAAAAACTGCTTGGCTATGAGGATTGGCGGAATTTCTTATCTGCAATTGCTCGCGCTAAGCAATCTTGTGAAGCCTCTAAATACAAGCCTTCAGACCATTTCGTTGACGCCAACAAAATGGTCGCGATAGGCTTAAACACTGGGCGCGAGATAGATGATATAATTTTAACTCGTTACGCTTGCTATCTTATTGCACAAAATGGCGACCCCAGAAAAGAGGCTATTTCCTTTGCTCAAAGCTATTTTGCAACACAAACCAGAAAACAAGAGTTATTAGAGCAAAGACTCGAGGCGCAAGAAAGACTAAGAGCAAGAAAAAAATTAACTGAGACTGAAAAAGAATTATCAAGCAATATTTATCAAAGAGGTGTTGACGATCAAGGGTTTGCAAGAATAAGAGCAAAAGGAGATACAGCGCTTTTTGGTGGTTTTAACACAAATCAAATGAAGGAAAGGTTGGGCATTTCCAACTCAAGGACTTTAGCAGATTTTTTACCTACCATAACAATTAAGGCTAAGGACTTTGCTGCCGAAATTACCAACTTCAATGTTCGTAAAGAAGATATGCAAGGTGAGACTAAAATTTCCACCGAGCATGTTAGAAATAACAAAGAGGTCAGAGAAACCCTAATTAGGACTGGAATTTATCCTGAAAGCTTGCCAGTGGAGGAGGATCTAAAAAAGATTGAGCGAAAAATAAATTCTGATGGTAAAAAAATTGGTAAAAGTAAATTTACAGAAGAAGAGTTAAAATAGATTTTGGGGGTATAAATGGGGGTAAAAAATTTTTTTCTAAAACCACAAACTCTTTAATATAAAGCCTTCAAGCCATACAATATGGCTGTCGTCACTACAAGTTTTATAACGTCCAAAGATGTCTGATTAAGCCTTGAGATTAAAGGCTTTATCCTCTAAAGTTAGTCCAAAATCATCCTAGGAAATACATTAAAATCCTGATCATTATTGGGAAACATTCTGGGAAATAAAATATTACCCAAAGAAATGTTTCCATAAAGCAATCCAAATTTGGTTATATTGCAAAGTTTGTAACCATTTTTAGCTTTTGGTAAGACAATGTCAAAATTCTCTAAGCGCTTAGGATTAATAGAAATAACCATCCCGTAAGCATCCTTGCCGCACTCTGCCCAAACTTTATATTTTTGCAGTCTCGTAATAATAAACTTTTCCTTAAACAAATAAATGTCATCTTTAAAATCTGCAACTTCTTCTAAATTTTTTTTGTCAGATAAATCAAGGCTTGAATAATATCTCACGAACTTTTTTGGGAATTCCCGTGGCGTAAACTTCTTTTATATCAGAAATTTCAGTCATGTTATCAGAATCGTTCAAGTAACGATCGCGGTTTTTGCAGGAGGTAGATGGAAGTGGCAGTAGAAGTAGAAGTATTAAAAAATATCTTGGAAAGCGCATATCAAGTGAGCTTTATAATTTGGTGAAACTTTTTTAATAGTAATTGCGTTAAGTTTCTTGGACAAGAAATTTATTTTTGATATTAAAATTTAAAAGGTCTTACCCCGCGGTAAAAAAGGAACTGAGCTAAGTTTCTACTATCAAAAAAGAAAAAGATATCAACTTACTTTTTTACTTATTTTACTCCCAAAATCATTGAAAATTAGCTTTTAAAATAGATTAATTTTTGCGTTTTTAGTTTAAAGTGCTACTATTGTCTAGCCATATAAAATCAGCTTTAAAAGCCGAAATATTATCGATTAATATCAAATTATAACTCAAATGATTTTACCAAATAAATTAAACATTACTGACCAGCTTGAGTTAAATAAAATAGAAGAAAAAATCAGTAAACAAAAAGCCAAGCAATTTTTTGAAAGTGGAGAAATAAATCAAATTGAAGTTGGAACTTTTAAAGGCTTGGCGCAAATTCATACTTACTTGTTTGGTGATATCTATGACTTTGCAGGCAAAATGCGTGAGGTTAATATTTCCAAAGGAAATTTTCGTTTTGCATCGTTGGTTTATTTGGAGCAGTCTTTGGAAAATATAAATAAAATGCCGCAGAGTAATTTTAACGAGATTGTTGAAAAATATGTTGAAATGAACATTGCCCACCCATTTAGAGAAGGCAACGGAAGGGCGACCAGAATTTGGTTAGATCTAATTTTTAAAAAAGAAATCAAGCGAGTCATTGATTGGAATTTAGTTGATAAAAATGATTATTTAATGGCGATGGAGCGCAGTGTTGTTAAAGATGTTGAAATTAAAAGCTTACTCTTTCCAGCGCTCACCGACAAAATTAATGATCGCGCAATTTTTATGAAGGGGATTGATATTAGTTATTTTTATGAAGGATATAGTGAGTTTTTGATTGAGGAGTTGTAGGGTGAGAATAGAAAGCAACCTGGAACCTTTTTTTATTTTGATGACCTGCCGGCGAATACTTTTTCGGTTGTGCGAATTAGATTGAGAACCATAGCGTCATAAGGGCTGGCAGCCGGAGGCATTCTTCGTTCTTTATTTCGATTAGTAAGATTTTCTATTTGTTGCAAAATTGCTTTTGCTTGTGGTGTGTTCCATTTTTCTGATTCTTTCTCTGAATCGCTACAAATTCTAACTTCCGTTAAAGTTTTATTTGTTTTTAAAGCTTCTAAAATATGTTGAGCGCCAATAACTCCTATATCAGTATCGGTGATTATAAATTTTTGTAGAGTTTTATTTTTTCTTATTGCGTCAGCGAATGCCAAAGCTCCTTCATCAGTTATATTGTTTTTACTAATATCAAGAGTTGTTAAATGTGTATTTGTTTCTAATGACCTTGCCAATTCTTTAGCTTCTCTATCGGTGCATTCGGAAGTTTTGAGATTGTAAGTTGTTATAGTCGGATTATTACTTGCTATGAGTGATGCCGCTATCAATAATTCTTCAGAACGTATCATATAATTAGGTATAATTAAAAAATTGGTCAGACTTTTTTAAAATCTTTTAAATTTCTTTTTTTAATCTAGCTTATTGTGACTTCTTCTTTTGGAAGAGAAGTTATCTATTAACAAATTTAAAAATATGTTCAACAAAAAATTTTTATTTGCTGCAACTATTGCAGTGTCGGCTTTTTCCTTTAATGCTTTAGCAAAAACCGAAGGAAATTATGTGGGTTTGAATCTTATTAATACCTACGGCAAAACAACAGTAGAGGTTATTGGTGGCAGTATCACTCATCACGAGCATAGTAAATTCTCGGTGGGAGCTGATTATAAATATGCTTTTAATTTTAATAAATTTTTTATCGCACCCGGAATATTTTTTGACAATAATGATGGTAGTGATGATTTTGCTTTGCCGGAAACTATCAGATATTCTCGCAAGCTAAAAAATAGTTATGGGCTGAAGGCTGATTTCGGATATGATATAACGGAAAAATTTTCGCCTTTCGTTACTTTAGGATATTCTATCACGCGCTATAGCAGTTCTTATTATCGCGGTGGTTATAATTTAGTGAAAGAAACAGCTAGTAACGAAGGTTTGGTTTATGGTTTGGGTTTACGCTATAACTTAAATAAGTGCTGGAGTGCCGTAGCGGCTTATGAATTGACGCAATTCGGTTTAAATAGCAATCTTGATGCCATAGTTGGCGGAACTGATAAATTAAGTTATACTTATAAAGTTGCTAAGTTGGGTTTAGCTTATAATTTCTAGTCATAAAAGAAAAAGTAATCTGGTTCCTTTTTCCAAAAAGGAGCCAGTCCCTTTTGCGAGTAGAGCTCAATTAATCGCTTAATCTTAAATATAAAATGTTTCCAAGGCTTTTAGCTCTTTTAGAACAAAATCAAAATGATCGATTTGTGGATCTTTTGCTGTCTGCGAGAGGGGTCGATATTTCGGGTGAAATATCACAAATGGCGGGAGTCCGGAAAAATACGCTTTTACATATTGCGGTGGCTCAGGGGTGCATCTCGGAGGAAAACCCCTCCTCGAAGCTGTTTGCACAGCTTCGATCCTCCCTCAAGGGGAGGA
>CAZDLU010000029.1:0-15305 GCA_964506725.1 uncultured Rhizobium sp.
CCCTGAACCTGTCGAAGGGTGTGGTTTAAATTCGGAGTGTAAACACACCCTTCGACAGGTTCAGGGTGACTTCGAGGGTTAGGTTTAAAGGTGAGTATGAGCTTTTGGTGGTTTAGGAATTTGATGATTTAGCCCTACTAACGTAACTGAAATCTTCAATCTTCACAATAACTTCTTCACCAGATTCAATAAAAGGTGGAACCATTATGCGTACGCCATTTTCTAGGATCGCCGGCTTATAAGAAGAAGCCGCAGTTTGGCCTTTTACAACTGCATCAGCCTGTGCAATTATGGCATTGGCGGTTTCCGGTAAATAAATTGCAATCGGTTTATCGTTACAATATTCAACACGAATATTCATGCCTTCTTGTAAGAATGGCAAGGCTTCGCCGACTAAAGATTTTGGAAAGTTTATTGTTTCAAAAGATTCCATATCCATCGCCGCTAATTCATCTTGATCGAAATATTGGAACTGTAAATTTTTTTGTTCGACATAGGCCACATCTACATCCTCAGATGACGCGAAGCGTGTATTAGTTTTATTTCCTGTCGAAATATTTTTCATTTCAACTTGAATATAAGCGCCGCCTTTACCTGGTTTTACGTGTTCACGTTTAAGAACACTCCATAGTTGATTTTGGAATTCGATTACGTTTCCGACACGGATTGAATTTGCGTTTGTTTTCATAAATTGGATAAAATGGTGCTCAAGTGCTCAAGTGCTCGGTGCTCGGGATTTATGTGGAAAGTAAATAGTTCCAACGCAAGACCTGAGCACCCGAGCACTTGAGCACCCGAGCACCTAATTAATGTAAATTCCTAACAATTTCTTCTACAACTTTTTTCGCGTCACCAAAAACCATCATAGTATTATCATTGAAGAATAGCTCGTTTTCAACACCGGCATAGCCCGAAGCCATTGAGCGCTTAACAAAGAATACGGTTTTGGCGTGAGCTACGTCAAGGATCGGCATGCCGTAAATCGGGCTGGCTTTATCGGTTTTTGCCGCCGGATTTGTTACGTCATTAGCGCCAATCACAAAAGCAACATCAGTTGACTTGAACTCGCCGTTGATTTCTTCTAATTCAAAAACTTTTTCGTAATCAATGTTAGCTTCTGCAAGCAACACGTTCATGTGCCCAGGCATTCTTCCTGCAACCGGGTGAATGGCGAATTTTACGTTGACACCGGATTGTTCAAGAAGCGAAGTTAATTCCGCAACGGCATGTTGCGCACCAGCTACAGCCATGCCGTATCCCGGCACAATTACAACGGAAGATGCACCTTTCATAATGTATGCCACATCTTCCGGGCTGCCTTGTTTTACCGGTCTTTGTTCTTTTTTCTCACCGGTTGCAGAAGCTTGAGCTTGTTCGCTGAAGCCGCTGAAAATTACATTAATGATTGAACGATTCATGGCTTTGCACATGATGTAACTAAGTATTGCACCACTGGCACCAACCAAAGCTCCTGTAATTACAAGCAATGGATTTGCCAAAGTGAAGCCGATACCGCTTGCCGCCCAACCCGAGTAAGAATTTAACATCGAAACAACGACCGGCATATCAGCTCCGCCCACCGGCGCTATTAAAATGAAGCCGATGAAAAGTGAAATTAAGGTGAGGGCGATGAATAAAATTTTTGAACCGAAAATTATAAAGCCAAGCAAGATTACAGCGATGCTGATGCCGACGATTTTTGCTGATTTTTTTTGATCTTTAAAAATTGAAATTGTTGATTTCATATTGCCGTTGAGCTTCAAGAAAGCAACGATTGAGCCGGTGAAAGTGATGGCACCGATTACTACGCCAAGTCCCATTTCGACTAAACTTCCGGTGTGAATTTTGCCGTCTTCAAGAATATTAAATGATTCCGGAAGCCATAAAGCCGCGCTCGCGATTAATACTGCGGCAAGACCAACCAAAGAGTGAAAGCCCGCAACTAATTGTGGCATTGCCGTCATTTTAACTTGTTTTGCAATGAAATAGCCAACACCAGCGCCGATCGCGATTGCAACAAGAATCAAGAAAATATTATGAACTTGCGGTAAGAACAATGTTGTTAAAATTGCAAGACCCATGCCCGCCATGCCGAAATAATTGCCTTGGCGCGAAGTTTTTGGCGAAGAAAGCCCGTAAAGCGAAAGAATAAATAAAACAGCAGAAACAAGATAAGAAATTGCGACGAAGTTGCTCATAAACTTGTGATTAATTAATTGAAGGCGGACATTTTAAAAATCCTTGCAAATAAATCCACCAAAATTCTTTACTTTTTAAAGCAAATCATAAGACTAGCCTTTTTCAAATATGACAATGAAGCAACTTCCTAATTTTCTTACAAGTTTTCGTCTTGCGGTAATTCCGATTTTGATTTTTTCTTTTTATATCGACGGGGTTCTTGCTAATATCGCTGTGGCTACGCTTTTTGCTATCGCTGCCATTACAGATTATTTTGATGGTTATTTTGCGCGCGTTTTAAAAGTGCAATCAAAATTCGGCAAATGTTTGGATCCGATTGCCGATAAATTATTAGTGATTACGGCGATTGTGATGTTGATAAATTTCAGCAATCGCGATTTATGGATTTTGGTTCCGGGAATTATTATAATATGCCGTGAAGTGCTTGTTTCAGGGCTTCGCGAATTTTTAGCGGAAATTCACGTTAGTGTTCCGGTGAGTAAATTAGCTAAATATAAAACCGGTGTGCAAATGACGGCAATTACCGGATTGTTGCTTGGCGAATCAGGAGTTTCCTATACAATTCATAATTGGATCGGCGCTTGGATTGAAAAAGATATTAAAATTGTCATCATCAGCGGCATTGTAATTTTGGCAAAAATTTTATTTTCAGTTGCTGCTGTTCTAACTGTTACAACAGGTTACGCTTATTTCCGCGTTGGTTTTAGAAATATGTAGTTAGGATGAGAATATCGCAATAATAGGGATTTATATATTTAACTTAGCCCTAAAAAACCTCGTCATCCTTGGCCTGCAAGGCCGAGGATCTCATGAGTTTTAGCTTAAGAGTTTTAACTCCTGAGATCCTCGAAGCCCTAGTGGCTTCAAGATGACGAAGGTTGGTTAGAATTTATAAGCAAATCCGCTGTAATAATTCAGATTATCTGCTGCTTTAGTGATGCCGATATTGGCACCGACATCGACTTTAAAATATCTGGTAACGTAATAATGCAATCCGAAATCTGCGGTGTTTTGCCATGAAGCGTTGATAGCACTGGTTTTGTAAGTGTATAATTCAGCAAAAGCATAAAATTTTTCACTAAAATTTCCGCATAAATAAATAGCATTAGCATAGCCGGTTTTGTTTTTTAAGAAATTAATTTGTGACATACCACCGATTGTTAAAAAATTATCAACAGCGTAAGCAAAAGGAATTCCTAAGCCACCTTGAGTGTAATTGGCTTCAAGCTTGTCTTGACTGGTTGGAAGGCTTATAAAAGGAATGGCGGCGATACCGAATTTTTCATTGCCGTTACCGCCGAAGCTATATTTATAGCGGATTGTCGTATTGCCAAAACCCTGTTTATTTTCTTTAACATTGTTGGTGTAAAGATTGGTGATAAATTGTAAATCGCTATTTTCGGTAAGGCCGAAGCGGATATTGGCTGCATCTCCTATAGTTGTCTTTTTGTTTTTAACGACACTGAAAAAACTAGTTTCAAGTTGCGCGTGACCCGGATCAACAGTGGTAACATAGTCTGATTTGCTTGAGCGTTCTGTAGTTAGTGGTCGCAACTCGCTTTTAGGAGTAGGATTAAGCAGGCCATATTCTTTAGCGATAGCACTGCTAGTGAAAATACTTAATGCCAGAATACTATTTCTTAACTTCTTGCTTGGTCGAAACCAGGTTGTAACTACTGCAATGCGGCTTTTTATCGTCATAAGAATGATAGACACAATCAGTTTGCGGAATTTTTACTTTCATTGCCGAACATGAAGCAAGAAATAAGCAAAATAAAATTATTTTTTTCATTTATTTAAGTTTCTCCAAACAAATTCGCAAGTAAATGGAAGCAGCGGTGAGGCGGCTTCGCACATTATGACAATCGCTGTGTAAAGCGTGTCGTAAGCATCTTGTTTATCCTGATCCGTTTCACTTTTCCAGAAACGTGCGCGGCTTCTTCGAATATACCAATTATTCAAACTTTCAAAAAATTGATTGAATTCTTCAGTTGCCAAAACAGTGTCATAGTTTGCCATAGCACGATCAATATTTTCAACGGTAATTTTTAATTTTGACAAAATATAAATGTCTAAATTATTTTTAAATTCGCGAATAATTTCAATGCGCTTCGCCTTAATGCCGTCAGCATTGGCGTAAAGGCAGAAGAAATTAAAAGCATTTACCAAAGGCTTAATCGACAAACGCAAAGAATCACGAATAGCTTTTCCATCCTTGTCAATCCTAAGTTCCTGGCCTTTCATCACGGGTTGCGAAACCATGTAAAATCGCATAGCATCTGAACCAAGAGTCGAAAAAATTTCCAGCGGATCAGCGTAATTCTTAAGTCGCTTGGAAAGTTTTTGCGATTTTTCATCTAAAATCGTGCCGTGACAAATTACATTTTTAAATGGCGGTTTGTCGAATAAAGCAACTGATAAAACAACCAAAGTATAAAACCAGCCGCGAGTTTGTGCGATATATTCGGTGATAAAATCTGCCGGAAAATTGTTTTCAAACCATTCTTTGTTTTCAAAAGGATAATGACATTGCGCATAAGGCATCGAACCGGATTCGAACCAGCAATCTAGGACATCGCTGACCCTTTTAAATTCTTCGCCATTTTCGGTAAACGTAATTTTATCAATAAATGGACGATGCAAATTGGTAATTTTTTTGCCGGATATTTTTTCAATTTCGGCAATTGAGCCAAAGACTTTTATCTTACCCGACTTAGACCGCCAAACTGGCACCGGACAGCCCCAGAAGCGGTTGCGCGAAATAGACCAATCGCGAGCACCTTCAAGCCATTTCCCAAATTGCCCGTCTTTAATGTGGTCGGGGATCCAGTTAATTTGCTGGTTGGCCGCGATCATGCGATCTTTAATGTCGGTGACTTTTACATACCACGAACTTACGGCGCGATAGATGAGCGGAGTGTCAGTGCGCCAGCAATGTGGATAGTTGTGTAAATATTGTTCGGTCTTTAGCCAAGCGCCTGTTGACTTTAGATATTTTATGATGTCATCGTTTGTTTCAAAAACTTGGCGACCTTTAAGAGATAAATTTTCTATGTCATACATTCCATCAATAAATTTTCCACCTTCATCAACTGGGCATAAAGTTGGGATTCCGTTGGCTTTACACAATGTTTGGTCATCTTCACCAAAGCCTGGTGCCATATGTACAACTCCAGTTCCTTCTTCTTCTGTAACGAACGAGCTGCCATCAAGAACTGTAAAGACCGCATTATTATTTTTTGTTTTTTCTATTAAATACGGAAATAATGGTTTGTATTTTAGCTTCGGTGATAACAGCACGTTGCCATTAAAGATTCCTAATTCTTTGTATTCACCAAATTCTTTGGAATTTTTTTCAAGAGTACGATAAGAAAAAATCAGAATCTCATCATCTTTTTGGATTGCTGCATAATCCAATTCTTTTCCTACTGCTAAAGCTAGATTTGAAGGCAAAGTCCACGGCGTTGTAGTCCAAGCAACTAAACTAACTCTCGGCGTCATGCTGAGCTTGCCTGCGCATGATTCATGCCCCGGGCTCGAATCACCCTTCGACAGGCTCAGGGTGACATTGAGTTTTTCTAAAAGGATATGTTTTTCTAAGAGTTCTTTTGCACTCTCCTCAGTCAACTCAAACTTAACAGTAACAGCCTTACTCTCCTTCCTCCTATAAGCATTATCCATCCGCGTTTCAAAATTCGAAAGCGGCGTCTGACAAGCCCAAGAATAAGGCATCACGCGATAATCTTCATATAATAATCCTTTGTCAAAAAGCTGTTTAAACGCCCAAATCACCGATTCCATGTAATTAACATCCATCGTTTTATAACCATGCTCGAAGTCAACAAAGCGCCCTTGTTTTTCTACATATTCCTGCCATTTATCCGCATATTTCATCACCGATTTTTCGCAAGCCGCGTTAAATTTTTCAATGCCGAATTCTTGAATCGCCAGTTGCCCCGAAACACCAAGTTCTTTTTCAGTTTCCATCTCAACGGGAAGTCCGTGCGTATCCCAACCAAAGCGGCGCTCGACCTTTTTACCTTTCATGGTTTGATAGCGCGCAAAAATATCTTTGATGAAGCCAGTCAACAAATGGCCGTAATGCGGCAGGCCATTAGCAAATGGCGGGCCGTCGTAAAATACAAATTCTGATTTTTCTTCTTTTTTATGGCGGCAATTAGTATGATTCTTCAAAGCGCACGGCTCTTGCACCGGCGAAGTATCATCTTCGCTTAACTCTTCGCTGAAATTTCTGATTTCAACAGATTTTTCAAAAACTTTTTCGGCTTTCCAAAATTTTAAAATATCTTTTTCAAGCGCAGCAAAATCAAGGTTTTGATTAGGTTCGGGGTAGAATTTTTGTTTTGTCATTTTTAATTATTGTAATATTTCTACGTCATCCTTGGACGCTGAAAGCGTCCGAGGATCTCGTGAGATTTTCTCGGAGTATGATTCATGAGATCCTCGGACGCTTTCAGCGTCCAAGGATGACGAGCTATTTTAGCCATAATGACGAGTTAATTAATACTAACAAACAACTTGAATTTAGGTCAACAAAAATTAAGATCCGCTTTTTTCCTTTTAAAACTAAATATATGACAAAAATCAAAATCGGTCTAGCCGGCCTTGGCGTTGTGGGGCAGGGTGTTTATGAAATTTTAACCAAAGATAAAGCTTTAATTGATGCGCGCACTAAAAATCAGTTAGAGCTTGTGGCTGTTGCGTCAAGAAGCAAAAAAGATTTTATCGATACTTCCAAAATTAAAGTTTACGAAAATACAATTGAGTTGGCGCGTGATAAAAATATTGATGTTGTTGTCGAAGTAATCGGCGGCAATACTATTTCCAAACAACTTTTTGAGGAATCAATCGCAAACGGCAAAAAATACGTTACAGCCAATAAAGCCTTGCTTGCCGAGCATGGATTTGATTTAGCAAAATTAGTTGAAGAAAAAAATTCTTACGTTGGTTTTGAAGCTTCAGTTGCGGGCGCAACCCCGATAATTAAAGCCTTCAAGGAAGGTTTTGCCGGAAATAAAATTACCGAATTTTACGCAATTTTAAACGGAACTTGCAATTTTATCTTAACAAAAATGCAAAAAGAAAATTTAGATTTTGCGGTGGCGCTTAAACAGGCGCAAGAGTTGGGCTATGCTGAAGCTGATCCGACTTTTGATATTAAAGGAATTGACACAGCACATAAATTGGTAATTTTAGCAGCAATTGCAAGCGGCACCAAGCCTGCATTTTCTAAGACTTTCGTTGAAGGTGTTGATGAAGTTGGAATTGATGATATTAATTTAGCCGACGAACTTGGATATAAAATAAAACTGCTTGCGATCTACAAATCATTGAATCACCAGCAAACCGTTTATCCTTCGCTAATTAAAAAAGAAGAAAAAATCGCTCAAGTTGACGGGCCGTTTAATGCGATTTTAACTAATGCTTCTAATGCCGGATTTAGCTTTATTGCGGGTTCTGGTGCCGGTAGATTTCCAACTGCTTCGGCGGTAGTTTCTGATCTAGTTGATATTGCTAATGAGCGTTATTCTCCGGTTTTTGGAATTAATGCCAAAGACTTGAAAGATGCTGATGTTTCAAGCATCGAAAGCCGAATTGGCGCTTACTTTTTGAATTTAACTATTGATAAAAAAGCGGCGCAAAATTCTAATTTAGCTGAAAAAATCTTTGCTAATAAATTAACAATTAACAAAGCGCATTTTATTGATCGTGGTGACGAGATTTTATGCGGTTTTGTGACTTCTTCGACTCAGGAAAAAACTATTTTGGAAATTGTGAAAAATTTAGATTCCGGTTTGGTTAAAAAGGTTAAGTTTTTACGAGTGGAAGAGATTAATAGTTTTTAGTTCTGCTAAACCAACCACCCCTCACCCTAACCCTCTCCCTCAAGGGGAGAGGGAATTACTCTTAAGCGTCCATCTCCCCTTGAGGGAGAGGGTTAGGGTGAGGGGTTCTTTATACATATAAAAATGTCCGAATTCATCCTCGAAATATTCAGTGAAGAAATACCGGCCTTAATGCAAAAAGCGGCGGCAGAAAATTTTAAAAAAATTGCTTTGGAAATTTTAGCAAAAAGCAATTTGGATTTAAAAAATGCGGTAATTGAAACCTACGCCGCGCCTAATCGTTTAGCGCTTTTTATCAATAATATTTCTGCCGCACAATCAATTCCTGCCACCAGAAAAATGGGGCCGAAAATTAATGCTGACGAAAGAGCAATTCAAGGTTTTTTAAAATCGGTTGGTTTGGAAAATATTTCTCAGTTAGAAAAAACCGAAAATAACGGCGCGCCTTGTTATGTCTATGTGAAACCGGCTTTTGAAATTAAAACTGCCGAAATTTTGCAAAATAATTTAACAGCGATTTTGCAAAAAATGACTAATGCTTGGCCAAAATTAATGCGTTTTGATATTGCGCCAAACCAACAGGCTAAATGGATAAGGCCGGTTCGAAACATCGCTTGTGTTTTTGACAGCGAAATAATCAATATCGAATTTTTTGGTTTAAAATCAAATAATTTAACTTTTGCTAAAGATGGAAGCGCCTTAGAAATTACTGATGCACTGCATTATAAAGATATTTTGCGTGATAATTTTGTTATCGTTGATCACGCGGAAAGAAAACAAAAAATCATTCAACAAATCAGAAAAATAAAATTCGATTTAGCACTTGATTTAATTGACGATGAGGAAAAATCGCCGCTATTTGATGAGGTTAACGGCCTTTGCAGTTGGCCAACCGCGATGCTTGGAGAAATTGATTCGCGTTTCATGACTTTGCCGGAAGAAATTCTGGTTTTAACTTTAAAATTAAATCAAAGATATTTTTGTTTAAAAAATCATGACGGCACTTTATCGCGCAATTTTATTTTTGTAAGCAATGCCATAAATGGTGATGAAAATAAAATCGTTAAAGATAATGAACGCCTGGTTCGCGCGCGTTTGAGTGATGCCGAATTTTTTATTGCCGAAGATCTGAAAAAACCATTAATTGAAAGAATTGAAGGCTTAAAAAATATTATTTTCCATCAAAAATTAGGTTCGGTTCACGATAAAATTTTACGCTTAAATAAATTAGCAAAATCATTGGTGGTTTTTGTACCGCATGCCGATTTATGTTTGGTTGATCGCGCCATTAATCTGGCCAAGGCAGATTTGACTTGCAAGGCTGTGGCTGAGTTTACGGAATTGCAAGGAAAAGTCGGTAGTTTTTACGCTCAAAAACAAAATGAAAATTCGAAAGTTGCTGCGGCAATTTTTGAGCATTATTTGCCTTTGGGGCCAAATTCGGAATTGCCGAAAACTTCGCTTGGAATTTTACTTTCGATTTCGGATAAAATTGACAATATTGTCGGTTTCTTTTTGGCTGATGAAAAGCCAACCAGTTCAAAAGATCCATACGCTTTGCGCCGCGCTGCTCTAGGTGTTATAAGAATTGCTTTTCAATATAATATTGCTTTTCCAATTAGAATTTTAATTGAAAAATCAATTAATTCTTATCCGAATAAATTGCTAAAAAATCTTTTGGGTGAACAAGAAAAAAGCGCTTTGGTTGAAGAAATTGTAAAATTTTTCGTTGAAAGATTAAAAGTTTCTTTAAAAGAAAATCTAGGTTTAAGCCCTGATATTGTTAATGCGGTGATTGATGAATATTTATCCGATTTGGAATCGCATAAATATTGTGATATTTTATATTTGGCGAAAAAAATAAAATTCTTAGATGAATTTATTAATGATGAAAAGAATAAAAATATCATCGCGCTTTATAAAAGAGCGGCCAATATTTTGACGATTGAAGAGAAAAAAGACAGTAAAAGTTACAATGGCAAACCGGCTTTGCTTTCGCTTAAGAGTAAGTACGAGCGCACTTTGTATTTGAGAATAAAACAAATTAAAGGTGATTTTAGAAAATTGATTTTTGCCGGAGAATTTGAAAAAGCTTTTAAATTATTGCATGTGATTGAGGCACCGCTTTCGCATTTCTTTGACCATGTTGTAGTAAATGATAAAAGTAAAAAATTACGTGAAAATCGCTTGGTGTTACTATCACAGATCCGCGATTTGTTTGATTTGGTAGCGGATTTGTCGAAGATTGAGATTGCTTAGTAAAAGGACATAAAAGTGGGAACGGGATTACAAATCCCGATCCGCTAATTTTGTAGAGAACCTAACTTAGAAAATAAAATCCGCGTTAGTTAGATGAACATTTCCACTGAAATTTATCGCAAAATTAGAATTATTATCGTCTAACGTTGTGATATCAATGGTGCTATTGTAAGAAATTGTGAAATTGCCGACACTGTTAAACACATGCTGGCCTGATTCATTAGTAATGCCGGATAAATCTATTTTATCTTGTCCCTGAGGATAGATTCTATCTGTTTGACTGATAAAATCGGTTATTAGGTCCGTTGATGAGTCGGTAGAATCGGTAAGATTGCTATAAGAAAAAGTATCACTGCCTCGTCCTCCGCTTAATCTATCAGCGCCAGCATTTCCAAAAATAATATCATCATTATCCTGTCCATAAACATAGTCATTGCCGGCACCGGCTTTAATTATTTCGTTACCATAATCTCCCATAATGCAATCGTTAAAATTACTTCCGGTAATATTGTCATTACCTAAGCCGCCGCTAAGAATAATGCCCGATGAAGGCTTACCAATTCCGGCAAATTCAAAATTGCCCGAATAAGTAATTCTTAGATTAGCTATATTGGAGGTAACTTGACTGGCATCAATAATGTCGTCCCCATTGCCACCGCCGCAAAATAAATTTACTGCGCTGTTAACAACAGATCCTTTAAGATAAATCTTGTCATTGCCGTCACCACCCCAAATTCCTCCGCTATATAAATTTCCTTCGCCGCCAATATTATCTTGGTAGTAAATTGTATCATTGCCTGCTTCGGCTTGGATGGAATTTTTAAAACCGCTGCTGGTAATTATATCGTTTCCGTCACCCGCATTTACATTATTGTTGGTGCCGCTAACTGTTATATTGTCAATATCTGCGCCGCCATATATATGAGAGCCAGTATTATTTACGGCTGTTATAATATTTTGACCATTGCCGCCATATATGTTAGACGCACCGTCAAACACATTAATATAATCATTACCTGTGCCGCCGTGAATATTGGAACTGAAATAATTATTATAAATATTTATTGTATCATCACCTTCACCGCCATCGACATCGCCGATATTGTATTTAATGATGGTATCATTGCCCGCGCCTCCGATAATGTTAGTAGCTTGGCCATTACTATTAATATAATCATTGCCATTGCCGCCATTTATAGTGCTAACTCCGCCACCATTTTCAATTATAGTATCATTACCATCATCACCATCTACTAGGGCATAGCTGGAAGATTGAAGGTAAATTGTATCATTTCCAGAATCTCCGTGGATTATATCTCCTGAATTAGTATTAGAATTAAAACGAGCGCTATAAATTACATCATCACCAGCGCCACCGTTAATTATTGATCTAGTTTTGCTATATGTAATAAAAATTACATCATTATTTGCGCTGCCATTTAAAGTAAAAGTTGTTGAATTGCTTGTGCCATCAATGATTACTACACCATCTTTAATTGTTGGAGTATGATTGCTTTTGAAATTTAATGTATGCGACTTAAGCCAGGCTGACATTGCATCGGAAGCTTTGCTAAGATCTCTTTCAGTGCTGTAGGATGAAAGATCCAAAGCATTTTTTGTATGAGTAACCTCAGCATATTTTCTATATGCAGCTTCAATTATATTATTTTTAGATTGTTGTTTTGCGAAGTCATTTGCCGCGGTACTGCCCAATAATTTAGTAAAACCGCCACTTAGTTTTTGTATTTTTGCATTAAGTAAAGAGTCTTGAAACTGTTGATAATTAATGACTTTAGCTATATCGGAATTAGTATTACCAAGTGGTCTTAAATAGTCTGCGGTATTTTTTAAAGATATTAAATTATCATAATAGTTTCTAGAAAATATATCCGCGGTTTTTGTATTATGTGTTGAAAGATAATCATAGTTACTTTTAGCGAGTAGATAAGATAAAAATTGGGTAAAAAATGGCACTAATTGAGCAGGAAGAGTAGGCATATTAAGGAATTAACTGTTTTAAAATAATACAGAATTTCTTTTTTTTCTAAAAAACCAAAAAATAAATTGCGTAACTATAATTATAGCGCTCGGTGTAGTCAAGATAAAAACTATGCCGACTTTGGTATTTTTCTAAGACCAACTTGAATTCTTAATTAAAAAATTCTAAACTCACCGCCCTTCAAATAATCTCATCATTTAACTAAAATTTTATGACGGTAACAAAACTTGTTTACTCCTTTGGCGATGGTCACGCGGAAGGTGATGCTTCAATGAAAAATTTGCTGGGAGGAAAAGGTGCTAATTTGGCGGAAATGTCGAAGATGGGATTGCCGGTGCCGCTTGGTTTTACGATTACTACCGAAGTTTGTGATGCTTATTACAAAAATAATAAAAAATTTCCAACTGGTTTAGAAACCCAGGTAAATCGCGCTTTGGAACAGATTGAAAAATCTTTAAATGCCAAATTCGGCGATGAAAAAAATCCACTTTTATTTTCAGTAAGATCGGGCGCTAGAGCCTCAATGCCGGGCATGATGGATACGATTTTGAATTTGGGTTTGAATGATAAAACTGTTTTAGGTTTGGCTAAAAAAAGTGGCAATGAACGCTTTGCTTTTGATTCTTACCGCCGCTTTATTCAGATGTATTCGGACGTAGTTTTAGAAGTTGATCACTATAATTTTGAAGTGATTTTGGATGAGAAAAAACATGAATTTGGAGCAAAGGCCGACACTGATTTGACGGCGGAAAACTTAAAAGAAATTGTTGAATTATTTAAAGCTAAAGTAAAAGAAGAAAGCGGTAATGAATTTCCGCAAAGCGTGAAGGATCAGCTTTGGGGCGCAATACGTGCAGTGTTTGCTTCGTGGATGAATGATCGCGCCAATACTTATCGTGCGCTTAACAATATTCCGGCAGAGTGGGGCACGGCGGTGAATGTGCAATCGATGGTGTTTGGTAATATGGGTGACACTTCGGCAACTGGTGTGGCCTTTACGCGCAATCCTTCAACCGGTGCAAAAGAACTTTACGGCGAATATTTGATTAATGCCCAAGGTGAAGATGTAGTGGCAGGAATTAGAACGCCGCAATCAATTACCAATGAAGGCAAGGCGCAGCTTGGTTCTACTCTTCCTTCAATGGAAGAAACCATGCCGCAAGTTTTCAAAGAATTAGAAAAAATTTATAAAAAATTGGAAGCGCATTATTGCGATATGCAAGATATTGAATTTACCGTACAAGACGGCAAATTATGGATGTTGCAAACGCGTAACGGTAAGCGTACTGCGCACGCTGCCGTGAAGATCGCCGTTGATATGGTGAAAGAAAAATTGATTACCAAAAAAGATGCAATTAAGCGCATTGATCCGGCAAGTTTGGATCAATTATTACATCCGACTCTTGATCCAAAAGCCAAAATCCAAGTAATTGCGAAAGGTCTCCCGGCCTCTCCGGGCGCGGCTTCAGGCGTTGTAGTATTTACTTCGCAAGATGCTGAAAAAAGAGCGGATAATGGTGAGAAAGTTATTTTGGTGCGCGTTGAAACAAGCCCGGAAGACATCAAGGGAATGCACGTTTCGCAAGGAATTCTAACGGCGCGCGGTGGCATGACATCGCACGCCGCCGTTGTGGCGCGTGGCATGGGAACGCCTTGCGTTAGTGGCGCTCCCGGTTTAAATATTGATATGAACGGTAAATTTTTTACTTGTGGAAATGTTAAAGTAAAAGAGGGTGAAACCATTACTATCAACGGTTCAAACGGTGACGTGATTTTAGGAAAAGTGCCGACTCTAAAACCGAATTTGTCGGGTGATTTTGAAACTGTAATGGAGTGGGCTGATGAGGTTAGAACTTTAAAAGTTCGCACTAATGCCGAAACGCCACTTGATTGTCAAACGGCGCGCGACTTTGGAGCTGAAGGTATCGGGCTATGTCGTACTGAACACATGTTCTTTAATGAAGACAGAATTATCGCGGTTCGCGAAATGATTTTGGCGGAAGATGTTGAAGGTCGCAAAAAAGCTTTGGCAAAATTGCTGCCGATGCAAAGAAGTGATTTTGTGGAAATTTTTAAAATCATGGCGGGACTGCCGGTAACTATACGTTTGCTTGATCCGCCGCTTCATGAGTTTTTGCCGCACAAAGAAAATGAAATTGCTGAAGTTGCTAAAGCGGTTGGCGTAGAAGTTGATTATGTGAAAAGAAGAACGCATCAATTGCAAGAGCAAAATCCGATGCTAGGGCACCGTGGCTGTAGGCTTGGTATTTCTTATCCGGAAATTTACGAAATGCAAGCGCGCGCCATTTTTGAAGCGGCATCAATTGTAAAAAAAGAAAGTGGCAAAGATGTGCTTTTGGAAATTATGATTCCTTTGGTGGCGGTGCCGAAAGAATTGCAAATTTTGAAAGAATTGATTGTGGCAACTGAAAAAGCCGTTGAAAAAGAACGTGAAATTAAATTGAAATATTTAGTTGGTACAATGATTGAGCTTCCTAGAGCGGCGCTGGTTGCTGATAAGATTGCAGTTGAAGCGGAATTCTTTAGTTTTGGAACTAACGATTTGACGCAAACAACTTTTGGTCTGTCGCGTGATGATTCGGCGAATTTCCTCGGTCATTACCAAAAAAATAATATTTTAGAAAAAGATCCATTCGCCGAACTAGACAAAGAAGGCGTTGGTGAGCTTATTAAAATTGCCGCGGCAAAAGGTAAAGCGACTAGAAAAGATATTAAACTTGGAATTTGCGGTGAACATGGTGGAAATCCGGCTTCGATTGAATTTTGCCATGAAGTTGGTTTGAATTATGTAAGTTGTTCGCCTTATCGGGTGCCGATCGCAAGACTTGCGGCGGCTCGGGCGGCGTTGAAGTAATATGGATTATTCATTCGGTGTTAGACGCTGTTAGCTAATTAATTTGGCTAATATCCCTTAAAACACAAAAACTCAAATGTCACCCTGAGCCTGTCGAAGGGTGTGT
>CAZDLU010000030.1:0-13583 GCA_964506725.1 uncultured Rhizobium sp.
GATAATTAGACCGAGTTTCTTTAAATAAAGAGCCGTGCAACAACACCGGTTAGACCCCTTTTTCTAATTAGATATTTTTTAATTCCTGCAAAACTTCTTCCACATGCCCGTTCACTTTCACCGAACGCCAAATTTTAGCAATTTTTCCAACTTTATTTATCAAAAAAGTCGAGCGATCAATGCCGATATATTTTTTGCCAAACATTGATTTTTGCTTGATAACACCGTACTGCTCACAGGTTTCACCACTTTCATCAGTGAGTAAATTGAAAGCCAAATTATATTTATCGATGAACTTGCAATGGCTGGCAATATTATCTTTGGAGACACCGAGAACCACCGCATTTAACTTAGAAAATTCATCAATTTTTTTTGTAAAATCTTGCGCTTCAATCGTGCAACCCGGAGTATCATCTTTTGGATAAAAATAAAGTACGACATTTTTGCCTTTCAAATCAGCTAAACTAATTTCCGATCCATCGCTGGCCGGTAAAGCAAATAAAGGCGCCGGACTATCTTTTTCCACTTTCATATTAAGATTTTTTATTTTTTTTCGCCGCAAATTCTTCTTCGATTTGTTGAGTAGCTTTAACTTGTGAAATCACGTCATTAAATTGTGATTGAGAGCAAAGCCCTAAAAGCACAACATCGCGCGGCTTAATGTTTTTCATGTTCCAATGGCTGCGCGTACGAATTGAATCGATCATCTTATCCGTTGTACCAACCAATTTTTTAATTTGAGTGTTGGTAATTTCCGGATAATATTTTAACAAATAAGAAATGCCGTCCGGCTTGTCTTGGCGGCGTGCGATCGGCGTATATTTTCCCGCTTTTTTTTCAACGATTTTAATCTGACTTGCAGCATTACTGTTTAAATGCATTACAGCGTTTGGATTTTGCTCGCATTTTTCAATTTCTTCGTGAGTTAATTGTCCTGATAAAATTGGATTTTGCCCGATAATTCCCGCGGCAACATCACCATCGGCAATTCCTTGTACCTCAAGCTCATGTAAACCACAAAAATTAGCAATTTGAGCAAAAGTCAAAGAAGTATTTTCAACCAGCCAAACAGCAGTTGCTTTACGCATTAGAGGTAATTCTTGTGTCATTGTTTTTGATAGATAAATTGAGAATTCGGTCATTTTATTTTTAATCAAATTAAAAGCAAGGCTTAATGAAAACCTATAAAAACTTCACAATCCATGAATTTGAAGAGCTCGAAAGCACAAACAAAACTGCTTTTGAGCTTGCTTCCCTTAATAAAATTTCTGACAAAGAAATTATTTTAGCAAAAAAACAAACTGGCGGGAAAGGTAGAAAAGATCGCAGCTGGGAATCACCGGAAGGAAATTTATATTTTTCGATTTTATTAAAGCCTAAAATTACTATTAAAAAAATTTCACAAATTTCTTTTGTTGCTGCAACCGCTCTAAAACTGACTTTACAAGAACTGTTAACTGTCAATTGTCAACCGTCAACTGTAAAAAACAAATGGCCCAACGATTTGTTGATTGATGAAAAAAAATGCGCCGGAATTTTACTTGAAAGCAAAATTAATCAACAAGACTGTGAATTTGTGGTTTTAGGAATCGGTGTAAATTTAGTATCAAATCCTGAAAATACAATTTTTCCCGCTACTAATTTAAAAAATTTCAACATTGAAATTTCAGCAGAAAAAATCTTAGAAATTTTTTTAAATAACTTTGAGAAATTTTACCAAAATTTTCTTGATTTTGGCTTTAACAATATAAGAAAAATATGGCTTGAAGGCGCTTACCGCCTAAATCAAGAAATTGTTGTTGATAAAAAAATTCGCGGAATTTTTAGAGACTTCGATGAGGAGGGAAATTTAATTTTGGAAATAGAAAACAAGTTGGAAAAAATTTCCGTTGGTGATGTAAGTTAATCAATCAAAATCAATAGATTATCTTCATCTTTCATTTCAGCAAATCCTGTAGTTACCGGAAAAGCTTGAATTAGATTTTGCTTATCATCAAAAATCTCAACTTGACCTTCTTGCAAAGCCGCAATTAGCAATTCATGTCCTTGCATAAAACCAATATCGCCCGCAATGGCAGGAACAACTGCTAAATGGCACTCGCCTTTGAAGAGAACGCCGGCCGGAGATAGAATTTCAAGATTTAAGTTTGACATAATTTAGTGCTTGGTGCTTAGTGCTTGTGCTTAGTGCCACGAGCTTTACTCGCTAAGCACTAGTCACAATGCACTAAGCACTAATTTATTTAACTTCTTTCAATAATTTTTCACCCTTAGCAATTGCTTCATCAATACTGCCAACCATGTAGAATGCCGCTTCCGGCAAGTGGTCATATTCACCTGAGCAAATTGCTTTAAAGCTTGCGATTGTATCTTTCAAGGCCACCCATTTTCCCGGAGCGCCGGTGAAAACTTCGGCAACGTGGAAAGGCTGTGACAAGAAGCGTTGAATTTTTCTGGCGCGCGCCACTGTTAATTTATCTTCTTCAGAAAGCTCATCCATACCAAGAATCGCAATGATATCTTGTAGTGATTTATAAGCTTGGAGAATTTTTTGTACTTCACGCGCCGTGTCATAATGCTCTTGTCCGACTACGCGCGGATCAAGGATTCTTGAAGTTGAATCAAGCGGATCAACGGCCGGATAAATACCGATTTCGGCAATTTGACGAGACAATACGGTCGTAGCGTCAAGGTGCGAGAACGATGTAGCCGGAGCCGGGTCAGTCAAGTCATCTGCCGGTACGTAAATTGCCTGTACCGAAGTGATTGAACCGTTTTTAGTTGAAGTAATTCTTTCTTGCATCGAACCCATTTCGGTCGCAAGAGTCGGTTGATAACCTACCGCCGAAGGAATACGACCAAGCAAAGCTGACACTTCCGAACCGGCTTGCGTGAAGCGGAAAATATTATCAACGAAGAAAAGTACGTCACGACCTTCTTTGTCACGGAAATATTCAGCTTGAGTAAGACCTGTCAAGGCAACGCGGGCGCGGGCTCCAGGCGGTTCATTCATTTGACCGTAAACAAGTGCTACTTTTGAATTTTTTAAATTTTTAATATCAATAACGCCGGAATCCATCATTTCATGGTACAAGTCGTTACCTTCACGAGTTCTTTCACCGACACCGGCAAACACTGAATAACCGGAGTGGGCTTTCGCAACGTTGTTAATCAATTCCATAATCAGAACTGTCTTACCAACACCCGCACCGCCGAACAAACCGATCTTACCACCTTTAGCGTAAGGCGCTAAAAGGTCGATAACTTTAATACCGGTAACCAGAATTTCAGTTTCAGTAGCTTGTTGATCAAGCGCCGGAGCACTTGCATGAATTGGTGCGGTAGCAGTCGCATTAATCGGGCCTTTTTCATCAACCGGTTCGCCGATTACGTTCATAATACGCCCCAAAGTCGCTTCACCAACCGGAACGGAAATTGCGCGACCCGTGTCAATTACTTCAGCACCGCGAGTAAGGCCATCAGTAGAATCCATCGCAATTGTACGCACTGACTTTTCGCCAATGTGAAGTGCAACTTCCAGCGTTAATTTTTTGCCGTCATTTTCGCATTCAAGCGCATTGTAAATAGCCGGCAATTCGCCATTTTCAAATTCAACGTCCACAACCGCAGAAATTACCTGCGTGATTTTTCCTTTATTTGTCATTTTTTATTACAGTTTTTTGGGAGAAACAATTGAAAGGCTGGCATATTATGTGGCCTTAAGTTAAAGTGCAAGTGCAATTTTATTTTCTTCAAATATGTCCGATACTACAATAAGCATAATCTCTCAGTCTATTTTAGCACTTGATCCAAATTTTTTTGCAGAGCATGAAAAAGATTTGACACCAACTTGCGCCAGCCAAGCCGAATTTACAACGGAAGAATGTCTGACGGCCCTTGATTTGCTTGCGGATAGATTGGTTTATGAATTATCGGATTCTGCAAAAACCACCGAAGAAAAAACGATGATTGCCGAAAATGGCGTTATGCTGGCCGAGCTATTAATGGGATTTGGCGCAGAAAGTATGGAAGCTGATCGAATTGCTAATTTATATGAAGTGGCACATAAAAATAATATCGATTTAGTAACAAATGCAATTACGGTCGCGCTTAACGCTATCGCGCAAAATGAAGAAATAAATAATGCAGTTGATAATTTAGATTTAAATTTCTTTGCTGCCACTGTTGCAAATGACGAATATGTTTTGGACAATGAAAAAGCTACCCAATTACTTGATAAATTATTTGAAAAGGCAACACAGCTAACATTAGACGGAGCAAATGATTTTGCCGATCGAGCCGCTGAAATAGCCATTATTTTATGTAATAAAGGTGCTATTTTAAATACTGAAAAATTTTCAACATTACTTGCAGCCGGTGATAATGTGGGATTAGGGGAAATTTCCGATTTGCGTAATCATGATGCCTTAATGACAGTTGTGGCACCAAGATACATGGAACAAGCAATTGACGGTTACAATTACGAATTTTTTACTAACATGGTTGAAGATGTTAAAACAGAGCGCGGCGAAGCGGCTGTTGAGAAAACCGTCAATTCACCAATTATAAATAAAGATGGCGTGCCTTACCTTCCGCTTGAAATTGTCATGCATAAAATGGCCGAGGTTGCTGAATTACCAGATGTTGATAAGGACTTATTATTATCGCGTTTAGAAATTATTGCTTCCACTTTGATTGAAAACGGCGCTGCCATACGCGATGAAAATATTGCCGTTGCAGTTGCTGCGGCCATGAACAATGAAGGCTGCGACCGTATTATACCATTTTTAGAGAAAACAGGATTGCTTACAAATGAAAATCGCCAAAATGTTTCGAAGATTGTGGCGGATATAGAAGATACTTTATTTCGCAGTGAAACACCACACAGTGTTGAATTTGCTGAATCGGTTGATATTGACGCTCCATCACCCTCACCTTCACCAGAAACTTTTGAGCGCGTCTCTTCGCCACCAACTTTAGTTGCTACACATTAGCGTCTAATATCAACATTTTTATATAAATCCGCATTAAGCACCAAACCAAAGCCAATCATCATCGATGCCATGATTGTGCCTCCATAAGAAACGAAAGGCAGTGGCGCACCTACAACCGGAAGAAGTCCCATACCCATGCCGATATTTATAAACATGTGGATGAAGAAAATATTTACTACACCCATTGTCAGCAAACGACCATATTGATGCTTAATATTCATGGCAATTGAAGTGCCGACGGCCACAATGGCGGCGCAAATTAAAATGGTAAAAAAGCTGCCGATAAATCCCAACTCTTCCGATAGCATCGTAAAAATAAAATCAGTTTGTTTTTCCGGTAAAAAATCAAGCTGGCCTTGCGTGCCGTTTAAATAACCTTTGCCGAACAAGCCACCGGAACCGATGGCAATTTTAGATTGAATAATGTTGTAACCGCTGCCAAGCGGATCGCTTGCGGGATTTAAGAAAGTTAAAACTCTTTGTCTTTGATAATCATAAAGTACAAAAATCCACACGAAAGGAATAGCCACAAGGAAAGCCACCCCCGCTGCCACAAATTTCCAGGTTTTAAATCCTGCTAAAAATAATATCAAAACACCAACGGCGGCAAGGATCGTTGCCGTTCCCAAATCTGGCTGATGAAAAACAAAAAGTGTCGGGATTGCAATCATCAAAATTGGTGCGATCAAATATTTAATGCGGTTTACATTAGTTGATTCCACACCGTAAAAATAGCGCGCCAGCGCAAAAACGCTGCAAACCTTCATAATTTCTGACGGCTGAATTGTCAGCGGCCCAATGCGAAACCAACGCGTAGCACCCATGGCGTTATGCCCCATCACGTCAACGATGATAAGTAAAATTAAAGCAATTGCATAAAACACATAGGCCAGGCGAAACCAAATTTGAATATCAGTCACGGCAATAAAAAGCATCAACGGAAAAAAAATGCAAAAAAATCCCAGCTGTCTGATAAGCCATGGCTTAAAACTTCCGCCACCCGCAGAATATAACATAAAAAACCCGATCATTGCCAATGTTAAAATTAGCGAAATCAGCAACCAGTTTAATGCTTCTAATTTTTGTGAAATTGGAGTTGTATCTTTGTTGAGCATTCGATTTAAAAAGATAATATTTTCACTCTCAAAATAACCATAGTTTATTTTATTTACAAAATAATTTTTACAATTTACATTTATTAAAAAAATCCAATCTCCATGTCAGAAATAGAAAATACAAAACCGGCGGCAGAGCCTAAAAAACAGGCTAAATTAAAGCTTAAAAGTTGGTATTCAAATCGCTATCAAATTGTCGTAGTGCAAAGAAATGTGCTTTTGCTTTTCACTTTAGTTTCGATGTTTTCGGTCGCCATTGCGGTAATTTTTGTTAAGAATATAATGTCGTCAAAATCACTTGAGCCTTACGTAATAGAGGTCGAAGAAAAAAGCGGAATCGCCACGATTGTTGATCAATTAACTGCACAAAACTTCACCGGCGATCAAATGATAAGAAAATATTTTATCAATGAATTTGTACATGCGGCAAGCGGTTATGATCCGAAAACTTATAAGCAAGATGTTGATAAAGTAAGGCTGCTGTCAACTGCAGGTGTTTACTCTGAGTTTCGTGGCCGCATAAATGCTAGAGATTTAGGCCCTGACTCTTTAATTGAGGTACGCATAAAATCAATTCAATTTACCGATAGCAACAACGCACAAATAAGAATTACCCGCCAAACTACCAACAAAACTGGAGCGCCTAGCACCAAGGACGAAGTGATTTCTATGGGTTTCTATTTTTCTCCTGAAATTAATTTAACAATGGAAGAAAGACTAATCAACCCGCTAGGCTTCCAAGTCAATAAATACCTAGTCGCGGACGAGGTCTTCAGTTATTAATTTTTTACATGAAAGCAACGAGGCTTTTAAAAATAACAGCGGTTTTTTTAGCACGGTTCTTGCTGTTGTCTTTTATTGCCCAAAGCGCTTTGGCACAAGTTCCGATTACTACGGATTCTCGTATTAAAACTTTAGTTTATAATCCTAACGAAGTTTATGAATTAAAATTTTATTATAATTATCAATCATTCATTGAATTTGCCGATGATGAAGAAATTGAAATGATTTCAATTGGTGAAGCATTCGCTTGGCGCTTGACTCCGGCCGGCAAAAGATTATTCATTCGCCCCCTAGAAATTGCGGCACGCACCAACATGACAATCATCACCAATAAACGCACTTACCATTTCGACATTAAATCAAGTGAATTTGAAGGCAAAGCCGACGAGGAATTGGTTTATACTATAAGATTTTTCTATCCGCAATTAGGGCAACCGCTACCGATTCCTCCACAACTTGCAGTAAATAACGTAGCAAAACCCGTTAGATCAAAAGGTGTTATAAAAACTCCGATGCCATCGGCCAAAGTGATCAATCCACTTCCCGGCATTATTAACAGAAATCCGGATAATATTGAATTAAATTTCGATTACAGTTTGGCCGGCAAATCCGAAAATATCGCGCCACTTAAAGTTTACAGTGATTCTGACGAAACTTTCTTCCAATTTCCAAATGATAATTTGGTAATTCCTTCAATTAGCTTAGTTGACGTTAATGGCGTAGAACAACCTCTCAGTTACATCATTCGCGATGATTTTGTCGTAGTTCCAACAGTCGGCCGCCAATTCACTTTGCGTTTGGCTGATAGTTTACTTTG
Source organism: uncultured Rhizobium sp. (assembly GCA_964506725.1). Lineage (GTDB taxonomy): Bacteria > Pseudomonadota > Alphaproteobacteria > Rickettsiales > UBA1997 > UBA2645. Next base: position 7,710 of record CAZDLU010000030.1, read on the forward strand.
TATTTACAATAATAAATTACTAAGAGGCCGTTAGTCTTATATTTTAGCATGAAATTTCCTTCCTTTTTTACCACCGCTCAAAAAGCCGCCAAATTACTTTCATACAGAATCAACAATAAGCAAATTGTTAAAGAAAAATATCGCAACGCTAAAGAATTGCTCATGCGCGATTTTGATTCAGAACTAACAGCTTCCGGTTTGCCTCGCGCTTCCATTGAAGCCGGACATAAAATTATCGCTTTTCGCTCTACAATTTTAAGTCGCTTACATCTTGTTTTAAGCACGACTTTTAATGATCCGATAAGCGAAGCCAAAACAAAATTTGGTTCCGATGAATTAGCAAAAAAAATTGCCCAAAATAATTTTTACATCAGATTTACCATGCATCCGACCGAAGGGCAAAACTTAGAAACAATCCTCGGAAAAGATGCAATTGTAAAAATTACCGCATTAATGATACAAGCCGAAGACAATGCAACACCAACTGCGGAAATGATCAGCGAATTAGACGAGATTGCCAAAACTTATAATTTCAAAATAGATCAATCTTTTGCAAATAAAGAAGGCTTCTTAGCGGTAGCACGCACCATGCGTCAAAGTTTTATTCATGATTTTGTAACCAAGCCGATTCATCAAACAACTAAAATCTCGATTGATACTGAAAGAGAAATTATTTTACACCATTTAAGCCGTTGCCGTAAGGAAGCTGCGGAGATCGTGGCTAAGCATGATGACGTTGTTGATATGGACCAAATGCGTTTTTCTTCTTGGGGTTGCGATTTGGACGGCAAACCACACGTAAAGCCGGGTCATGGCGTATTTTTGGAATATAAAGGGCAAGAAAAGTTTTTTGATGATTTGCTTTTAATGCTTGATTCTCTAGGCATAAACGAAGACGAAATAAATGCGATGGCGGCTGAAAAAAGATTATTCTTGAGTCCGGAAAATGAAGAAAAAGAAGCGAGGATTTTACAAATTCTAGAAAAATATGATGATGGTTCACCGAAATTTAAGAAAATAAAACATTATGTAAGTTCTTCGGGCTGTAGGCTTGCTAAAAATATGTCAACTACGCGCGAAGAAGTTGAAAAAACCAACGAAGCTTTCAAAGATGTTTTTGCAACCTGCATTGCTAATAGCCGTGAAAGCTTACATGCCTTGATCGGAAAAGATGACTTTGACTTATTAACTGACGCAACTAATGAAGAATTTATTGCGACTTTAGCAAAAAATTTCGACAAATTAAAACCTGAAACCAAAAGACAAATTATGTTTTTGATGGAATCAGCAGTGATTCACAATCGTCACGAACATATAATTTCACAATTTGACTGTAATTTAGAAAATTATCGCCAAGCTTTAGCGCTTTTTGAAATTGCTAAGCGCTTACCAAAATATCACGCGGAAATTCCTTATTTTAAAGAATATTACGAGCAAAAAGGCAAAGAATATGATTTTGATTTATACGGCCAATTATTTAGCGATGAAGCCATAAAAGCAGCCGAAGAATCAATGGTGGAATTATCTCCGCTTGCCGAAGACAAATCAACAATTCCGCATTTAGTAGAATTTACCGAAGAACTTTTAGCTGATGAAAAAATTCTGGCTTACATAAAAAAAGCCGGCGGAATTTTGCGCCAAACCAGAAGCAATAGTGACGGCTCGGCCTCGCTTGGTCCACAACCGGTTTCTTATGCTTACTTGCAAGCTGATATTGCCATAAAAAAATTGGCTCAAGAAGCCGGTTTAAAATTGGAAATTCTTTCCGGCATCGGCGCCAACGATATTGAGCGCATGGCCCCGTGGAACCTTGATTTGCTGCATAGTCAATTTACCGCGCAAGGTGGTGATGCCCAACATCAAACCGCAAGCCGCATGATGCATATGCTTTTAAAAGATCCAACCAACAAATCAGAAAAAGCTTTGCTGGAATTGCAGGAAAAATATGGCGAAAATGAAATTAAAAAATTGGTAGATTTTTATCATGAATTGCATCTTATCAGCGAAGAAGGATTTGACGTAAAAGTCGGTGATAGAATTGCCAAATCAGGACACATGACAAGCCGTGGCACTATTGCCGGAAAGACCGTTGAATTTTTAGGAAAATTAAGTTCGCGCCCCGACAGCCGAAAAGGCGATGTGGCTTCCGATATTGTTGTTGCCAATGATTACGGCGTTTGGCATGATTCAGTTTACAACCCTCAAATGCGTAGAATCGGTGCCATTTCGCTGCAAAGAATAAGTGGTCTTGCTACTTTTTTAACTGCGCCTTTTTATTTTGCTCCTGAAGTTGATCCTAAATTGGTAGCTGATTTTACTAAAATTCCGGCAATTCGTAACACCAATTTATCGGCAATTTTTGCTTTGGGAACGGCCGATGTTGAGTCTTTCCTACTCGCCAATGGGTTTCCTGACGATATTAAAAGCAGCGCCGTTGAAGAATATGCTGCAAAATATATTGATTTTATAGATAGCGGTTATGCCAAGAGCGATGAATTTGACACGCCGGAAAAAATTCGCGCCGGGCATTTAAGCTTCCAAATATGTAATTTACGTGCCGTGCTGCGCAATGCTATCGAGCCATTAGCTTATAATTGTAGCGATACCACCAAAAAAGAATTGGAAAAAATTTTTGAGGAAGCTGAAACAAATGATGTTATTCGTGAATATGATAAATTAGTTATCAGAGCTTGTAATTTCTTGGTACAAGATAAAGATCTCGATTTTGAAACCAAGCAAACCCTAACTTGCATTGCCCAACAAATACATAATGTAAAGCGCGACGGCAATTATTATGACACCAGGAAATCATTGATTCGCCAAGCTCATACTGCTTCAACTGAAGGAGACATTGCAGGCTTTAACAAAGCTTGCGATAATTTAGCAATCATCACCAGATCCGCAGGAAACCCTGTTAGTCCTGGTCGTAAGACTCATGAATTGATTGATTACTATCACGATAATTTTGATAAATTAGCAGTTGATTTCAGTCATGATCTTGAAGACACAACCTATCGCGCATCCGCTGCCCGATAATTGCTTGTGAAATAAATTTTTTAAATTATTTTTTTTAAACGCCAATTCGGGATAAGAAATAATCCATATTAACAACCATAAAAAACCATGGTCGCCAAAATCAAAACCTTTTCCTTTGTCGGAATCGATGTTGCTTCTGTAGATGTTCAAGTAAAAATCGCCAGCGGTCTTCCTAATTTTTCCATTGTCGGTTTGCCGGATAAAGCGGTTGGCGAATCCAAAGAGCGTGTACGTGCGGCAATTTTGTCAACCGGGCTTGATTGGCCACATTCGCGAATTACCGTTAATCTAGCTCCCGCCGATTTGCAAAAAGAGGGAAGTCATTTCGATTTAGCAATTGCGCTTGGAATCATGATTGAAATCGGCGTTTTGGAACAGGATTTAGTCGATGAATATTTTGTACTTGGTGAATTGGCTTTGGATGGCGGAGTTTCAAGTGTTGGCGGTATAATTTCGGCGGCAATCGGCGCTAATGAAAGAAGTTGCGGCATAATTTGTCCGAAAGTAAATGGGGCAGAAGCGGCATGGGCCGGAGACTTAAAAATCGTGGCCGCACCCGACTTATTAACACTGCTTAATCACTTAAAAGGCGAGCAACTTTTACCGCGCCCGGAAAGCAAAAAATTAAATCATTTTAAAAAATATCCGGATTTAATTGATGTAAAAGGTCAGGAACATGCAAAGCGCGCCTTAGAAATTGCTGCAGCAGGCGGACATAATATTTTGTTGATTGGCCCACCCGGCACCGGAAAATCAATGTTGGCCTCGCGACTTTGTGGAATTTTACCACCTTTAGAATTAACCGAAATTCTGGAAGTAAACATGATTCACAGTATCGGTGGCAAAATTAAAAATGGCGAACTTGTCACAACAAGACCTTACAATGATCCACACCATTCCTGTTCAATGCCGGCAATGGTTGGTGGTGGTGCCAAAGTCAAGCCCGGCGAAATTTCGTTAGCGCATAACGGCGTATTATTTTTAGATGAACTTGCCGAATTTCCACGCCAGGTTTTGGACTCACTAAGACAACCCCTAGAAACCGGCACTGTCAGCATTTCGCGCGCCAATTCTCACATTACTTATCCGGCAAATTTTCAATTGGTAGCAGCGATGAACCCTTGTCGCTGTGGCTTTCTTGGCGATGCTAAACGCCAATGCAAAAAAGCCCCGATTTGCGGCGAAGATTATAAAAATAAAATTTCCGGCCCATTGCTAGACCGCATCGATATTGTAATTGAAGTACCGCAAATTGATTTTTTTGATCCAAACCAAAAGTCAAAAGAAAGCTCACAAATCGTGGCTTCGCGCGTTACAAAAGCTCGCTCGTTACAAAAAAATCGCCAAGAAAAAATCAACAGCAAAATTGACGGAAAAATTCTCGAAAAGTTTTGTGAATTAGACGAAGAAAATCAAAAACTTTTGCAAAATGCTGCAACAAAAATGAACATTTCAATGCGCGGAATAAGCCGCGTTCTAAGGGTCGCACGCACCATTGCCGATTTAGAAGAAAGCAAAAATATCGAACAAAATCACTTGCTCGAAGCGATTTCTTATCGTCGAAAATTGTAAATTGGAAATTAAATTAAAGTTGTTAATTTTCTATTGGATGTAGAAAAAACGACCTTAAATATGGAACTAAGCGGCAATTAGAAATTTCTACTAAAAAATGACGTAACCGCTATAGGCTTGGAACAATTGGTTCTAGAAGTGATTTGACAAAAATAATCGCATCCGCCAAAATCCTTAAAAAATTTCAAATTATGAAAAAAATTCTCTCTTTTTTAACTTTCTTAACTCTAATTTTTACAACAATGACTTCGGCAAATGCACAGCAAAAAACTGATTTAGAAAATATTTTATATATTGATTTAACTTACGGCCGCGTGGTTGTAGAAATGTTTCCAAGAATTGCGCCGCAACATGTTGAACGCATAAAAACTTTAGCCAGACAAAAATTTTACGACGGAATTGTATTTCATCGCGTAATTGACGGATTTATGGCCCAAACCGGCGATCCTACAGGAACAGGCATGGGCGGCTCTAAATTGCCTAATTTGCGCGCCGAATTTTCTGACGAGCCACATATTCGCGGCACGCTTTCAATGGCGCGCGCCGCCAATCCCGACAGCGCTAACAGCCAATTTTTCATCGTAACTCACGATTCAAGATTTTTGGACGGCCAATATACAGTCTGGGGCCGCGTCATTAAAGGCATGGAGTTCGTTGATAAAATTAAAAAAGGCAGCGGCGCTAATGGTATGGTATCGAATCCGGATCGCATGGTTACTGTGCGCGTAGCGGCTGACGTGGAATAAAAAAGTGCTCGGGTGCTTGGTGCTCAGGTGCTCGGGCCTTAAGTTGGCACTCATTACTCTCAACTTAGGGCCCGAGCACTAGCGAAGCGCGAGCACCTGAGCACCAAGCACTAAAATTATGTATAACAACCAAAACATTTTCGCCAAAATAATCCGCAAAGAAATTCCTTCAACCAAAGTTTACGAAGATGAAAAAGTTTTGGCATTTCATGATATTTCTAAATCGGCGCCGATTCATGTTTTAGTGGTGCCAAAAGGCGAATATACTGATTATATTGATTTTACCGCGAAGGCTTCAGCAGAAGAAATTGCTAATTTTTTTAAAAAAGTTAGCGAAATTGCTAAGTCTTTAGAAGCAGACAAACAGGGCTTTCGCATCGTTTCAAATTGCGGAAGCAATGCCGGACAAAGTGTGATGCATTTTCACGTGCATATTTTATCGGGTAAAAAAATGGGGCACTCTTTGTAGATAACATCTCTATACCACACCACTCAATGTCACCCTGAGCCTGTCGAAGGG
>CAZDLU010000031.1:0-13214 GCA_964506725.1 uncultured Rhizobium sp.
TAGATGGGAGTAAGAATCGGAGGAGAAAACAGCATCACATTTTTTTAATTATGCCCTTTTTTTAGGTGCCAGGCATCTTGTTAAAGGTTATAAAATATTATTTTCTTTCGGAAATTTCCCTTGCTTAACATCATCAGTAAAATTTTTTACGGCTGCTTTAATTTCGCCAGCCAAATTAGCATAATGCTCAACAAACTTCGGTTTGAATTCTTGATTAAGTCCAAGCAAATCATCAATAACCAAAACCTGTCCGTCGCAGTTGGCAGAAGCTCCAATGCCGATTGTAGGAATTTTTAATTCTTGCGTAATTTTATCTGCTAGTTGTGCTGGAACCGCTTCAATTACAAGCGCGAAAGCGCCTGCTTTTTCTAATAACTTTGAATTTTCTAAAATTTCTTTTGCTGAATTTTCATCGCGCCCTTGATATTTATAGCCACCGATTTTTCTAATGCTTTGTGGTAATAAACCAACGTGGGCCATCACGTTAATATTATTTTCTGCCAAAAATTTTACCGTTTCTACCGTATTACGCGAGGTCTCGATTTTAATGGCATCACAGCCTGTTTCATCAATCACTTTTTTTGCTGAATTTAAAGCCTGTTCTTTTGATTCTTCGTAAGTGCCAAAAGGCAAATCAACAACCACCAGTGATTTTCTTTTGGCGCGCATCACGGCTTTTCCGTGATTAATCATCATTTGCAAATCAACTTCTAAAGTATCGGCATGCCCGTAAATTGCCATTCCAAGTGAATCTCCAACTAAAATAATATCGCAAAACTCATCAAGAATTTTAGCGATCGGAAAAGTATAAGCAGTAAGACAGGTTATTTTTTCACACTGTTTTTTTGCTTGAATTTTTTTTATTAAATCATTGTTCATGGTTTTACATCTGTTGTTGGAGCCTCTATTTTAGAAGCGTTATCACTATTATCAATTTTAAGTCCGAGATATTGTTTTACCTGATCAATATTGGTGCTGGATAAAATTTCATCAAATTTCCCTTTTAACATTGTTGCAATATTTATCGGAATTTGCTTGTCGCGATTGCCCGTTAAAAATATAGCGTTGAACAATAAATTTATTTGACTTTTATTAATGTCCACGTCTCCGGATAATATGCCATTAAGCGCCGGAGCCGTAAGATCAATGCGGATTTTTCCGCTACCTTTTTCAAGTTTTGCAACGCCATCAGCTTGTTTGAAAATAGTTGTGCTATCTTGATCGGAAAGAATTTTTTGCGGATCGCGTAACGCTCCGGAATTATTTTTTATATCAAACATTTTTTTTATTAAATCATTTAGACCATAGCCTTGGATAGTTGGTGCAACGGCGCTAAATTTAATTTCGCTATTTAGAGAATTACTAAATTCATTAGTGCTAGAGGCTGTTGATACCACGCTTGCTGAAATATTAGCTATTCCCGAAATATTATTGATTTTAAATAAGTTAGAAAATAGCTGTTTTAAATCAGTATTATTGAAAGTTATATTGCCACTCAAAGATTTGTTTTCTTTCAAGCTAACCGCTCCGCTGTAGGTTAAATTGCCACCATATAAATCGGCGGAAAATTGCGAATTACTAAAACTGCCATCTTGTAATTTACCTTTAAAATTTAAATTTTTTACTTCCAAATCATCAAACTTAGCATTGTCTAATTTGATATTAATATGCCCGCCAAACTCGTTGAGCCAAGGCAATGCATAGAAGCGATCTGCTATATTAAATTTTTGATTTTTTGTTGAATCGTAAGAAAAATTATCCGCATCAATTTCCAAATCCAGATTTGGCGAGGAGTTATTGATATTTACGGCCAAATTCATGGAAAATTGGCCGGCATCAGATTTCAATTTTAAATTGTTTAATTCAAATGACCCCCGCCCAATGAATAAATTAATATTTTGGTCGGCAAATTTTTTATCCCGGAAAGTCAATTCATCAAAATGTAAATCAATATTGTTGCTTGAAGAAATGTGGCTGAGCCATAATAATTTCTTGGTAAGCAGACCCGGACTTAAGTAAATATTATCGGCAGAGATAGTTAAGTAATCTTCAATATTGCAATTAGTTATATTAAATTTACTGTTAATATTTGGTAATTTATCGCTGCTATCAATATTTATGGTGCCGGAGATTTCGTTGCTTCCTTTATTTAAATTCAAATAAAAACCGCTTAATTTTGTAGTGTTCGGCGCTAAAAAAATATCAGAATAAATTTCATATTCTTTTAAATTTTCCAGTTTCAAGCCTGCAAAATCTCCTTTAAGCCATTTTAAAATATCAGCAAATTTAGAGCCATTTCCATCAAGCTTTCCCACAAATTTTGGTATAGATGAGCTATTATCTAATGCCCCGATTATGCGAAATGCACCATTATCGGAAGTTTTAAAAATCAGCGGCATTACTAATATTTGGCCGCTTTCTGAAACTATAGTGTAAAGACTAACATCGCTAATGTCGCCCCCCATATAGCGTGCGGTTTTTATTTTTATATCGGCTGTTAAATCAAAATCTTTTATTTTGCTGGCAACATCGAAATTCAGAGGGGCAATTTTTTTTGTTTCATTAGTTTCGGTTTTCGCAGTTTCCTCATGCGCAGCTTGGAATTGCATGGTTGTAAGCGATATTGATTCTTGCGACCATATTTCATCAAAATCAACTTTTTCTAAATTTAATTCTATATCAATTGAAGGAATATTTTGTGCGAAATTCATCTCAATTTCGCCATTGCCATTCATAATATCTGAATTAATCAGTAAATTTTTTACACCAATTTCACCCGACTCATTATTAATGTCGGCGCTTATGTTTATTGGCTCGCTGTTGTTGCGTAATTTTTGAGCAACAATATTTTCGCTATTGATATAGCTTTTGTAAAAAGATTTTAAATCAAAAATTTTTGCTTCGATTTTGCCATTAAAATCACTTAATAAAATTCCACGATTTTCTGAAGTGATATTGCCTTTAAGACGCAATTCCATTATGGGAGAGACGATTTCCAAAGCGGTTTTTCCGCCGTTAAATTTGGTGCTGAATTTAAAATTGCTGGCTATATTTTGACTGGTAAAGTTACCGCCGGACGTTATTTTAGTAGGGCTGTCCTCAAATGATAAATTAATATTTTTTATATCCTGTTTTTCCGCAAGTTCATTATAAAAAATCGCTTCGCCATTATTGATGGTAATGTCCGGAATATTGCCGTTACTGAATTGAGCTCTACTTACATCGCTGATCGGAAATAATTTGGCGGTAATGCCAAATGAAGGTTTTGTATTGCCGTTATTGGTAATTATTCGCGCAAAATTATTGTTGATTTCCGTAAATCTATTTTGGCGATTTTGCGGTTGATTATCGTTGTAATATCCCTCCAGTACAGGATCGAAGAAGATTAATTCTTTTATAAAGACATCATCGGAAAAATTAAAAAGAGGCAATTTTATTTTTACGCTCTTTGCATAAAGATTATAAATTTTTTCAATTTTTGAAATATCGACGTGAGAACGGCTTTGATAATTTTTTAACACTACATCATTGGCGATCACTGCTACTGAAGGCAGGAAGGTAACTTTAACATCTCCATTAATTGCTACATTGGCATTTAACACTTCACTCATTTTCTGCTCAATTTGAAATTTCAAAGCAGAATTATTGAAAAAGAACGGTAAAATAAAAAGCAGAAAGGCTAAGCCAAAGAACACGCTGCCGCCTATCTTTAAGCCCTCTGATTTGAAAAGTGCAGATTTAATTTTTTCTGCTCTTTCGTTTATTTTCTCTATGTCAATATTATCTAAAAATGACATTAATTTTCTATTTTGATATTTTCAAATTCGCTAATTAAATATTTATTCGTTATCAAAGAGCTGTTGTCGCGGTAAGAATTGTAAAGCGACAACAAAACTAAAAATAACAGAATTGAAATAAATAAAAAATTAAAGCAATCATCGCGAGTTGGCGTTAATTCAAGGTTCTCGCCAATATTTACTAATTTGTGTTTTTTGTTTTCGACATTAGATTTTACCGGCAAAGCTTTGATTCTTTCTTCGATATCATCAGGATTAATGCGTAAAAATTTAGCATAAGAGCGAATTAATCCGTTAACATATAAATGTTTACCAAGCTTTGCCAAATCGTCACGCTCAATAGCTTCGACATCGCGTTCCTTTATGAATAAATAATTGCTGACTTGAGCAATTTCGATATTCAATTCACGTCTCTTATTTTCCAGTAATTTGCCGAGTGAAATATTTTTTTCGCTCATTTTACTAATTGTGCTAAATTTTTTGTTGCCTCAAGAACTGCTGATTTTCCTGCATTCTCCGACATTTTTCTTAAAAACTGTGGATTATCCAAAAGATTTTTTAATATTGAATTTATTTTATTTATCGTAAATTCGCTTTCAGAAATTACAACTGCCGCGCCTTGATTTTCAAGATATTTCGCATTTTTTTCCTGATGGTTGTCAGCAGCTGCCGCAAAAGGAATTAGAATCATCGGTTTTTTGGCGGCACAAAATTCAAAAATTGAAGATGATCCGGATCGGGCAATCACAAGGTGCGATTCGGCAATTAATTGCGGCATGTCTTCAAAAAAACTATCAACCGTTACGTTGATATTAAAGCTTCTATATTGCTCAAAAGTACTATGCGCTAACTCGGCGCGACATTGTTGGGTAATTTTAATATGTTCTTTAATATTTTCGCTTAAATTAAAAAATGCTTTCGGTAAAATTTCGCTAAAAATTTTAGCTCCTCCCGAACCGCCGATTATAAGAATATTGAAATAATTCTGGATTTTTATTTCTTCTGTTTTCTTTCGAAAATCGGAAGCCAATAAAACATCGTAACCCATTCTATTTTCTTGCGGTAAATCATGCGGTTTTTCTTCTTCAATAATTGGCAATTGGTAAGAAATTTTGTTTAATTCCAAAATTTCCTGACGTACCGGATTTCCGGTAAATACGGTTTTGGTAATTGTTGATGCAGGTATTCCGCTAGTTTCTAAAAAAGACAAAGCGATTTTATCGGCAATTTTGGCAAATAAACGATTCACTTTTCCCAGGTGTGAATTTTGTTCATGAATTATAATTTTGGTTTTTGTTAAGTAAGCCGCAATCAATGCCGGAAAGGTGGCGTAGCCTCCGAAAGTTATAACATATTTTGGTTTTTTTGTGCTAAAAAAATAAAGCATTTGCAAAATTCCGTAAGAAATTTTTGCTATTGCCGAAATAAGCGCAAGCGGCTTTTTTCTAAATTGTGAACTGCTAATAATTTTCGATTTAAATCCATCATCTTTTCTGATGTAATTTTTATATTTTATATCACCGAAAAATGTTACGTCATAATTTTCTTTTGCCAAAAAATCGGCAAGACAGCGCGCCGGTATTATGTGTCCGCCGGTTCCGCCACTGGTAATGAAAATTCGGTTATTCATGTTTTTTAAAATGTTTAATCTTGACAAATTGCTTCTGCGCCATAGATTGGCCGCTTTCTTGTAATTTTGCAATTATAATGATCAAACATTTCATCGATTTAAACCAAATTTCAGCAAAAGAATTACGCGCCATTGTTGACTTAGCAAAAAAGTTAAAAAAGGACAAAAACTTGATGAAGCAAGCTAAATTGCTGCCCGGCAAAAGTTTAGCGATGATTTTTGAACAAAATTCAACGCGTACTAGAGTTTCTTTTGAGGTTGGAATTAAACAACTTGGCGGCCATGCAATCGTGATGAATAAAAACGATATGCAACTTGGCAAAGGCGAGACTATTGAAGATACTGCGAAGGTGCTGTCCCGCTATGTTAACGCCATAATGATTCGTGCTAAATCGCATCAAACAATTGTTGATTTGGCAAAACATGCCACAGTTCCGGTTATCAACGCGCTTAGTGATTTCAGTCATCCGTGCCAAATTATTGCCAGCATTTTAACTGTTGAAGAACATTTTGGGAAAATTTCCGGTAAAAAATTAGCGTGGTTTGGAGATGCTAACAATGTGCTAAACTCCTATATCCATGGCGCTAAAATTTTTAATTATGAATTAGCAATCGCTACGCCGCCGGAATATGATTTTTGCAATGAAGAAATTGCTAAGGCAAAAAAATCCGGTGCTAAAATTTCTTACCATAAAAATCCTTTGGAAGCAGCAAGAAATGCGGATGTTTTAATTACCGATACTTGGTTTTCAATGAGTGGTGCCGATAAAGAAGCGGAAGAAAAAGTAAGAAATTCTAAAGAAAAAATTCTGCGTCCGTATCAGGTAAATCAAGGCTTGATGAAGGTTGCTAAAAAAACTGCAATTTTCTCACATTGTCTTCCGGCCTATCGCGAATTTGAAGTTACAACTGATGTTATTGATTCAAAACAATCGGTAATTTTCGATGAAGCTGAAAATCGTCTTCATGCGCAAAAAGCAATTTTGCTTTGGGCTTTGAAGAAATAATGTTCTTTCTTAATTTAAATATTTTTATGTCTTTGAAACAAAATTTTATTGCGTCACTTGTAATTGGTAGCGCTGCACTTGCCACAATTTCTTTGGCCGAAGCTAAAGAAGAAAAAATGGAGAAATGTTACGGCATTGTTAAGGCCGGAAAAAATGATTGTGCCGATTCCAAACAAACGCATTCTTGTGCCGGTGAAGCAAAAGTTAACGGTGGAGAACATGAATGGATTTTGTTGCCAAAAGGTACTTGCGAAAGAATCGTTAATGGCAAATTAAAATAGTTTTCTCAAAAAAAACCACTTATGAATTCACCAAAAAATCACCATCTTTTTTCTTGTGAATATTTCTTCTTTCTTTTAAGAACTTGGTTTTAGCGACTGGCTTGCTTAACGTAAATCCAGTTGCTATTTGTTCTTTAATTTTTTTAAAAGGTTCTTTTCATATGTCAATTAATAAAGTGATTTTGGTCGGAAATGTTGGCCAAGATCCGGAAGTCAGGTCTACTCAGGATGGCCGCGAAGTTGCAAATTTTTCTCTTGCTACATCAGAAAGCTGGAAAGATAAAAATACTGGCGAACGCAGAGATAAGACCGAATGGCATCGTATTGTGATTTTCTCCCAAGGTCTTGTGGGGATTGTAAAAAATTATGTAAAGAAAGGTTCAAAACTTTATATTGAAGGTTCACTACAAACTAGAAAATGGACTGATAATCAAGGAGTTGAAAAATTCACTACAGAAGTTATTTTGCAAAACTTTAACTCAACACTACAGATTCTTGACTCAAAAGATCGCCAATCTTTTTCTGATTCTTCAAATCATTCATCTGGCGGTTCTAGATCGGGCGGCAGTAATGTTTCCGTTGAGGAAAATGACGACGAGATTCCATTCTAAAAAAATCTAGCAATTCACAGAAATCAAATCGCCCTTGAAACGCCAGCGTTTCAAGGGTTTTGCTGTTTTGTTTAAACATGTTGACACTTAGCTTAGGCAAAAGTAAAATGCTGCGCCTTTTAAATTTATAAATTAATCAAAAAAATGACAGATTTTAGAAATGTCGCAATCATTGCGCACGTTGACCATGGGAAAACTACTTTAATTGATGCAATGCTTCATCAAAGCGGAACTTTCCGCGCCAATCAGGCGGTTGAAACGCGTGTGATGGATAGTAATGATTTGGAAAAAGAGCGCGGAATTACGATTTTAGCGAAATGCACTTCACTTATGTGGCAGGGGCATAAAATCAACGTTATTGATACTCCGGGACACGCCGATTTCGGTGGCGAGGTAGAACGCGTACTTTCAATGGCTGATAGCACGTTGCTTTTGGTGGATTCTTCGGAAGGTGTGATGCCGCAAACCAAGTTTGTGCTTTCAAAGGCCTTGGCCCTAGGTTTGAAACCGATTGTAATTATTAATAAAATTGATCGCCAAGATGCGCGTTCGGATGAAGTTTTGAACGAAATTTTTGATTTGTTCGTGGCTTTAAATGCTAACGAAAAACAATTGGATTTTCCGGTGCTTTATGCCGTAGGGCGCGACGGTTGGTGTGTGGCTGATTTGGAAAAAGATGAAAGAAAAGATTTATCGCCATTATTTGATTTAATCATAAAACATGTTGAGCCGCCGAAATTTGATGTAAACGCGCCATTTTCAATGCTTGCGACATTGCTTGATCACAATCCATATTTTGGTCGTATGTTGACGGGCCGAATTTATTCGGGCAAAGCTAAAAACTTGATGAATTTCAAAGCGATTAATTTGAAAGGCGAAGTAGTAGAGCAGGGCCGTCTGACTAAGATCCACGTGTTTCGTGGAGTGGATAAGGTTCCGGTTGAAGAAGCTGAAGCGGGTGACATCGTATCAATTGCCGGTATTGAAAAGGCCTCGGTTTCTGACACGATTTGCGATATATCAATTGCTGAGCCAATAAAATCAACGCCAATTGACCCACCGACAATGGCAATTACGCTTAGCGTTAATGATTCACCGCTTGCCGGGCTTGAAGGCAGCAAAGTTACTTCGCGCATGATTCGCGACCGTTTATTTGCTGAAGCTGAAACTAACGTGGCGATTAAAGTTAAAGAATCTGACGCTAAAGATGCTTTTGAAGTTGGTGGCAGAGGCGAATTGCAACTTGGCGTATTAATTGAAAATATGCGTCGTGAAGGTTTTGAACTTTCAGTTTCAAGACCGCGCGTGCTTTTCAAAAAAGACGAAAATGGTGAAATTTTAGAGCCTGTTGAAGAAGTTGTGGTTGACGTTGACGATAATTTCAGTGGTGTCGTAGTAGAAAAATTATCATCGCGCAAAGGCGAAATGATTGATATGCGCCCGTCAAGTGGTGGTAAAACTCGTATTATTTTTTACGTACCAAGCCGCGGTTTGATTGGTTATCAAGGTGAATTTTTAACCGACACTAAGGGAACCGGTGTTTTAAACCGTATTTTCCATAATTACGTGCCTTATAAAGGTGAAATGACGACCAAGAAAAACGGGGCTTTAATCGCCACCGATCCTGGTGAAGCAGTAGCTTACGCGCTATGGAATCTACAGGATCGCGGCGTGATGTTTGTAAAACCGCAACAAAAAGTTTATGCCGGCATGATTGTTGGTGAAAATTCTAAACAAGGTGATTTGGAAGTTAACGTTTTGAAAGGAAAACAATTGAGCAACGTGCGTGCATCAGGCACCGACGAAGCGATTCGCTTGATTCCGCCGCGTGATTTGACCTTGGAAGATATGATTACTTATATTTCCGATGATGAATTGGTGGAAGTTACACCGAAATCGTTACGTTTACGTAAGAAATTTTTGGATAGTAATGATCGTAAGAGATTGAGCAGAAGTAAGGAAACTAAGTTTGATTTTGCTTAAAGAAAGTAGTCATGCTGAGCCTGTCGAAGCATGGCGATGGACTCGGAATATTCTTCTCGTTGCCCTTCGACAGGCTCAGGGTGACCACTTTTGTATAGATGAAAAACCTCACAAATCTCAGCAAAGAAGAATTAACAAAAGAACTTACCGACCTAGGCGAAAAGCCATTCCGCGCCAAGCAAATTTGGAATTGGATCTATGTAAAAGGTGCGCGCGATTTTGATGCGATGAGTGATGTTTCTAAAGATTTGCGCCAGAAATTAAAAGAAAATTTTTCTCTTACTCGTCCAGCAATTTCTAAGGATAATCTGTCATTTGATGGTACGCGCAAATGGCTGGTAAAATTTGCCGATGGTCGTGAAGTTGAATCGGTTTTTATTCCGGAAGAAAGTCGTGGCACGCTGTGCATATCGTCGCAAGTGGGTTGTACGCTATCTTGTAAATTTTGTCACACCGGAACGCAAACATTGGTGCGTAATTTAGAAGCCGGTGAAATTATCGCGCAAATTTTAATCGCTAAAGATTGTTTAGAGGATTGGAATTTGCAAAATAGAAAGCTCACCAACATAGTATTCATGGGTATGGGCGAGCCTTTCTTCAATTATGAAAATGTGGCAAAAGCCGTAAAAATTTTAAATGATGCTGATGGTTTGGCGCTTTCCAATCGCAAAATTACCATTTCAACTTCAGGCTTGGTTCCAGAAATTTTACGCGCGGCTGAAGAATTAAAAACCGGTCTTGCAATTTCACTGCACGCCACCAATGACAAGGATCGCACCGAGATGATGGCGATTAATAAAAAATATCCTTTAACTGAATTGTTAAAGGCGTGCAAAACTTACAATAAATTGAATCCCCAACAAAAAATTACTTTTGAATATGTGATGTTAAAAGATGTAAATGACAAAGAAGAAAATGCTTTAGAATTGGTAAAATTAATTAAGAAATTTAATTTAAACGTAAAAATAAATTTAATTCCGTTTAATGTTTGGGATGGCTGTGGTTATGGTCGCAGCCCGGATGCGCAAATTAATAAATTCCAAAAAATTTTGAAAGACGCGGACTTAATTGCGCCGATTAGAAAAACGCGCGGTGATGATGTGTTAGCGGCTTGCGGACAGTTGAAATCCTTGTCTATCAGAGAAAGGAAGTGGCAGAAATAATTGTTATATTGCTTGATTTATAATTCTTCTTACCTAGTTTCACATTTTTTCTATTAATTTATTTTTATAAACTATGTCGTCTCCGGTTAAATCTGCAAAAGCTGATCAAAAAAATAAAATCATAAGTGATATAGTTGAGTCTCATAAAGATATCGATAGAACTTCTCTAGAAAACGTATTAGAAGATTTAAATAGTTATCTTTATAAAGGACTTGATGATTCTACGGATGGTGGGAATTTATTTGAGCGGCATCACTTACCGGATCGCCTTTCTAAATTCTTAAAGGGATATAGAAATTTTATGCAACAGAAAACAGAAACAGATAACAATATTGAAGAAGATTTGGAGTCGGGAGTAATTTCCATGCATTTTCTTACACAGTTAAGACATTCCTTGGATGGTGGATTAAAGGCGGCTCAAGCTAAAGCAGTTGTAATTGAAAAGGAGCATCCTTATACCAAATAATCACAATTCTCTTGCACGATTTATTTACCACCCCTTTTTGGTGTTGCATTTTTTCTGCCGGTAAAGGAAGTGCTGAAGTCGCGATCGTCTGATGGTCTTTGAGGATGAAATTTGGGTGTTGTTTCACCAGAGCCGCCATTGGCGGCTGCTTTAGGGCTTCTAAAGCTTTGAGTAGAAGCTCTTAGTCTGTCTTCCGTTACCGCAGCCCTAGCTGCTTTGAGAGTATCGGCTAAACTTCCTGCGGCAGATAAAAAATCATCCTCAGAATCGCTTTCTATCCCCGGAGAATATACATTTTTTCTGGGGGCAGAAGATGCTGCGTATAGCGATGTTTTTTTGGAATCGGCGATTATTTCGTCATCATCAGAATCAATCTCGCTTGCAGCGGTTAAAACTTTTTTTCTAGAAGTAGACTCATCTACTTCATTTTCTGAATCATAATCAGATGAATTTGATCTAGGAGAGCTAAAAACAGGAGGATTTTGTAATAATTCTACCTCTTTAAGAGCTGAATTAAGAAGAATTTCGGCGTCACTTTTGCTATATCCTAATTCAACTGCTTTATTGATCCACTCCACAGCCTCATCCATTTGATTATCCTCGGTATATAATTGAACAAGGGGAAAAAGTGCTGCTAAACAACCGTTAGTAATTGCATTTTGATAATGAATAATGGCTTGTTCAATATCGCCATTACGTGCATAATTCCCAAGTTCAAAAAGCGCAGGACCATAAGGCTTTGCTTGCTCAAAGCATTCTAGTGCTTTGTCTTCTTCTCCCATTTTTTTATGATAGATGCCTAAAGAAAAAATTCCTTGCAGGTATTTTGCGTTGGCCGCTATTTGAAAAAAAGCTTTTGCTGCGTTTTCATCATGTTTGAATCCAACCCCCGAAAAACATAGAGTTCCCAAAGTTGTAGCCATATCTGGGTTATTCCCGTGATGACGGTGAATGTAATCAAGCATAGTGGTTATAGCGGGGGTATTACTGTCTATATTGGCTTTATTGAAAATATTTTTCGCACTAGAGTCATAGACATAAGCCAGGCTATAATTATGAATGTCACACATAATTTCTGAAATATCACGCGGTAGAAAACTAGCTACAATAAAATGGGCTAAGTCTATTTCTTCAGCAAGGCCTTGTGTCTGGAGATTTATACTAATCTCAGCTATGGCATTGGTAATATAATCTGCTAGATCCGGATATTGTTTTGTCAGATCGCGTATTCGATTATAGGATTTATCTATTATTGTTTTGTCTAGTGAAAGAGAAAGTGATGCGAGATCTAGTGGTGCTGAGGATGAAGGAGATGACATAATTTTAAAAAATAAAATGTAAGATATCTACTCAAAAAGAAGTAATTTTATTTGCAACTAATTCAATTAAGGACATCCCGCATCGAATAAAATCCAGGCTGTTTAGCACTTCCCCAAATCACCGCACGAATTGCACCTTTAGCGAAAATATCGCGATTGGAAGCCTTGTGAGTTAGTTCGATTCTTTCGCCGTCAGTTGCAAAAATCACCGAGTGATCGCCGATTACATCGCCGCCGCGTAGTGCTGCAAAGCCTATTTCGCCTTTTTGGCGTTTGGCTTCTTTGCCGAAGCGCGCCATATTTCCCACTGTTTTCAAATCGACGTTACGTCCTTTGGCAACAGCTGCGCCAAGTGATAGCGCGGTTCCTGAGGGTGCGTCGATTTTATTTTTGTGATGCATTTCAAAAATTTCAACATCGTAATCATCATGCAAAATGCTGCCAACTTTTTCGGCTAAGTTCATTAATAAATTTACACCAACCGACATGTTGGAAGACCAGACAATTACTGTATCCTTGGCATTTGCCGCAAAATTTTGTTTTTCTTCGTCAGAAAAACCGGTTGTTCCGCAAACCAGTATTTTCTTAGCTGCAGCGCATTTTTGGGCAATTTGTAAACTTAGGGCAGGTGCTGAAAAATCAATGATAGCATCGCATTTGCTGATAAATTCATCAATGTTTGAAGTGATTGTTATATTGTTTTTTTCAAGGCCAAAAAACTCACCGAGGTCAACACCTTCAAGCTCGCCGCCTTTGCGCGTTAAAGCACTTGCCAATTCTACTACAGAATCTTGTAAAATATTTTGAGCCACAGCCTGACCCATTCTGCCGCCTATTCCAGTAACGCCGATTTTCATAATATATAAAATTTAATTCCTCGAAGTCACCCTGAGCCTGTCGAAGGGTGATTCAAGCCCGTACCTAGAATCACCCGTCGACAGGCTCAGGGTGACTTCG
>CAZDLU010000032.1:0-12754 GCA_964506725.1 uncultured Rhizobium sp.
CCCCTTGAGGGCTTGGCGCACTGCGCCAAGGGTTGGGGTGAGGGGTCACGATCTTGATACAACTCACAAAGATCATGTTTTTTTTGAAACAAAAAAATCCTCAGAAATTTTTCTAAGCCCTTCCGATACTGCTAAAATCAAGGTCAATGACATCATGTCAGTGCGCGACACTGCTCCGCAACTCGTCTCTTATTTTGAAAATCAAACACGTGCTTTTTTGGAAATTCAAAATGGTTGTAACCATCGTTGTACTTTTTGCATAATTCCGTTTGGCCGCGGAAATAGCCGATCGGTGGCATTCGGTGAAATTGTAGATAAAGTTAAAAAAATGGTGGCGAAAGGACATAAGGAAGTTGTGTTGACGGGTGTTGACATTTCGGGTTATGGCGAAGATTTACCTGTAAAAATTACTTTGTCGCAAATGGTGAAGCGTTTGCTGAAGCTGGTGCCGGAGTTGCCGCGCTTACGTTTATCTTCAATTGATGTTGCCGAAATTGATGAAGGATTTTTTGATATTTTAAAAAACGAACCGCGCTTCATGCCTTATTTTCACTTAAGTGTGCAATCGGGTGATGATATGATTTTAAAAAGAATGAAGCGCCGCCACAATCGCGCGCAAATTTTGGAATTTTGTGCCAAGGCCCGCCAAATAAGGCCGGAAATGACTTTCGGTGCGGACATTATTGCCGGATTTCCAACTGAAACTGACGAAATGTTTTTAAATTCGCTAAATTTAATTCATGAAGCCGGAATTATTTTTACGCATATTTTTCCTTACTCAAAACGTGAAGGAACGCCGGCTGCCAAGATGCCGCAGGTTAATGGAAAAATTATTAAAGAGCGCGCAAAACTTTTGCGCGAAGCCGGCGAAAAAGAATTAAAAAAATATTTACAAACACAAATCGGCAAAAAATTAAAAGTTTTAGTAGAAAAAGATGGCGTAGGAAAAGCTGAAAATTTCGTCGATGTAAAGTTAAAAAATATTTCAGATTCAAAAATCGGTGAAATTATGGAGGTAGAAATTCTCGGCATTGACGGGAAATTTTTAACATCATATTAATTTAAATTCGCACCACATTTATGCAGACATCACTTAAAGATTACGTTTCCACTTTAGAATCAATCAAAAAACAAATTAGAGAATCAAGGGTCAAAGCCGCGCTGGCTGTAAACTCGGAGTTGATTCGGCTTTACTGGAAAGTAGGAAATTTAATTCTGGAAAAACAAAAAAAATCGAAATGGGGCGATAAGATTTTGGAGAATTTATCGCGGGATTTGAGCGAGGCGTTTCCGGATATGAAGGGGTTTAGCAAGCGCAATATTTTTTATATGAGACGGTTTGCTGAAAATTATGATTTTGAATTTGTGCAGCAAGCTGCTGCACAAATTCCTTGGTTTCATAATGTGATAATTGTGCAGGCTAGTGACTCTAAGGAAGAGCGCCAATTTTACATCAAACAAACCATAGAAAACGGCTGGTCGCGCAATGTTTTGCAAATGCAAATTGATAGCAATCTTTTCGCTCGCCAAGGAAAAACAATAAATAATTTCAAACAAACTCTTCCAAAACTTCAATCCGACCTTGTAAATCAAACTTTCAAAGACCCTTACATTTTCGATTTTTTATCAATTGGCAGTGAAGCAAGCGAGCGCGAAATTGAAAAAGAGTTAACAGAAAAAATTACAAAATTCTTACTTGAACTCGGAAAAGGCTTCGCATTTTTAGGCAAACAATATCATTTGGAAGTTGATGAAGAGGATTATTACATCGATCTTTTATTTTATCACACACATCTGAAATGCCACGTGGTTGTAGAGCTCAAGTCAGGTAAATTCAAACCCGAATATGCCGGAAAATTAAATTTTTATTTATCGGCGCTTGATGCAAAGCTAAAACAAAAAGATGATAATCCAACGATTGGTTTGTTGCTTTGCCAGGATAAGAAAGGTTTGACAGCAGAATATTCTTTGCGCGATATTGGTAAGCCGATTAGTTTAGCGAATTATAAAATTACGGAAAATTTACCAAAAAATTTGAAATCACAATTGCCGTCGATTGAGGAATTGGAGGCTTCTTTAGGAAAATATGTTAAAAACTAAACGCTTAAATTTACGGCCGTTTCGTGCGGAGGATTTGGATTATTTGTATCAGTTGCATTCGAATCCGGAAGTGGCTAAGACCACTATTGATGGGGTTCAGAGTCTTGAGGTTGTTAAGAAACATTTAGAAAATTTTATAGCGCATCAGGAAAAATTTGGTTATTCTCAGTGGATTGCATTTGAGCGCGAGAGTGCAAAATTCGTGGGTCGGGCAGGATTAACGACGCGGAGTTTGAATGTAGAAACTGGTGAAAAAACTGAAATTCGTTTTGCTTTATTGCCGGAATTTTGGGGGCTTGGATATGCTTCGGAGTTGACTTCTGGCTTAATTAAATTTGCTTTTGATGAATTAAAAATGCAAAATATAATTGCCGCGAACAGTCCTGATAATGAAAAATCTCATCATGTTTTGGTAAAAAATGGTTTTCGCTATTTGCGAAATATCGTGCCGGAAGGTTATGGGAGAAGTGCTGAGGTTAGGTTGTATGAATTAAATAATTTGGCATGAAGGTGGAAACGGTGTTTACAACCCCCTCCCGCGCTAGAAATTTTCGGCATTGACGGGAAATTTTTAACATCAATTAACTTGCGCTATCGCTAATTAAATATTGCAGATTTGAAATTTAATGAAATTATATAAGCCCGAAATTCTTTGGTAATAAAGGATTCGCAAGATATTATTCATAATTTATATGTCACTTCCACTTACAATGAAGACTGCTCCAATTTTTACGCATAATAGTCTGCTAAGAAGCAAATATTACGAAACAGTACACGATAGGCTGAAAGCGGTATTTGATATGGCGGAAATACGTGATAGAGAAAAAATGCAGATTAACGATCCGTCATTTACCGTTATAAAATTGCATCCCGGACTTTATGTTTGTAATTATAGCGAGCCATATTCCGAAAAAGAGGTTTATGGTTTAAGAGAATTAAATATAAGAATAGAGAATAAAGGTGAGAAAGATGAAAAACATTATATGCAATATGATGATGTAAGTTATGATAAGG
Organism: uncultured Rhizobium sp.; assembly: GCA_964506725.1. Taxonomy (GTDB): domain Bacteria; phylum Pseudomonadota; class Alphaproteobacteria; order Rickettsiales; family UBA1997; genus UBA2645. The sequence continues at coordinate 3,115 of CAZDLU010000032.1, forward strand.
ATTTTGAATCGGCCTTAAGAGAGGCGGAAGAGTCTCTTTCTATTACTGGTAGCAAGGCTCCTGCTCCTTATGAAGCCAGCATTGTTGCTGCAACTTCTAAATCTAGACTTAAATAAATTTATTGCATGAAACTTTCTAAAGAAAATTATCTCGAGTCTAAATCTTGGGTATTTGAAGAGGCGCGTCGGATTTTAGAAAAAATTGACGGAAAGGTTCCGGCTAAAGGTTATGTGTTGTTTGAGACGGGCTATGGGCCGTCTGGTTTGCCGCATATTGGAACTTTCGGTGAAGTCGTTCGTACTTCATTTGTAAGACATGCTTTTTCTTTGCTTGCTCCCGAAATTCCAACAAAAATGTTTTGCGTTTCTGATGATATTGATGGTCTTCGCAAAGTTCCGGATAATGTGCCGATGCAAGAAATGGTGCGGGCGAATTTGGGTAAGCCTTTGACTTCAGTGCCTGATCCTTTTGGTACGCATGAATCTTATGGACATCACATGAACGCGCGTCTGCGTGGGTTTCTCGACTCTTTTGGTTTTGAATATGAATTTATTTCAGCGACTGAAAAATATAAATCGGGCGCATTTGATGCGACGATGTTGCGTGTTTTAGAAAAATATGAAGAGCTTATGGAGCTAATGTTACCAACGCTTGGTAATGAACGCCAAGAAACTTATTCGCCATTTATGCCAATTGACCAAGAGTCGGGGATCGTTATAGATAAAGGTGTGAAAGGCGTTGATAAGAAAAAAGGTACGGTGATTTATGTTGACGGAAACGGTAAAGAAAAAGAAATTCCGGTAACAGGTGGCAATTGCAAATTGCAATGGAAAATTGATTTCGGAGCACGCTGGTACTCGCTCGGTGTCGATTATGAAATTTATGGAAAAGACCATCAACCGAATGAAAAAATTTATCGTAAGGTATGCGAGATCTTGGGCGGTGTGCCTCCGGTTAATTTTACTTATGAAATGTTTTTATCTGACACCGGTGAAAAAATTTCTAAATCGAAAGGAAACGGTATTTCGGTTGAAGACTGGTTGAAGTATGCACCATCTGAATCCATGGCACTTTTCATGTATCAAAAACCCAAGACCGCTAAGCGTTTATTTTTTGATGTGATTCCAAAAGCGATGGATGAATATTTAACTTTTACGCAAAGTTTTAATTCGCAAGAAGAGCTCGCAAAGCTAGATAATCCGGCCTTCCATATTCATAATGGCAAAATTCCTGAAATAAATTTTAATTTAAGTTATTCGCTTTTACTAAATTTAGCATCGGCTTGCAACCCGGACAGCGACTCGGTTCTTTGGGGTTTTATTGAAAAATATCAAGCAGGTTTAACGCCGGAAAATTCACCGCTTTTGAAAAAAATGGTGCATAATGCGATTGCTTATTACAATGATTTTATCAAGAAGCATAAGAAGTTCAGAAGTGCCACGGAAGTTGAGAAATCAGCGCTTCTTGAGCTTTCTGAAAAATTAAAAACTTTTCCACAAGAACAATCACACGATGGGGCATTATTGCAGAATTTAGTTTTTCAAGTAGGCAAAAATAACGGCTATGAAAAAAATATGCGCGATTGGTTTTTGGCGCTTTACCAAATTTTACTCGGCCAAGATCAAGGCCCGCGGATGGGCTCGTTTATTGCGCTATTCGGGATTGAGAATTTTGTGAAGTTGATTGAAGAGAAGTTGAAGTAAGTTGCAGATGTCATGCTGAGTTAAACTCTACGTAATGCTGAGCTTGTCAAAGCCTGATTAAAGGTAGGGGCCAGAATCATGCTTCGACAGGCTCAGCATTACGTAGAGTTAGAGTTTATTTACTCTTCTCTTTAGCTTTTTTTCTTTCTTCATGCAATTGCAAAAGCTTTTCTGCCCAACTTTCTTTATCGCCGTCAAGCCCTGCCATATCTTGACGCATCTTATCCATTTTGCTGCTTATCCGCGTTGTTACTTTTCCTTCTGTTATGCTTTTATTGTCAGTAACATATTTAAGTAACGTTGTGCCGTCTTTTTTAACGGGATGTGTTCCGAGTTTTGTGGCTTCAACATATCCGACTGATTGCGAGAATTTCAGCAATTTAGCGAGTAAGTTACGCATATAATTTGGCATTATCTCAATATCACCAACCTTGCTATCACAATATTCCAGATAGCCATCTTCAAGCGTAGATATTGCCGCAGCATCAAAATTTTGAAGATCTTTTAATATTCCGGCGGTAATGCCGGTGCAGTTTTTATGGTCGCCTTGGATTGATATTTTTTTTTCAGAAGATGTCGCTTTGTCATCTCCGGTGGCAGTATTATGTTTTATAAATGGCCTTATCAGTCTTAGTCCCATATCTCTTATGGCGTGAGATAATATATCTTCTGATCTTTTATCGATATCTCTTAAAACAATTATTTTATCATCGGTTAAAAGCAGTGGTAGTGAATGTCTTTTTGTTAGAATCTCATCTGAACTTTCGGGATTTTCTTTTACTGAAATAGTGAAGAAAATTTTAAGTGGAGGTGCCTTAGTTTTTCGAAGAGATTCTATGGCAATTCTTGTAGCTTCGGCAGCTTCCTTATGCATTCTTCGTTCTTTATGGCTAGTAGTTTCCTCAGTATGTACATCAAAAATCATCGTCGCAACAATATGGTGAATCTTGTCGAGTTTGGGATGTAATTTATTGTAAAAATCAATCAGCAGCTTAATTCCTTCTTCGGTGAATTGCTCAAGTTCTCCTTCTTGGTCAGGATCGGTAATAAGTTTTAGCAAGTTATTATCGCTGCGACTCACTATATTTTGCTTTAAATTTTTAGTTGAGGGTACAATGTTATATAATTTTTTCTATTTCTGAAATTATATTTTTAAACGTATCAATCTCATAATTATCATGTTTGCCTTGCATCACTGAAGCAATGCGTTCTAGGCCCATTCCTGTATCAATACATGGTTTTGGTAGCGGAATCATTTCACCGTTTTTTTGTTTTTCAAATTGCATGAAAACCAAATTCCAAATTTCGATAAAGCGATCACCGTCCTGCTCTTTGCTTCCCGGAACGCCGCCGAAAATTTTTTCGCCGTGATCGTAAAATATTTCCGAGCAAGGCCCGCAAGGGCCGGTGTCGCCCATTGACCAGAAATTATCGTCAGTTGAAATTTTAATTATTTTTTCATCTGAGAGTCCGGCGATTTTTTTCCAGAAATTTTTGGCTTCTTCATCAGTGTGATAAACAGTAACTAAAAGCTTGTCTTTGCTGATTCCAAACTCTTTTGTTAAAAGATTCCAAGCGTAAAAAATTGCTTCCTCTTTAAAATAATCGCCGAAAGAAAAATTGCCGAGCATCTCAAAAAAAGTGTGATGGCGCGCGGTAAATCCTACATTGTCGAGATCATTATGTTTGCCGCCGGCGCGCACGCATTTTTGCGAAGTTGCGGCGCGCTTGAATTTAGGCGTTTCAACGCCGGTGAAATAATTTTTGAATTGATTCATGCCCGCGTTGGTGAACATCAAAGTCGGATCGTTATGCGGAATTAAAGGGCTTGAGGCGATAATCTCATGGCCGTTTTGTTTGAAATAATCGAGGAATTTGGTGCGGATTTGGTTGGTTGAAAGCATGTGAAGTAAAACTCAAAATTTTGTTAACTCAAATTCGAAACTTGTTAAAGCAAAGTAAAAAGCTAATTCGAGGTAATCTGACGTTGCTGTAACGAAGTGCAAGCACGTCTCCCCTTAGAAGGGGGTTTGAACGTTAAAAAATAACCTTAAACGGTTATTTTTAGTGAAAACGGGATTTTAAAAAATAAGACAAGCTATAAGCCGGATTTTGTAATCGATGATCATTCATCTGGGATTGTCATCGCTGACAACCTCAAGCAACTTACCCGAATAACGATGTGAGAAGGCATCTGTCACTAAAGACGGTTATTCCTATTTAGTTTTGCTCCAAACAGAGTTTATCCAAGTTCATGTTGCCATGAAAGCGTGTGAGCTCTTACCTCGCAGTTTCGCCCTTGCTGGTTGCCCAGCGGTATATTTTCTGTGATACTTGTCCTCAGAAGCCCTATAGATTCAAGCCTCGTGGCCAGCCGTTAGCTGGTGTTACCTTCTCATGGAGTCCGGACTTTCCTCTAGTTTTCAAATATTTGCATATTAAAACCAGCGATCATCCGCTTGCCTTACTGGAAGAGGAGTGTAAAGTAAAATTTATTTTAAAGCAATAAGTAAGTAGCTAAAGCAGTCATGCTGAGCCTGTCGAAGCATGCGTCAGGCTCGAAGTCTACCGCATGCTTCGACAGGCTCAGCATGACTGCTTTAGTTTTGATTTTTTTGGTAAATTGAATTATGAAAACCGTTCTCTCCGGAGTCCAGCCTTCCGGCAACCTACATTTAGGAAATTATCTCGGCTCGATCAAAAATTGGATCGAGTTGCAATCTACGCACAGTTGCATCTTCGGCATTATGAATTTGCATGCCATCACCGTGCCGCAGGATCCGAAAGCGTTGCAACAAAGTGTGCTTGATGCGGCCGCGATTTATCTGGCTTGTGGGCTTGATGCGAAAAAATCTACTATTTTTGTGCAAAGTGAAGTTTCAGCGCACGCTGAATTGGCTTGGGTTCTTGGCACAATTACACCGCTTGGTTGGTTGAATAGGATGACGCAGTTTAAGGATAAATCACGAGTTTCTAACCCTCCCCTTGAGGGAGGGTCGAAGAGCGTAAGCGATTCGGGGAGGGGTCAAAATGATGATGCAAATCTCGGGCTTTACGCATATCCGGTTTTGATGGCGGCTGATATTTTGCTTTATCGCGCCGATCTTGTTCCAGTTGGCGAAGATCAGAAACAACATTTGGAACTTACGCGCGACTTGGCCGGTGCTTTCAATCGCCGTTATAATTGTGAATATTTCAAATTGCCTGAGCCCATGATTTTAAAGGAAGTAAAGCGTATTATGTCTTTGCAAGACGGCACTAAAAAAATGAGTAAATCTGATGTCAGTGATCTGTCGCGCATTAACTTGGAAGACTCTCCGGAAGAGATTGTGAAAAAAATAAAAAAAGCTAAAACCGATTCTGAAAGTGCAATTTTTTATGATGAAAAAAGACCGGAAATTTACAATTTGTTAAATATCTTTGCAAGCTTGTCGGGCAAGGATCCACAGGCTATTGCCAAGGAATATGAAACTGGTGGTTTTGGTAAGTTCAAAGGTGATTTAGCTGAACTTGTTGTTGAAAAATTGCGTCCGATAAGCTATAATGCTGCGCTCTTTAAAAAGGATCGGTCTTATATTGAGCAAGTTTTGCGCGAAGGTAAAGAGCGCGCGGAAGCAATTGCGAGTAAGACTCGGAATGAAGTTTTTGAAATAATAGGTTTGAAATAAAACTGTATGTCATGCTGAGCCTGTCGAAGCATGATTGTAAAACTCGCAAGCGTAAACACATGCTTCGACAGGCTCAGCATGACATCTTAGTTAGTTAATAATGTACGAAATTCCGCAAAATCTCGAACAAGAAATATTAAAACTAAAACGCGAACAAAACGCCGTGATCTTGGCGCATTATTATCAAGATCCGGAGATTCAAGATATTGCCGATTTTGTAGGCGATTCGCTGGATTTGTCGCGCAAGGCGGCGGCAACTGATGCTGACACGATTGTTTTTTGCGGCGTGAAATTTATGGCCGAAGTTGCAAAAATTTTGTCACCCGCAAAAAAAGTTTTAGTGCCGGATTTAAAGGCCGGATGCAGTTTGGAAGATTCATGTCAGCCGGAAGAATTTGCTGCTTTTAAGAAAAAAAATCCCGATGCAATCGTAGTAACTTACATCAATTGCTCCGCTGAAATCAAGGCTTTGTCGGATATTATCGTTACTTCGACCAACGCCAAAAAAATTATTGAACAAATTCCTGCAGATAAAAAAATAATTTTTGCACCGGATCAACATTTGGGTCGCTATTTGATTAAAGAAACCGGGCGCGACATGATTTTGTGGCACGGCAGCTGTATCGTGCATGAACAATTTAGTGAAAAAGAATTAGTAAAATTAAAAGTAAACCATCCGCAAGCCTTGGTAATAGCTCATCCCGAATGTCCGCAAGCTTTGCTTACTTATGCCAATCACATTGGTTCGACTTCGTCTTTGTTAAAATTTGTGGAAGATCATCAAGGCGCGGAGTTCATTGTTTTGACCGAGCCGCGCATGATTCACCAAATGCAATTAAAAAACCCGACAGCGAAATTTTATGATTGTCCTTTCGTTGATAAGGCTGGCTGTACCCTTTGCAACACTTGTCCTTACATGGCGCTTAACACTTTAGAAAAAGTTTATTTAGTGATGAAATATGGAAAAAAATCAGGATTTGGTGGAGAATTGGATATGGATGAAGCCTTGCGAATGAAGGCTCTAGAGCCGCTTAAGAAAATGTTAGCTATGTCTTAATTATCTGCTTTTAGGTTTTGTGTAAGCAGAAAATTCGTTCTTAGTATAATCGGCGAGATGAGAATCTTTGCCATATTTTGCACTCATCTTATTCATAAATCTATATTGCTCGGGAGTTACAACTTCTGATTGCGGAAGCTTTTCTTCATTATCTTCATCAGTATAAAATTCTAGCGGAATAATGCGTTCCCAATCTTCTTCTTCGGGAATATCTTTCCTGTAATCCTCAACAGTTTTGCTGCTAGGTTTTTTTAAAAAACCACGAAAATATTTTACTAATTCTTGAGAATTTTTTTGTGACATATTTTAATTTGCAGAAATCTCTTCAAAAATCGTTAAGGATTCACAGGTTTTTTTAAGGCCTTCAACATATTCATCCACCTGTTTCTGCGCTTCATCTTGACAGGAAATTACATATTTTTGGCGCAATTGCGTTAATTCATATTTTGCGTATAAACCTTTTTTGGAGTTGATCTCGGCAGCTTTATTATTCTGTTTTTCTTCTTTGCTTTCTTCTTCTTTTTTTGGAGCGCCAAAATCAGTAACATTGTTTATGCCTAGAGCAGCAAAGGTTTGACCGTAATCATAGCTTAACGGTTTTTCGATAATTTTTTTATCTTCTTCCCTTAATAAATCATCGGGAAAGCGAATGTAAGCCTGTTTCTGACAGATAATTTTTTTAGCATTTTCTTTTTGAAATTTCTTTTTATTAATTTCAGTAAAACATTGCCGTGAAACATCTTGGGCCTTAGTACAATTCTTAAAATCGACGCTGTTTAAATTATATTTTACGCAAGTCGGATATTTTTCTTTAGCTTCCTCAAAGCGCTTAAGCGTAGCATCGATACGCTGATCAATTATAAAACCAATATTGTAAGCCGGATTTTTATAAGGCAAATATTCGCTTTTACCAAAAGGCGGAATTAAAGAATAATCGCTCATCAAAGCTTTGCGGCAAGCGAAATAATCATCGATTTTTGCTTGATCGGTAGTGTCAAAAACAAAGCCCATATTCAAACATTGCTTATGTTGGCGATTGTCTAAATATTTATTTTCGCGCAGCAAAACAGCTTCCGGAGTATTAGCAATTTTTACTGAAATTTTAGCAATTAAATCATTAATTTCCGGATTACCCATAGCGGCCATTGGCGAATCGCTTACTTGTAATTTATATTTTGCCAAAGATAAACGACAGCGCCAATATAGGTGGCTTTTAGTGTTGTCGCGTGTGTCAAAATCAAGTTTTAGAGAGGAGCAGAATTTATGATCTTGATTTTCAAAACTCTGGATGCGTGGAATGTGGGACAAAACGTAAGCGGGTTGGGTTTTGGTACATGCTAAAGTAAGGGCTATTAAAATTATTGCAGGAATTTTTTTTAGCATTATTAAAGTGAATTGAATTAATTTTTAAATTTAAAAACTCTATTTCATTTTGCAATGCATCTTTTAGTCGGTCTTGGAAATATCGGGCAGGAATATGAATTAACGCGGCATAATTTTGGTTTTTTGTTGTTGGATCAAATTATTGCGGATTACGGTTTTGTGGCCCAATCAAAAAAATTTAAAAGTGAAGTTTTTAGTGGTGAAATTAATGGAGAAAAAATAATTGCATTGAAGCCGCATACTTTTATGAATCTTTCGGGAAGTGCAGTTTTAGAAGCGGCAACTTTTTATAAAATCGAAACCAAAAATATTTTAGTTCTACACGATGAAATTGATTTGGAATTAGGACGTGTGAAAGTAAAAATCGGTGGCGGAAATGGCGGACATAACGGACTGAAGTCAATTGATGAAGCAATCGGTAAGCACTATGCGAGGTTGCGCTTGGGAGTAGGGCGGCCGCCACATAAAGAATTTGATACTGCGGATTATGTTTTGGGAAAATTCAGCAAAAATGAATTATTGATGGTTAAGCAAATTAATGAAAGGGCTTCTGATCATATTGGTGAGATCTTGGCAGAAAAATCCGATGCTTTTTTGAATAAATTTTATTTATAGGAATTTACGCTCTCTTTATTTCTTTCTCTTATTTTCGCATAGAAAATTATTATTTTTTCTCATTATATTTTTCTTCTTTAAAAAATTTTGGAGGGTTTATGGAAGATATAAAATTTGTGCGAAAGCGATCAAATTATAAAGCCGGCATGATATCGGGATTAATTGCCAGCGCGGTTTCATCGCTTGTTTTAATTTTGGCAGCGGCTTTGGCTTTTGTGCCGCAATTTAATTATATAATGATTCAAGGTTCATTGTTTGGCTTGGCGAGCGGTGCGCTTTCCGCGTGGGTAGCTTATTTTTTAATCGGAATTTTTATCTGGGGAAATCTTTATGCGGCAATTGAACCTTCTTTGACTATGAGAAGCAATTCTGCTAAAGGTTTAGTCTTTGGCCTTATAGTGTGGTTAATCGTGATGATAATTATGATGCCTATGACAAATGCCGGATTTTTTGTTAGGGAATATGGTCTTGCTGCCGCATTGATAGTGTTGGTGACCGACCTTGTTTTTGGTGTTGTAGCAAGCAATATGTATAGTCGTTATTAATTTAAAATTTAAAAATTTATGAAAAAATTCATAACAATTTTTTTGGCAATTTTCCTAATTTCGGATTTGTCTTATGCAACAGGTGCCTTCGTCGGTGCCGATCTTTTATTTTCCGATGCCAGACATAAAAGTGATACAATGGCTAAAGCCAGTCAAGAAAGTTATGGTTTCAACGTCGGAGGTCGTTTTGATTTTTTGCCGTTGTTAGCTTCGGGAGAATTATTTTACGATAATTTAAATTCTTCTTCTAACGCTTTTGCTTCAAGCGGAGATGTGATAAAGCTTAGAGACCGTTATGGGGCAAAGGTTAACGCCGGCTTTGCTGTTCTGCCGCGTGTAACGCCATTTTTAACTTTGGGTTTGAGCAATGTTAATTATCGTATTAATGGTATCGCGTCAAATTCGAGGAATGAATTTACGCCGCTTTACGGAGTTGGTATATTATTCGATTTGCCGCTGGGGATTTCGCTTAAAGCCGCTTATGACTATCAGCAATACTATTTTCGTTCTCCGAATAATCCAGCAAAGGTTAGAACGGACTTGGGTGTAGCAAGAATTGGGGTGGTTTATAATTTCTAAAAAAGGTTTTATTGAGAAACTCTTCGTTTCCTAAAAACGCCAATTCGGGATAAGATACTCGGTCTAATTATCCTCCCCTTGAGGGAGGAT
>CAZDLU010000033.1:0-12615 GCA_964506725.1 uncultured Rhizobium sp.
TTTGACTGAATGCAAGAGGTTTTTGGGATTTTTTGTTAAGCGCGACTGGGGTTATGGATAGGTTTTTGCTAGAGTGGAAAGAATTTAAATCTATTTTAAAATATACATATTAAGATTACCTTCTAGCACCACCTTTGCTTTGCTCCCATTCTTTAACTTTACTCTCAGGAATGTCGGAAGGACTTTTTGTTTCTTTGTTTTTATTAAACATTCCTTTAAGCTTTGCCATAATGCCACCTCTTCTTGTCTCTCTTAAAGCGCTCTCTAAATTACCACCATCAATACTTTGACTATCAGCAGATACAACACTACCATTATCATCATCTTTTGAAAAAGACTTTTCTCGTGCTTTTGCAAATTCTTTTGGCAAATCTACATCTTCCGTGCCAGGCATTCTAGTTGTAACAACTTTTCCACTTTTGTTATCCCTTCTAACAGTTTGAATTAAACGAATATTATTATCGCCTTCTTTTATAGGATTACTTCCTGTCATATTTTATCTCATTTTATTTAATAAACTCAAAACAAACTCCACATTCTCAATCTTCGTTTCCGGCAAAATCCCATGACCCAAATTGAAAACAAACGGATAATCTCCAAATTTTTCTAAAATATCAATAACTTCTTTTTTGATTTCTTCTTTTGAGCCAAATGCCAGTAGGAAGTTATCAAGATTTCCCTGAATAACCACGCCGTTTTTTTGCAAATTATCGCGGGCCCATTTTCTTTCAACATTTTGATCGAGCGCCAAACCTTGTGACTCAACACTTCGCGCAAATTCTTCATACATGATTCCAATGCCGCGTGGAAAACAAATTATTGGAATATTTGGGTGGCGTTTTTTTATTTCGGTGACGATTTTTTTGGTTGGATTTATTACCCATTTTCGTAATTCTGCTGGCGGTAAAACTCCAGCCCAGGAATCGAATATTTTTACTACATCAGCGCCAGCGCTAATTTGATGCGATAAATATTCAATTATGCTTTCTGTTAAAATTTCAATTAATTGGCTAAAAAATTTTTCATCGCGAATTGCTGTTTCGCGAACTAAATCAAAGTTTTTGGAGCCGCCACCTTCGATCATGTAACAAGCAATCGTCCAAGGTGCACCTGAAAAACCAATCAAAGCATTATTATTCAATTGCGGTTTAACCAACTTTAAAGCCTCAAAAACCGGTGTTAAATGATTTTTTATATTATTCACCTTCAATTGTTTCAAATCATAATCAGCGGTCAGCTTTTGCAATTTTGGACCTTCGTTTTTTACAAATTCAACTTTAACTCCTAAAGCATCAGGAATTACCAAAATATCTGAAAAAATAATTGCCGCATCAAAATCAAATCGACGAATCGGTTGTAAAGTTACTTCTGCTGAAAGTTTAGGAGTATAACAAAGTTCTAAAAAATTTTTTACATTTGATCTTATTTCACGATATTCCGGTAAATATCTTCCTGCTTGTCTCATTACCCAAATTGGCGGTGTAGAAAATTTCTCTTTATTGAGTAAAGTATTAATTAATTTATTCATTTATTATTTTGTTATTTTTAATAGTCCTGTTAATTATTTAATTAAAATTTATTAACATTTTTGTTAACAGTTTTATAATTGATCAAAGCAGCAAAATCAATGATTAAAATAATCTATTAACATATAATTTTATAAGAAAAATTTTTATAAACAGCTGAAAAACCTGTTAATAAAATGTTGAAAAAAATAATAAGTTTTTCTTAAAAGATTAAAATGTTGATAAGGTGACCTTTATTAACAATTTATTAACAGAATTTTTAACATGAAAAATCGGATTTATAAAAAAATAAAGAATGGTTTAAATCCTAAATTTTTGGAAGTGGAAAATAAATCGCATTTGCACCTTGGACACGCTGGTGACAATGGTTCTGGTGAAACTCATTTTTTAGTTATTATCAAGGATGATGATTTAAAAAAGGTAGGAAGAGTTGCGGCGCATAGAAAAATTAATGAATTGGTGAAGAATGAGTTTAAAAACGGATTACACGCTTTGGAGATAAAACTTATTTGAAGTAAATCCTGCTTAGATTTATTTAAGCAGGATTTACTAATTATTTTCTAGCTTCTTTTTGTACCACGGAAATAGCCTTTTTACCTTCTCTTTCCTCAGCTTCTTTGTCAGATAAATATTCGATTTTCGGCTCATTTCCTTTAGTTACACATTCTTTTGTAACATGAACAGATTTAACATTTTTCTTTGAAGGAATTTCAAACATTGTGTTAAGCAAAATATTTTCAGTAATAGCGCGAAGACCGCGAGCACCGGTTTTGCGCTCGATAGCTTTTTTAGCAATTTCTTTTAAGGCATCGTCATCAAAAGTTAATTCCACCTTATCAAGATTAAGAAGTTTTTTATATTGCTTAGCGATAGAATTTTTTGGTTCTGATAAAATTTTTGTTAAATCTTCTTCGGTCAATCCTTCTAGAGGCGCAACTATTGGAAGACGGCCAACGATTTCCGGAATTAAACCGAATTTAATTAAATCTTCCGGCTCAACTTTGGTAAAAATATCTTTATTCTCGGCATCTTCTTTTTCGCGAACATCAGCGCCAAAGCCAATGGTAGAGCCTTTGCCGCGCGAGATGATAATTTTTTCCAATCCTGAAAAAGCACCGGCGCAGATAAATAAAATATTGCGCGTATCAACTTGAACATATTCTTGTTGTGAAGTTTTACGTCCGGGTTGAGTTGGAACGGAAGCAACCGTGCCTTCAATAATTTTTAACAAGCCTTGTTGTACACCTTCGCCGGAAATATCGCGACGTGTATTGTCTTCAGATTTGCGCGCAATTTTATCTATTTCATCAATATAGACAATACCGCGCTGAGTTTTTTCGATATCAAAATTTGCTGCTTGTAATAGACGTGAAATAATATTTTCCACATCATCGCCAACATAGCCGGCTTCCGTTAAGGATGTAGCATCGGCCATAGTAAAAGGCACATCAAGAATTTTGGCCAAAGTTTGTGCCAGCAAGGTTTTGCCGCATCCTGTCGGCCCGATCATTAAAATATTGGACTTGCTGATTTCAACACCATCAGAACTTGCCGAAGCAGAATCTATACGCTTGTAATGATTATAAACCGCAACAGATAATACCTTTTTGGCATATTCTTGGCCGATTACATAATCATTAAGAATTTTTATAATATCTTTTGGCGTTGGTTTGCTGCCATCGGTTTTATGTAGCGGAGATTTTTTTTGCTCTTCGCGCAAAATATCCATGCCAAGACCAATACATTCGTTACAAATTAGCACTGCCGGGCCAGCAATTAACTTTATAACTTCATGTTGGCTTTTACCGCAAAATGAACAAAATAATTCTTTTTCTTCCGTACCGTCATGGCCAGTGCCGCCATTATTTTTCTTTACCATATATTAATCTTTTTTATCCGATTTGTTATCCGGTCTTTTTTCTATAACTTGGTCAATTATGCCAAATTCTTTAGCTGCTTCCGGTGACATAAAATAGTCACGCTCCATTGATTTTTCAATGATTGCTAGCTTTTGACCGGTATGTTTAGCATAAATATTATTTAGCCTTCTTTTTAAACTCAAAGTTTCTTGTGCGTGAATTTCAATATCAGTTGCTTGACCTTGATAGCCGCCGCTTGGCTGATGAATCATAATGCGCGAATTCGGCAAGGCAAATCTTTTACCGGGCGTGCCCGCAGTAAGCAAAAGCGAGCCCATTGAAGCTGCCTGACCAATACATAAAGTTGCAACATCGGGTTTGATGTATTGCATAGTATCATACATTGCAAGACCGGACGTAACAACGCCTCCCGGTGAATTTATGTAAAAATAAATATCTTTTTTTGGATCTTCAGATTCAAGAAAGAGAAGCTGCGCCACAATTAATGAGGAAATTTGGTCATTAACTTGGCCCGATAAAAAGATAATGCGCTCCTTTAGAAGACGCGAGTAAATATCGTAAGATCTTTCGCCTTTTGCAGTTTGTTCAATAACCATTGGAATCAGGTAATTAGCCTGTTCCGCAATTTTTTCTGACATAGTTTGGATTTGAAATTAAAGATTTGTATATTAGGAATAAAATTTTTTAAAGCAATCTATCTCTTGAAAAAGCTTTTGGGTGTAAATAAATTATTCAAAGACTCGTAAGTATTCTTGTGAGATAATTTTTTAGGTCGCAGTTTAAATACTGTTTTAATTAAATAATAACGACATGACAGAAAATCAAGTTATTGAAGAAAATAAGCCGGAAGAAAAGCAAGATAAAATTGCTGAGTTAGAGCAAAAAAATTCTGAATTAAATGACAAGCTCTTACGCTCTTTGGCTGAGCTAGACAACGTCAGGAGAAGATCGCGCGAAGAGTTAGAAAAGTCGGCAAAATTTGCGATTTTTAATTTCGCTTCGGAACTTGTTTTAGTGGCGGAAAACTTTTTTTTAGCCAGTCAAAATGCTCCGCAAGCTGAAATAGAGAAAAGTCCGGCAGTGAAAAATTATGCTGACGCAATTGTAATGACAGAAAAAGAATTGCTAAAGGTTTTGGAAAAAAATCAGGTGAAAAGAATTTATCCGCTAAATGAAAAATTCGATCATCATTTTCATGAAGCGTTAAGTCAGGTGGCAAGTGATGCGGAAGAGGGTAGTGTGGTTCAGGTAATCCAATCTGGTTATACGATTGCCGATCGGCTGATTCGTCCGGCGCTGGTGGTGGTGTCTAAAGGTAAGGAGTAGATTTATCAAGGAGATTTCCGGGCCATACAACACTTACTCCTTGCAAACTAAATCAGCATTTGTATTCTTTGCCTCCCCAAAAATAAGCGATTGAAGGTTGGATGCTAACGAGAACTAAAACTCTCGTCATGGCACTCTGGTCGCAAGCGTTAGCATCAGAGGGAGGAGCGTTAAGAGAATAACCTTAACGGTTTTTAACCACAAGGGATTGTAGCTCAGCGGTTAGAGCAGGACGCTCATAACGTCTTGGTCGCAGGTTCGATCCCTGCCGATCCCACCAGCTAAAGCCAAACTAAGCCCAACTGATTCCTAGGTTCAAGGCTTTCTACCTAGATTTCTGCTTATTAATTTTAATTTTAAACGATATGCCAAAAGTAAAAACGAACAGTAGCGCTAAGAAGCGATTCAAGGTTACTGGTACAGGAAAAATTCTCCATAAACAAGCTGGTAAAAGGCACAATTTAGGCAAGAAAAGTCAGCGACGCATTAGAAATTTGCGTAAGTCTGCCGCCTTGTCAGAAGGGCATGCAGCTAGCATTATGAACTTTAAAATGCCTTACAGTAATTAAATTTATAGGAGAATTCCATGAGTAGAGTAAAAAGAGGTGTCACTAAAAAAGCTAGACACAAAAAAATATTAAAACTTGCTAAAGGATATCGCGGACGTGCTAAAAGCTGTTTCCGTGTAGCGATTCAAAAGGTTGAAAAAGCTTTGCGTTATGCTTATCGCGATCGTAAAGCCAGAAAAAGAGATTTTCGTGCTCTTTGGGTTCAGCGTATTAACGCTGCGGTGAGAGAACGTGGAATGGTTTATTCAAAATTTATCAATGGTTTGAAATTGGCTAAAATCGATCTTGATCGCAAAGTGCTTTCAGACCTTGCTATTAGGGAACCGGAAGTGTTTTCTAAAATTGTTGAGAAATCTAAAAAAGCTTTAGGTTAGTTTACTGCTAACCTGCGCGTGCGACGGGGTTTATAGCCCCGTTGTAATGTTTACGTCATATGAAACTCTATAATATTTTCATCAAACAGAATCAAAGCGAGATTGAAGATGTTATTGCGCTTAGAGACGAGTTTTCTTTTTGGGCTTTTGTATTTAGTGGCGGTTGGCTACTTTATAAAAAAATGTGGCGCGAGTTTCTTGTTTTTTTGTCAATTTTTCTTATCATCAGTAGTGGATTTTTTTCAGAATTTGAGGTTAATTTTCTCAATTTTGTCATTGCATTTTTGCTTGGACTAAATGCTAATTATTTACTCGGAAATGTTTTGCAAATGCGAGGCTATAAGCTTGCGGGAGTGGTGTTCAGTGACAATGCAGAAATTGCAAAAATTCGGTTTTTAGAAGATCCAAATTCAATTACCACATGAAAATCGTTATAATAGATTATGGTTCCGGCAACATAAAATCTGTCGTAAATGCCCTTACTTTGCTTAAAGGCGGCAACGAAATTATTTTATCAAATAAATCATCCGATGTTCGCGCCGCTAATTATTTAATATTGCCTGGGGTAGGTGCTTTTGCTGATTGCATGCAGGGCTTAAAAGCGCAAGAAGGTCTAATCGAAGAAATCAGAAATCAAGTTTTAAAAGAAAAAAAGCCATTTCTGGGCATTTGCGTTGGAATGCAGATTTTGGCGTCAATTGGTCATGAAAATGGCGAACATCAAGGTCTTGGTTTTATTAATGGAAAGGTTGAAAAAATTCCGGCTAAGAATGATTTGAAAGTTCCGCATATGGGTTGGAATGAGGTGGTTGTTGATTCCAAGCATGCTTTATTTAAAGGTATAAATTCTGGCGAACATTTTTATTTTGCTAATTCCTATCATTTTATTTGTCAGAATAAAAATAATATTTTGGCACATGTCGAATATGGAGAAAAGCTTTCGGCTGTAGTTGCCAAAGATAATATTTTAGGAGTGCAATTTCATCCGGAAAAAAGTGGTGAAGCGGGGTTAAAGTTGTTACAAAATTTTTTAAATTGGAGACCTTAATCTAACGCTCTCAATGTCATGCTGAGCCTGTCGAAGCATGTGTTTAGACTCGGCGTGTAACACATGCTTCGACAGGCTCAGCATGACATTGAGTATTTATGAAAATCTCTGACTTCATGCGCCAGGCCTTATTTGACAGGCTTTCCGGCCATTACGTAAAAAATAATCCAATTGGCAAAAAAGGTGATTTTATTACGGCTCCGGAAATCAGTCAAACCTTCGGCGAACTAATCGCAGCCTACATTCTTCAGCTTTCAGCAAATATTAAAAAAGACATCGTCCTCACGGAAATGGGCGCTGGTCAAGGCACGTTATTTTTTGATATTCTTACAACAATTGATAAATTGGCAAAAAATAATAATGCGTTAGCCCTTGATTTTCTAGGGCATGCGCGATTTTGTATAATTGAAATCAGTCCGGCTTTAACAAAAATTCAGCAAGAAAAATTAAAAGATTTTAAAATCGAGTGGTTGTCATATTTCGACAAACTCAATATGACAACTAGCGAGGAATTAATTTTCATCAGCAACGAGCTATTTGACTGTTTTGCCATCGATCAATATGTTAAAACCGATATTGGTTGGTGTGAAAGAGTAGTTGAAAAATTACAATTTGTTACAGCAAATTTTGATCCCAAAATTAATCAATTCGTAGAAGAAAAAGTCGGAAAAAAAGAATCCGATATTTTACCTTTTGGTGCTGTTTTTGAATATAGCAAAGAGGCTGCGGATTTTATGGCGCAGCTTTGCCGACTCTTGTCACAGAAGGGTGGGATTGCCATTATAATTGATTATGGTTACATAAAAAATGAATTCGCCAACACTTTGCAAGCTCTAAAAAACCATCAAAAAATTAATGTTTTGGAAGGTAAGGGAAGTGCTGATATTACTGCCTTGGTTGATTTTTTAATGCTTGAAAAAATTGCTAAAGAATTTAGTCTTGATTCTTCATTGGTGACGCAAAGAGAGTTTTTGCTTGGTCTAGGAATTGAGGAGAGACGAAAGGCGTTGACTATAGGAAAAACAAAGGTCGAGATCGATTTAATAAAATCAGAAATAGATCGCCTGATTGATAAAAATCAAATGGGCGAGCTATTCAAATGTTTGATTATTTGGAGATAGGGGAGACCCCCAATAAATTTATGACTGCAATTTGTAAAGAAAAAGAAAATGATAAAGTGGTGGCGATTGGCTATAATCATGGCATCAGGCAGGATTGGCAAGTTGAAGAAGTGCTAGAACTTTTTGCTTTACCGTTTAGTGATTTGATTTTTAAAGCTGCTGAAATTCATCGACAATTTCACGATCCAAATAAAGTGCAAATCAGTACGCTTTTAAGCATCAAAACCGGTTCTTGTCCGGAGAATTGTAAATATTGTCCGCAATCAGCGCATTATGATGTTGGTTTGAAAAAAGAAACTTTAATGGCGACGGATAAAATTGTTGAAGCTGCTAAAGCCGCTAAAGATGCGGGCGCATCAAGATTTTGCATGGGGGCGGCTTGGCGCAATTTACATGATCGCGATGTTGCAACAATTTGTAATATTGTAGAAGAAGTTAAAAAAACCGGACTCGAAACTTGCATGACCTTAGGAATGTTAACGGTTGATCAAAGCAAGAAACTAAAGGATGCCGGGCTTGATTATTATAATCATAATATTGACTCTTCCGAAGAGTTTTATTCAGAAATTATTTCAACCAGAAATTTTTCTGATCGCCTTGCCACCTTGAAAAATGTGCGCGAATCCGGTTTAAATGTTTGTTCGGGTGGAATTGTCGGTATGGGCGAACAGCGCGAAGACCGTGCCAAAATGTTGATTGTTCTAGCAAATTTGCCCAAACAGCCACAATCGGTTCCGATTAATATGTTGGTAAAGGTAAAAGGTACACCGCTTGAAAAAGTGGAAGATTTAGACCAATTTGAATTTATCAGGACAATTGCTATTGCAAGAATTATGATGCCGCATTCAGCCGTGCGACTTTCGGCGGGCAGGGAAAATATGAACGAACAGACTCAAGCTTTGTGTTTCTTGGCCGGCGCTAATTCGATTTTTTATGGAGAGAAATTATTGACGACAGGGAATCCGGAAGCAGAGAAGGATCGAGAATTGTTTAAGAAATTGGGCATTGAAGCGGCTTAATATCATTTTCGATTTTAAGAGAAATTATCTTTCTCATCCTTGCTAAATCACTTAACTGCGGCGCATGTCCGCAATTCTTAAAAATTTCTAGCTGAAAATTCTTTATTCTTTGTTTAAAATATTCTGCCTGACTGGCGTGAACAATCATGTCGCCGGCACCTTGAAAGAACAGAGTTGGTGGCATATTGCTAAAATCAATATCAAAACAAGAAAATCGCGCTAATTCTTCAAGCCAGAATTTGGACTGTGCAAAATTTTTATCATTAATATCTAGTGTTCGTGCGATCTCCGAAGCATGGCGATCATTCATTGCAGTTAATATGGAAAATTGTTTCAGCGTTTCCGTAGGAGCCTTGGCAAAATTATTGTAAAATTGATTGAAAGTCTCGCGCGACATGCCGGCTTGAATACGTGAATCTTTTAGCATTTGAAAGGGGGGCGCAATTAAAATCAGCAATTTTGGTTTAAAAATTCCTTTGGCGATTAACCTTACGGCGAGCTGACCTCCCAAGCTCCAACCTACTAAAATTTCCGGATTATTTTTTTTGCTAATTTCGGAAAAAAAGTCCTCAACGCTATCTAATTTTGAATAGTCAAAAGAAGAAATAAAAAAAGGGGCAAAAAACTCGTCATTAAAAATAAATTCTAATGAATCAAATTTTTGCCCCCAACCTGATAAACAGAGGATTTCTTTCAAGAATTATTCGCCTTCTTTTTTATTGGCAAGTACAGCGCCAAAGTCGCCAAATTTTTTCTTAAAGTTGTTAATTCTTTCGTTATTGGCATTAACAAAGTTTTGTGCTTTATCTTGCCATGCTGGATGATTTTTCGGATCGGCATCAAGCCTTAGAACATCACCTTCCTTGCCCCAAGTAGTAAGAATTGGAAATTTAGAGCCATCGGTCATTACGACTTCAACCGTATGTTGTTTTGGATGCGTTCTTTCAGCATCGATTTTTTTTGCTTGTGCTTTAGACATAGTTTTTATCGAATCAAAAATTTTGAAGGTGGTGCAGCTTAAATGAGACAAGTTTTATAGTCAACTATTTTTGGCAAAAATAACTTGACTTAGCCTGTTAGCGAAGCGATAATCGCTCTCAAAATAATTAAATTTAAGTCCATGGTAAATAGCTACCTTCTAAAAAAGAAAATAGCTGCCGCTTTTCGGGCAATTTGGCTTGCTACAGCCAAGAGCGCCAAGGCTTTTTATCGCCTAGCTTTTGCCAAAAGGACTATCCTTTTTGTTACCAATCAAAAAATCAGAAGCGTTACTTTAGGCCCGCTTACTCAGGCGGCGGTTTTTGTTTTTATTGCTTGGGTTGGCAATTTATTTATTCAATCTTTAAATTATAACAAAATTATCGATGAAAAAGCGCAGGAAATAAGTCATCTGAAGTCAATGAATGGTTACTTTGAGCGTGAATTTGGCAATGTAAATGACAAGTTAAAGAAAGTTAATGAATATTTGATGTCGGTTACCGGCGGAGTGCATGAAGTAAAGGCGGAAGAAGAAGACATGGTAAAACCGGTTCGCGTCAATGAAGAAGGTTTTTCGAAGCAAGATAAACATACTTTAAGAAATCTCAACGAAGTAAACGGAAAATTGGCAGAGATACAATCTCTGGCTAAAGCGCGAATGAAAAAAATTGAGCGTGCTATCGCGGTTACCGGACTGAATGTGAAAAAAACTTCTCTTATTGCAGCGGATAAATATGCCGAAGAATTAATGCAACATTATGCTAAAAACAAAGCGCAAGGCGGTCCGCTCAAGGACAATACTTCGCTGGACAGCGCTTTAGCACTTAGCTCTGATTCTTACGATATTGAAAGCCATTTAAAAAAATTAAAATTTACTAGCGAATTAGATTATTTGATTTTGCTGGAAGGTTTGGCGAAATCTATGCCTTTGGCGCGGCCAATGAAAAATTACTATATTTCTAGTGGTTTCGGTGTGCGGATTGATCCAATTACCGGTGGACATGCTAGTCATCGCGGGCTTGATTTTGTTGGGCCGCAAAATGAAAAAATCATTAGTCCGTCCGGCGGTAAAGTTATTTTGGCCGGAAGATATAGCGATTATGGAAATGCCATAGTAATTGATCACGGTTTTGGCATAACTACGCGCTATGGGCATTTATCGAAAGTTAAGGTAGCTCCGGGACAAATCGTGAAAGCGGGGCAAGTTATCGCAATTCAGGGCAATACCGGTCGCAGCACAGGTCAACACTTGCACTATGAAGTCAGATATAGAAATGCGCCACTAAATCCAAGAAAATTTTTGGAAGCGGGCGAAATTCTGTTCAATGACGAAAAAAGTGTAAAATATGTCAATAGCTAATATCAAAGCCAAAGTCGTTTCAATTGCGCATAATCAAAAAAATGGTAATGATAATTCAATTACAAAAAAGCTAGAAGTGATAAGTTCAAATTTTAAAGCAACCCCCACAATTATTGCGCGCGATCTTGTCATGGAAGGACAGATTCAAAGTGCTGGTTTAATCGAGATTGAAGGTGTGGTTAAGGGAACAATTAAAGGAAATTCCGTAATTTTGCGTGAAGGGTGCGCAGTAGAAGGCTTGATAGTAGCGGAATCTTTGAGCATTAGAGGTAATTTTGAAGGCAATATCAAAGCAAAATCCATAAGCATTTCCGGTAAAGCTAAGGTTATTGGCGAGATTGAATATGGTACGCTTTCGGTTGAAGATGGTGCGAATATTGATGGCCGTTTTAGCAAGATAGAAAAATAATTATGTTGTCTCCTGTATTTACTGAAGATAAATCAAGAGCATTATATGACGCTGCAAAAAGGAATGATGCAGATGCTGTTCAAGATATTGTGGGGAGTGGTTGCGATGTAGATTCTGCGATTATGAATGATGCTGGTTTTGTTGAAACGGCGCTTTCTGCCGGGGCAAGAGCTGGAAATAAAGAAGTAGTTGGGTTTCTTCTAATTGGGCTCGGTGCTAATGTGAACTTAGGAAATCCTCTGCATCACGCTTTGGGTAATGGAGAATTCGAAAAGGGGCGGGAAGAGGTGGCTAAGATTTTGATAGAAAAAGGAGCCGATATAAATAAAGCTAGCGAAGATGGCGAATTTATTGATGATTCGGAGGGTCAAGTAATACCGCTTGAATTAGCAGCTCTTAATAATTATGAAGAGATAGCAGAAGAATTAATAGATAGAGATGATCTAAATCTTGAACATCCCGGAGTTGAAAAGGCGCTGTTTCATTTTATAAAGCATAATAATGGGCTTTTGTTGGAGCAATTATTTAATAAATTAATTGAGGCCAAAGGGGCGAATCCCGATCTGGCAACGCGGCTTTTGTGCCATATATTTGAGTCCTATGAAGAGAGGAATACGCCTAATATTGTTGAGTATTTGCTAGAAGTTGGCGCTAATCCAAACGCTAGAATGCCGGATGGAATTAGTGTTTTGAGTAAGGCTATCGATTCTCAATATCTTGGGCCGCATGAAAGAGTGGAGGTGGTTACAAATTTAGTGTGCGGAGGTTGTTTACCGGTTACTGAGCCGGAAAAAAAATTTGTTTCTAACTTAGTGAAGGCTGCGGTTAGTACGGGAAGTACTGCGGCTTTGGAGAAAATTCTCACCGCAAAAAATATAAATAACGTTGATAGAACTGGTAGAAGTTGGTTTCACATTGCCCAAGAAAATGGGCAGCAAAAGGTTATTAATTAACCCCAGTCGCGTTTAATTCAATCCCAACTGATTTAGATAAACACTGGGTTTG
>CAZDLU010000034.1:0-12026 GCA_964506725.1 uncultured Rhizobium sp.
CCACTCACCAGAGCAGACAACACACCGGTCGGTGCGGTTTACGGTTTTACCAATATGTTGATAAAATTACTGGCCGGACTTGATGTAAGCCATGTGGCTGTAGTGTTTGATTCGGGTTCAAAAACTTTTCGTAACGACATTTTTCCGAAATATAAAGCTAATCGTCCGCCCTGCCCTGAAGAATTAAAACCGCAATTTCCGCTGGTACGCCAGGCTGCTGAAGCATTGAATTTAGCAATACTTGAAAAAACCGGATTGGAAGCTGATGACATTATTGCAACTATCGCCAAAAAATCGGCTGCTGAAGGTTATGAAGTTGTGATCGTTTCTTCCGACAAGGATTTGATGCAATTAGTTGATGAAAAAATTTCGATGTATGACGCCATGAAAAATCGCATGATCGGCGAAAATGAAGTAAAAGAAAAATTTTTTGTCGGGCCAAAACAGGTTTTAGATGTTTTGGCTTTGATGGGCGATAGTTCCGATAATATTCCCGGAGTCAAGGGAATCGGGCCTAAAACCGCTGCTGAATTAATTGAAACTTTCGGAAGTTTAGAAAATATTTTTGCCAATTTATCTGAAATAAAACAGGAAAAACGTCGACAACTTTTGCAAGAAGGTGTTGAAAATGCCCGATTATCAAAGGTTCTAGCTAGTTTAAAAGATGACGCTGAACTTGGAATTGCGATAGATGATTTGAAATTACAAAATATTGAGCCTTATAAATTAATAAGTTTTTTAGAAGAGCAAGGCTTCAGATCATTGGTTTTGCGCGTTAAAAAAGAATTTAATCTTTTTGATGATGTTAGAAATGTTGTAAAGGAAGAAGTTGCGACAAAAAAATTTTCACAAATAAAAACAACTGAAATTACTGATAAAAAAATTTTAGATGATGTCATTGCCAAAGCACAAAAAAACGGGCTTGCGACCATTGATTTATTTGATGAAGAATTTTTGACAATTTCAACTTGTAAAAAAGATTGTGAAATTGAAGAAATATTTTTTGCAAAATTACAAAGCAAAAAAAGTTATGATTTATTTGATTTTACAACAGAAGAAAAAGGTGATTCTGACTTTGTTTTTCAAGGGTTAGTAGAAATTTTAAATGATGATTCGGTAAGAAAAGTATTTTTTGATAGTAAAAGTTTTTTTAAGAAAATTTTACAACATAATTTCGCAGTATCCCAAAACCCCTCACCCCAACCCTCTCCCTCAAGGGGAGAGGGAGAAGAAGAGCTGCAAATCTCTCCATCAAGGGGAGAGGGAGAAGAAGAGCTGCGAATCTCTCCCTCTCCCCTTGAGGGAGAGGGTTGGGGTGAGGGGTCAGGCTTTACCTCCTTCGATGATATTTCTTTGATTAATCATTTATTAAACTCCACAACCAAAAGCGATTTGCGGCAATTGATCGATGCAAATCTTGATGAAGATATAGAAAGCAAAGGCTTCGGTGAGATTTTTGCTGAGTTAGAAAAAAATAAAACACCAAAACTTTTTGAACAAAAAGAAAAAGAAATTGAATTTTTTACTTTTAAAAATTTTGCAATTTATCAGCTTTATAAATTATTTTTGCCGAAAATTTTTGAGCTAAAATTAAATAATGCTTATTATTCTTATGAGCTGCCGTTACTTGCTGCTCTAGCGCAAATTGAACATAACGGCATAGCAATTGATGTTACAAAATTAAATAATTTATCACAGGAATTCGGTCAAAAAATTGCCGAATTAAGTAAGGAAATTTATGCAATTGCCGGTGAAGAATTTAACATTGCTTCAACACAACAATTAGGAAAAATTCTTTTTGAAAAATTAAATTTGGAATCATCAAAGAAATCTAAAAAAACCGGAGCTTTTTCAACAGCTTCCGAAGTTTTAGAAGAGCTTGCCGAAGAAGGATTTACAATAGCCGGTAAGGTTTTAGAATTTCGTAAGTTTTCAAAATTAAAAAACACTTACACTGATGCTTTGCCGAAAGAAATTAACGAAATAACTAAAAGAATTCACACCAGTTTTTCCAGCATTTCAACCATCACCGGACGACTTTCTTCAAGCAATCCGAATTTGCAAAATATTCCGATAAAAACTGCCGAAGGCCGTAAAATAAGGACTGCTTTCATTGCTGAAAAAAATAATTTATTAATTTCGGCGGATTATTCGCAAATTGAATTACGTGTAATTGCGCATGTTGCTAAAATTGAAAATTTAATTCAGGCCTTTAAAGACGGCAAAGATATTCACCGAATTACGGCTTCGCAAGTTTTTAAAATTGCGGAAAATGAAGTAAGTGATGATTTGCGTTCAAAAGCTAAAGCGATAAATTTCGGAATTATCTATGGAATCAGTGCTTTCGGTCTGGCAAGACAACTTGGAATTTCAAGGCAAGAAGCTGGAGATTACATAAAATCCTATCTTGATGCCTATCCCGGAATTGATGAATATATGAGAAATTACATTAATTTAGCTCGCCAAAACGGTTATGTTACAACACTTTCCGGACGCAAATGTTTTATACACGAAATCAATAATAAAAATCAGATGATTCGCTCGGAGGCGGAAAGACTTGCAATCAACGCGCCAATTCAAGGCAGCGCTGCTGATATTATAAAAATGGCAATGATTCGTTTGCAGAAAAAATTAAATGATAAAGCTAAAATTGTTTTGCAGGTTCATGATGAATTGGTTGTGGAAGCACCTGAGAGTAAGGTGGAAGAAATCTCACAAATTGTTAGAAGTGAAATGGAAAATGCGGTGATATTAGATTTGCCGCTGAAAGTTGATGTTACGATTGGAAAATTTTGGGAATAATTATGAACTAATTCTAACGCGATATTTTTTTCCCAAATAAACTTCAACATCATGACGCATTAAATCTTTCAAAGAACCGTCAAAAACAATAATTTCCGAAATAAATCCTTTCCACGGTAGATTGCTGCCGACTAACGAATTTCCTATAACCAAAGCACATGATGAGGAACAATTGCTTAAAGTTAAACTGGTGCTATCAACGGTTTTTGTACCATTAACATAAAGATTAATCAGTGATTGCTCGGCATCATATTTTACGGTGATAACTTCTGCCGTTGTAGGAATTGTGCCGCCCAATGCCGAATTACCATCAATTCCCGAATTTCTTAAATTTGAAGAATCTTTCCAATAACCAAAACCATTGCTGGCATCGCCGTTACGAAAAACATAGCGTGCTTGTGATGAAGAATTTTCATCGGATTTTGCCACAACAAAAAAAGTAAAACCTTGGCTTCCGAAGCTAAGGGCTGAACCGCTAAGACCAACATCATTTGTTAAATCAGTTCCGGAAAAATAAACGGATGGTAAATCATTAATGCCTTGGCTGACATATTTAACATTGCTGTCTGCGGTGCGACTGACATCATTTTTTGAAACTGATTGAGTGTTGGAATCTTTCCAAGTGCTAATTGAAGTTCCGTTAATTGCTTCGCTTGCAATAAAACTTTCTTTCATAACCGGTTCAAGCCATAACAGCAAACCGGGAATAGACGATACGGGAGAGCCTTTCGTAAAAGATTGCGCCGCTGAAATCTTAGAAGTAAAAACCAGTTTTACCGAACTTGCCGCAGCCCCAATTAAAATTCCGATTATAACCAAAACTATTGACAACTCTATGAGCGAGAAGGCTCTACGTTTTTTCATTTTTTGCTACCGATAAAATTGCGCTGCCAAAAATCATTGAAAGCAAAGAACCAATCAAAATTCCGCTTTTAGCCTGGTCATTTGCAGCAAATGCCAGCTCGGAAATAAATAAACTCATGGTAAAACCAATGCCAGTAAAAATTGCCGTGCCGTAAAAACTGAACCAATTTGAACCACGAGGCAGGCTAGCCAAGCGCAATTTGACTGCTAAAAAACTAAATAACATTACGCCGATTTGCTTGCCGAAAAATAAAGCGATAATTATTCCCAGCGTTAAAGAATTATTAAGAGAAAAATTTTCTAAACTAACGCCGGCATTAACAAAGGCAAAGAGCGGCAAGATTAAAAAATTTACCATCGGTGAAATTTGATGAGCTAATCTTGAAGAAATTCCAAGAGGAATAAATAGCGCCAATACTACTCCGGACAAGGTTGCGTGAATTCCTGATTTTAAAATTAACAACCATAAAATAAATCCAAGGCTTAAATAAAAAATATTTTTTTCTGATTTTCGTAAATTTAAAAACAGCAACAAAGCCAGTGGAATCAAGGCCAAAAACAAAAATGAAAAATTCAAATCATGCGAATAAAAAACGGCAATAATTAAAATAGCCGCCAAATCATCAAGAATGGCAAGTGCAATTAAAAATATTTTTAGAGAATTGGAAATTTTTTTGCCGAAAAAAGAAATGATGCCATAAGCAAATGCAATGTCGGTGGCGCAAGGAATAGCAAAACCGCGCAGGTTTTGCGCCTCATTTTTATTAATTAAGAAAAATATCAAAGCCGGAAAAATTATGCCACCAAGCGCCGCAAATAAAGGCAAAGCAATTTTTTTACGGCTTGAAAGTTCGCCGATCAAAACTTCTTTTTTAAGCTCCAAGCCAACAAGCAGAAAGAATAAAGACATTAAGCCGTCATTAATTAATTCCTTGGAAGCGATGAAATTTTGATAAATTGCAGAAGTTTTTATATTGGCAAAAAGCAAAGATAAAATCGTCGCAAATGCAAGAATAACACCGATTGAAAGCTCGGATTTAAAAAATGTTTTTAAGCGGTTTTTTAGCATAATTTAGTATTTAAATAGGTCGGCATCACAAAAAACTATGGATTTTAATTAATTATCCTATTAATCATTTCTGAGTTTATCAATTTTTTTAATATTTTATGGCGATATCAGACGAACTTTATCAAATTGTTGAGGCTTTGGATTTTGAGAAGATAAGTAGCACCTTATTGGCTAGTGGTAATTCTGCTAGTTTTCAGCATGATGGGGTAGATTTCAAACTTGAAAAAGGCGATCGCAATTCAATAACTCTATCTATAGGTAATAATTTAAAATTCTTAGTTAGGAAAAGTAAAGTAAATGCTAACAAAGAATATCTAGATATTTCTCACAATACTCAAAAAGTTTCTTTTACTTTTCAAAATAAAAACCCATCTTGGATAGCACAAAAATCATCCACTGATGGTAAAGATTTTAAGACATCCGATTTTCTTTCAACATTAGAAGCAACTCCCATATTTAAACTAATAAATTTTTTAAATACTCAAACAAGCCCTGCAGCTGCCAGACCGGCACCGCTTCCCGCCGCGGATCTAGCGTCATTTAATGTTTCTTCAACAAACTATAATAGATTTTCTTCAGGTCTTGCAGAAATATATAAAAAAATCGCATCCAAAACAAGTAACGCTATCCCGCTTGATGCTCCTGCAAAAACCACTCTTATAGCAAAATACAACGCAGCTTTAATTCCAGCAGCCAGAGACGCCGATTTTTATCAAGATTCAAGCACTGGATTAAATTTTTGCACAACCGGCACGCCCTACAAAATTGATGCTATTCATTTTATAATACCTGAAAAAGGCGTGGTTAATTTTAGCTTTACAGAAACTGACCAAATAACTTATCAACCTATTGGTGATACAAATGAAAGCGTAGCTATCAACGCATCAAATTATGATGCTTTATTAGCAACAGTTCCGGAATTGCAAAATTTTGAAGCATACTCTACCGCTATTAATTTGCACAATAATTTAGGTTCAGAGGCTGTTGTAAAATTAGTCCAAGAAACCAAAGGTGCAGCTATACCTATTAAAGCTATCGACAATAAGGATGAGAAAGATAAAAAATATTATTTATACAAACCTAATAATAATTTACGAGTAGCAAGAGAAAAGGATGGTACATTAAAATTTTTTTTAGAGGATACTTCAAAAACAGAACATACTCCGCAAGAAAATTTAGTCTTAGTTAAACGTAACGATGAATATTATATAATAATAGAAAAATCTAGCGAAACCTCCGGCACCAAAGAAAGAAAGGAATTTTTTCTTTTTAACAATAAAACAGGTAATACAAATCTAAACAACCTTAGCATAACGGCAAAAATTACTGTTTTTCAGGAATTAATGAAGCAAATTAATTTATTAAATTCTGCTGATAAGACAGCAGAAACAAGAGCTGCCGCTCCAGCAAATACAGCGGCAGCAGGAGGAGCCGGAGGAGATGCCCCTCCTGCAGCTCCAGCTGCATCTGCCCCCGCCCCTGTTCCTGCCCCAGCAGCAACCCCAGCTCCTGCTGCGGATACTCTCCTAAAAGCTAGCGATTTTCCTGAAATTAAATATAAAAAAATCGGTTCCTTAGAATCTAAAAAGAGATTTGTATATGGAGAAAAAAAAGATAATCCTCTCTTTTCAATTTACTCAACCTCAACCAAAAATTCTTTAAGCGATGAGCAACTTAAAGCTTTGGTGGGCCAAAAAATTGTTACGAGCTTAAATGAAGCCTTATTAAAGGCAAGTGTTGACGATCCAGCGAGAGGTACAATTAAAATTACTTTTTCCAATAAAGATTTAGCCGCAATTATTTTGATTTCAAAAGAATTTGATGGTCTTAAAAACCTAGGAAATTCTGATCTAGCCAAATGCTTAAAAGCTGTCTTACCGGAAAAAACAACCGAAATTAATGAAAATTACATAAGGGCTGCCCGATATCTTTCAAAAGATTTTCAAAATATTGTAGCAGGAGAAGAAGTTCATATTGCAGAAGGGGCAACAGAAATTCCTCGTAATTTAGGATTGCGCATTGGTGCTAAAACAACAGAAAATATATCGGATGTCGGTATGAGAATAAAAGGAGTGCCTAATAATTATGTAAAGTTTCTTGCCGGCGGAAAAGATTCTTATAAAGGAATGAAAACGGCTTTAGAAGCTCTTGATTTAGAGCCGAAACGTGTGGTATATAAACCGCATGTTCCTGGAAAAGGTTCGGTAGCAGCAACGTATGGCAGCGGCGCCTCAGCAACAGTATAAAAAGATCACTGCTCCCTAAACGCCTTATAAGCCGCATCTTTAATAGGATCAAACAAATAATCAATCACCGTGCGCGAACCGGTGATAATAAAGACTTGCGCCGGCATGCCGGGATAGAGATTTATTTTTAATTTTAGATTTTTTAATTCATCTTTGCTGATTTTTACGCGCACTAAAAAATAAGATTCACGCGTTTGTTCATTGGTGGTAATATCCGGCGAAACGTTAAAAACAACTCCGTTAAGCTTTGGTACTTTTTTTCCTTTGTAAGCGGTTAGCATAACTTTGGCTTTAAGACCTGAAAAAACTTCGTCAATATCTTGCGGTTTTACTTTTGCTTCCACAATTAATTCTTCATCTTGCGGCACAATATTCATAATTTCACCACCCGGCGGCACCACAGCGCCAATGGTGTGGAATTTTATATTCATCACCCTGCCCGCTACAGGAGCCAAAATTTCCGATCTTTTCAAAACATCTTTGGCATTTTCCAATTGATTAGTCAGATTAACAATTTCTAATTCCGTTTCTTTCAATTCATCCAAAGTTTTTGTTAAGTCTTCATTCTTATAATTATCAATTTGTTTTTTCGCTGCCGCCGCGTCAGCATTGGATTGTGCCAATATTCCTTGCAATTCCGCAATTTGTTTTTCTATATCATATTGCCGCAAAACCGGCAAATTCTTTTCTTTAACCAACGGTTTTATTGCTTTTAATTCATTGCTCAAAATTTTTAATCTACGACGAGCTGCCACGGCTTGTCCCTGGTAGGAATGCAACTTATCATGCAACACCCTAATTTCACCGGCCAGTTTTTCTATTTTGGTGTTAAATAATTGTCCTTGTTGTTTTACAACTTCGGCCGCTTCTTTTTTTTCTTCATCACTTTTTACATTAGCCGTATATTCAATAAAAAATTTATTTAAATCCGGCTTTTTATTGGCGCGCTCGGCAAGCAATCTTTCGCGCTGAACCTTCATTGTATAAAGTCTTTTTTTAACAATTTGCTGTTCCGATTTAGCCTTGATATCATTGAGATAAAGCAAGACATCGCCTTCATTTACCATCTGTCCTTCTTGCACTAAAATATTTTCAATAATGCCGCCTTCAAGGTGTTGAATTGTTTTGCGGTTAAAATCAAGCACGATGGTACCATCCGCAATTGCCGCTGATTTTATCGGAACAATTGCCGCCCAAAATCCAAAAATTATAAAAAATGCGACAAGGCTTAGAAGGCCGTACTTTATGGCTCCATAAGCAATGTTGGGATTTTTCAAATTTTGTTTTTGCATTTTATTATGTATTAATCGGTTTTTGTAAAACCTTCGCCGCTTCATCAAACGCCGTTATTTGGCCGTTTGACACTACCATAATTTTATCACAAACCATCGCAATTGACGGTTTATGCGTTACAATAATCGTAGTAATTTTTTTTGCTTTTAATCCTCTTAAAACTTGTGCTAGCGCGGCTTCGCCGGCACTATCCAAATTTGAATTAGGCTCATCTAAAACCACCAATCTTACTTCACCAAAACAGGCACGCGCCAAACCAATTCTTTGTCTTTGTCCGGCTGAAAGATTAAGAGAATCTTTGTCTATGTAGGTTTCATAACCATTCGGTAAACTTAAAATCATTTCATGAATGCCGCAAAATTTTGCTGCCGCAATAATTTCTTCATCCTTGGCTTCAACATTCATGCGAGCAATATTGGCTTTGATTGAACCTTTAAACAACTCAACATCTTGCGGCAAGTAACCGATATATTTTCCGATTTTCTCAAAATCTTGATCCGCCAAATCAGCGCCGTCAAAACGAATAATTCCGGAAGACGGTTTTATTACGCCAACTAACAAACGCGATAAAGTCGTTTTTCCGGAAGCACTTGGCCCCACCACAGCTACAAGGTCTCCGGCGTTTATCTTAAAACTTAAACCTTTAATTAAAATATGTTCTGATTTTTCTAATTTATAAATTAATTTATCAACGGAAATTTCGCCTTTGAAAGCCGGCAATTCAATTTTATCTTTTTCATGGTCAAAGCCTTTTAAAGATTCTTGCAAGCGATTATAAGATTTTCTAACAGTCACTACCGACTTCCATAAAGTAACCGCCGAATCAAACGGCGCCAAGGCTTTACCCGATAAAATCGAAACTGCAATAATACCGCCCGACGACATTTTATTATAAATCACCAACACCGCACTAACGGCAGTTGTCATCATCTGAATGGCAAAGCGCAAAGACTTTGTGGTTGCTGAAATTTTGTTGTAACGCAAATTTAATTTATTGGAAACTTCCTGAAATTTATGATTTGATTCTTGCCACGCCGACCGAACATTTCCCTTCATTCCCATTGCTTTCACGCTTTCGGAATTTGAAGAAATAATTTCAAAATCATGCGCTAACTCAATTTGCATTTCATTGCTTTTTTCAATTAAAGACTTGGTCATTTTTTCATTAAGGAAGGCCATCTTCAATAAAATCAAGGCTCCAACCACTGTCACCACTCCGTTTAGCGGATGAATAAAAAATATTATAACTAAAAAAACCAAAGCAAAAGGTGCATCAAA
The DNA here is from genome assembly GCA_964506725.1 of uncultured Rhizobium sp. Classification (GTDB taxonomy): domain Bacteria; phylum Pseudomonadota; class Alphaproteobacteria; order Rickettsiales; family UBA1997; genus UBA2645. Next base: position 9,553 of record CAZDLU010000034.1, read on the forward strand.
AACCGTTCCTAAATTTGGTCCGGAAATAAAAGCTTTCATCGTTTGCAAGTCTCGTAAATTCTGGTTTGTCAGGTTTTTTTGATTTTGATGTTCTACACTGAAATCAAATAAAATCGGCGAAATATTTTTATCAAGCCAATTAGCAATATGCATAAAAACCGCGGCGCGAATTGCGGTTAAAATTCCAAGAAAAATAAAAAACACTACAACGATTAGAGACAGAAAAATCAAGGTCTCGATGCTGCCGCTTGATAAAACGCGGTCTAAAACCTGCATTGAATAAATCGGCATTGCAAGCGATAACAAGCTGATGAAAAAACTAAAAAGAAAGGCAAATAAAAAAGCAGAATTGCATTTGCTTAAAGCTTGCTTCAATACAGTATCTTGTTGCTTGCGATGATGGCGCATTAAATTTGCTCCTCGCCTAAAAGTGCTTTAATTTTATAATAAGTAACAATCAAATCCATTTGGGCATTGGTAAAATCGTAGCGGCGATCATTGAGCTCTACCTTAGCGCGAAGAAGCTCCATGACATCTTCGGTACCGGCGTGAAATCTTTTTGTTAAAATATCAACACGGTTTTGCGCCATATCTACCAGCTCTTCATTTGATTTTTTTAACTTCAAATAAAAATCATATTCCGCCAAACTTTGCTTTAAATTTTTTAACAACTCATCCTTCACCGCTTCATAATCCTCGCGGGCTGCCGAGCTTTCATTTTTGGCTTTTGCCAAATTAGAATATTCCACGCCTTTTTGAAAAATCGGCACCGAAACATTCATGTAAACTGAACGATTAATAAAATCCTGACCGTTTAAATAAAGCGCATTTTTTTGTTTGTTAACCGCGCCAACCACTGAAACCGAAGGCGAGAAAGCTGATTTCTCGATAGCGTATCCCGATTTTGAAGCAAGATATGCCATGTAATAAGATTTCAAATTCGGATTGTTGGAAAGTGCAGTTTGCAACGTCGTTTTTTCATCAAAAGTTTCTTCTTTAATTTGCGGAATTTGTAAGGCTTTTGGCGATTCGCCAACTAAATTTAAGTATTGAGAATTGGCGCTGGCTAATTTGCTTGTAGCCTCGAAGCTTTTAGTTTCAGCGCTTGCCAGCTCATAACGAAATTTTATTAAATCGCTTTCATCAACAATTTTATGAGATTTTCTTTTTTTAGCTAAGTTAAAAATTTCTTCATTTAATTTTTTATTTTCATCAATGAAATGAACTAAATCTTGGTAACGCAACACATCGCAATAAGCCACGACCACATCATTCATTATTTCCTGCTTTTTGCTTCTATTTTGTAAAGTTGCCGATTGGATTTTGTAATTGGCCTGATCATATTTCGCCATAGAGCCGAAGCCGTTAAACACTGGCTGCTCGACCTTTAATTCTTCAACTTGGTTTTTGTTATATTGATTGCGGTTAACTGTAGAAGCAGTTTGAATTGACGCATTGCTTTTTCTTTCACCATATTGTCCGGAAGCGCTAATATTTGGTAAAAATTCCGCTTTCGCTTCATCTTTAAGTGATTTTGTTGCTTCTAATTTATAATCCTGCGATCTAATTGTTCGATTATTCACCGAAGCAGAATTGATAGCGTCAGAAAGTGAAGCAGCTGTAGCATTAGTAGCGTATAATAACGCCAAGAAAAAATAAATTATCGGCACAATTTTAGAAATTTTTTTTAAAGGGAATTGTGGTTAAGCTAGTTAGTCAAATTTAAATTTAAGATTCAACTTTTTTGTGTGATGTTTGTACTGCAACTTCCGCCATGCTTCTAGTATGGTTGAAGTTATCCTATAAACGATATAAAATTCCCCCTTGCTTTTTCCCATTTCCAAAAATAAACTACGCGCCCTCTCCTTTTATTCCTCGGTAGCTCAGTGGTAGAGCAGTTGGCTGTTAACCAATTGGTCGGAGGTTCGAACCCTTCCCGAGGAGCCATTCTTGGTGGCTATGCAAATTGACCATCAAATTAAACGGTTGCTTCAAGTCAAATAGCAGCTTCGTGCCATTCATCTTTAAGTTCGAAAACATAAAAGCGATTAATTGCCTCTTTTCAGCGATTTTCGAACTCTCAAAAATCTCATAAGCCTTCGAAGCCAACGAAATCAAGCTTTTAATTCGGCGTTGATTTGCCTTTGTCTTTCTTTTAACTCGGTTGCTTTTTTGTCATATCATCCTGTGTAATCCTCAACAATAAGCGTCAATTATAATTCGAGCACCGCACTGATTATATTTCGCATTCAGGATGGCTGGTGTTGCGTCATAGCTTCTAAAAAATGAGATCCTTTTTTAAGGTTATTGCAGTAAAAAAGCCCTCAAGTCATGTGTATTAAGGCTTGAGATCCCATGAGAAAAAGTTCGGAAAATAGTTCCCAAAGAGAAAAGGGACCAGGATGGCTTTGTTGCATGACTCTTTTAAAAATCTCGATCTAATTATCCTCCCCTTGAGGGAGGATCGAGGAGCG
>CAZDLU010000035.1:0-11463 GCA_964506725.1 uncultured Rhizobium sp.
AGGACGCCACCCTTTCACGGTGGAAATACGGGTTCGAATCCCGTTGGGGTCACCAGCCTACGTCTCTTCGCGAGCTTCGGCTGGCAGGCCCATCTGATTTTTCTTAATGAGCGAAGTGAATTTAGAAAAACTGATGTCCGACGTAGCCTTGGCGAAGGAGGGCTTATCACTCCGCACTCCCCCTAATCTCCAACCTCCCTTCCCCATCAAAATAAAAAAACTGCCCACCCTTCTTATAAAAATCTATATTATCAATTACCACTTTATTTTTTACACAGTTAGGAAGCGCATATTTCGCGGTTAAATTAACTATTACATCAAAATCTTTCTCACAAATTGCCTCATCTTTTTGCCGCTTTAAAACCACCAACACTTTTTTACTTCTCTCAATCAAGCATTGATTTTTCTCACACCAAACACCTTTTTCTTTTTTATAATTTTTTAAATATTTAAATTCATCCTCATTCATTTCTTTCATCCAATTGTCGCGGTGCCTTGACGGCCTAAGCTTATTTGAAAATATTAAACCGTCTTTTTTGTCATAAATGGCAAAAAATTTTTGTTCTTTGTCGAATAAAATATCCGGTTTTTTTTCTAAGGCTAAAGTGGTAAATGAACTCAGAAAGACAAGGATTCCAAAAAATCTAAAATATGATTTAGTGAAGCAAGTTATGAAAAATCCGCTGATGGCGATAATAAGACCAAGGCTTGATAATTGCGGGCTAATCCAGGTTGAATTGTCAATGTGAGCTACAAAAAAAGCGATTTTTTCGATAAGTAAAATTCCATATTTCATCAAAATTAAAACATATTTTTCTAAAGCAATCGGCATCAAAAAAATCGCTAAAAATCCAAGCGGCATTACAAAAAAACCAGCCAAAGGAATTGCTAAAATATTAGCCACGAAGCCAAGTAAGGCAATACTTTGAAAGCTATGCATCAAAAATGGCAAAGTAGTAATTTCAATCAAAATCGATAACGCTATTATTTCTAAAAAATACCAGATTATTTTGTTAAAATTTTCCTTATATTTCGCCAAAATTTCAGCGCCTAGAATCAACGTCATTATTGCCACGAAAGATAATTGCAAACCAATATTGAAAACCGCATAAGGATTATAAATAACCATCACAAAAAGTGCGCTCATCACTACGCGCTTCGGGTTCGGACTTTTGTCAAAAAGCAAACAGGCAAGGATAAATAATACCATTAAAAAAGCGCGCTCGGCCGGTAATGGCGCGCCGGAAAGACCTAAATAAAAATAGGAACCAAACATGGCAATTACGGCAGCAATTTTTTTGATGTCATAGTTAAGAGTTAGATATTCGCTACGCGAAAGTAGAAAACGCGTGATGACAAAAAAAATGGCGCTCGCCAAAGACAGATGAAAACCCGAAATTGAAATAAGATGCGCCAGACCGGAATTCCTGATGTCATTCATGACATCTTTGGAAATTAAACTGCGTTCGCCCGTTAAAAGCGTGATGGCAATACCTCCGGCATCACCCGGAATTATTGCCAAAATCCTATTATTAATTTTTTTGCGGATTTCATTAAACCATTGATCAAGGCTTGATATTTCTGCCTTCTTTAAGATTCTAACTTCGCCAAAACCAAAACCATAAGCTCCGATTTTTTTAGCATCGGCATCAATTGCAAAATCAAAATCTCCCGGAAACTCTTTTTTATCAACCGGTTCCAAGCGAAGCTTTAAAGCTATTATATCATTGATGGCAACATCTTTGGGATTTTTTACGATATTAATTAAAATACGTGTTGGAGGCTTGGGAAACATGGGTCTACCGTTTTTATCCTGCCATTTTATAATTTGATAATTAGCAGAAATATCTACAAATTCGCGATCAAGATCTAGATAATTTTTAACATTTACAAAAGTTTTTAAGATTTTCTTTTCACTAGGAGGCTTTGGCGCTCTTGGCTTGCGCGGTTTTCTTGGCTTTCCTGATTTTGTTAACGAAGTTTTCTTTATTTTTGGTTTAGTAATTTTTTGAACAAATTCCGACTTATATAAAACCGGCTTTGAAAGCACAATTGTCGCGCCTTCCAAGCGATTTATCGGATTATAAAAAGTTTTAATGGATTCAACCTTTCCATAACCATCAACGTAAACTTTTCCGGTAATTTTAGTGTAATTTAAAAAAGTTTTTTGATAAATAATTGCGTAAAATGAGCCGGCTAAAAATATGGCGGAGCCAATAAAGACAAGTGATCTGAAAGAGGCACGGTTTAGAAAAAAAAGTAATAAACAAACCGCAAAAAATGCTAAAAATATTTTTAGGCTAGATAAAAAACCAAGAGGAAAGCTGATGTAGAAAGCGGCGCCGGAGGCGAAAAGTAAAGGTGCGAAAAGCCAGAGATTGGATTTTTCCTGTTCGATGAGGTTGGGTATTTTGGTGAGTGGTTTCATCATTTTGGTATAGTTAAAAACTCCACAAACTATTCTTAATATTTTTTTCAATAAAAGACTTATGCAAAGCTAAATCCTCTGCCGACACAGGAAATTCGCGCCTCGGAATTGTTCTTCGCACTATATTAGCAACATTCAAAACTGTCTCTTCAACTTTTTTCTCGCTCTTTTTCTCAAAGCCGAATCCAACTTGTGCACCACCCATCAATTCAATGTAAACATCGGCGAGAAGCTCAGTATCTAGAAGCGCGCCGTGCTTGGTTCTTCTGCTCAAATCGATATTAAATCTTTTACAAAGCGCATCAAGCGAAGCAGGAGAGCCGGGAAATTTAGCGCGCGCCATCAAAAGCGAATCTTTCACCAGCCCCATATTTAGTGGCTGTAATCCCAAAATACTTAATTCGTAATTAATAAATTTCGTATCAAATGCCGCATTATGAATTACGACCGGCGTATCTTTTATGAAGTCCAAAAACTTATGAACAACATGATCAAAAATCGGCTTATCTTTTAAAAAATCAGTGGAAATTCCGTGAATTGCAAAAGCCTCTTGCGGCACATCGCGCCTAGGGTTGACATAGGTGTGAAAAAAATTACCGGTTTTAACTTTATTAACTAATTCAACGCAAGCAATTTCAATAATTTTATGACCTTCTTTGGGATTGAGGCCGGTGGTTTCTATATCGAGGCAAAGTTCGCGCACGGTTTATTTTAAATTATTTTTTGGTTTGACAAAATGATCTTGAGGATTCGCTATTTACAAAGCCCGCCACTTCTTGCACAATTTTACTTGGCGAAGTTTTGGCAACATTATTTACTTTTTCTACAAAATTTTCCGAACTTTCCGCAAAAACATCTTTGAAAAAATTTCGTAAAGCGTGAATTTCATCGCGCGCGATGTTGGCACGTTTCATTCCTACCAAATTTAAGCCGGCTAGCGAAGCGCGTTCACCCATAACTAAACCATAAGGAATTACGTCATGCTCTACGCCGGACATGCCGCCAATCATGGCTCCACGCCCTATTCTAACAAATTGATGAATGGCAGAAAGACCTCCTATCACGGCATTGTCACCAACTTTCACATGTCCGCCAAGCGTAGCATTATTAGCAAAAATTACATTATCACCAATCACGCAATCATGAGCAATATGCACGCCAACCATCAGCAAACATCCGCTACCGATTCTTGTTTCCATTTCATCATCTTGAGTTCCAAGATGAATAGTTACATGTTCGCGGATTGAATTATTATCACCAATAATTACACGTGATTTTTCGCCGCGAAACTTAAGATCTTGCGGTGCCACACCAATTGTTACAAAAGGAAAAATTATATTATTTTTGCCAATTAAAGTATCGCCTTCAATTACGGCGTGCGATTTTACAATAGTACCTTCCCCAATTTTTACATCATCGCCAATAACGCAATAAGGTCCGATCTCAGCACCTGAGCCGATTTGCGCCTTATTACTAACAATTGCCGTTGGGTGAATTTTTGTCATATTATTTCTTTTTATCCTTATCAAAAATCATTGCCGAAAACTGCGCTTCAGTAACTTTTTGTCCTTCAACGATACCCACAGCCGACATCTTCCAAACATTACCACGATTTTGCACAACTTCCACATGCAATTCCAAAACATCGCCCGGAACCACAGGTTTTCTAAACTTCACGGCATCAATTGACATGAAATAAACTAACTTATTTGACGAATCAAAATCCGGGGCGGCAGTTACCAATAAAGCCGCTGTTTGCGCCATAGCTTCAATAATAAGAACACCCGGCATCACAGGATGCCCTGGAAAATGACCCATAAAATGCGGTTCATTAAAAGTAACATTTTTTATTCCGACAGCTTTTTTGCCAAGCTCGATATCTCTTACTTTATCAACCAATAAAAGCGGGTAGCGATGCGGAATTGACTCAAGAATTTTCGCTATATCGATATTTATTTTTTCACTCATTTTATTTAGACTTAATTTAAAAATGCGGCTTAGTCTAAGTTTAGTTCAAGAAAAATCAATCTAAAAAATCCTTGCCAAGAAATCTGCAATATGCTTAAATATCTTTTTTAAGATAGTTTACAAACATAGATTTCCCAATGGATCAGACGAAATTTTCAAACAAATTAAGTGGTGCCGAAATTATTGTTAAAGCAATAATTAATGAAGGCATTGATACTGTATTTGGCTATCCCGGCGGCGCAATTTTACCTTTTTACGATGCGCTTTTTTTGCAAAATAAATTGCATCACGTTTTAGCGCGCCATGAACAAGCGGCGGCACACGCCGCGGAAGGCTACGCCAGATCAACCGGACAAGTTGGTGTTATTATTGTAACATCCGGTCCCGGGGCAACCAATGCCATCACCGGCCTTACGGACGCCTATATGGATTCTATTCCTTTGGTTTGCTTTTCCGGACAAGTTGCAACAGGATTAATCGGCACTGATGGCTTTCAAGAGGCTGATATTACCGGCTTGACGCGCTCTTGCACCAAACATAATTATCTTGTTAAAGACGTAAATGATTTAGGCTATATAATTCATGAAGCCTTTCATATCGCGCGCACCGGACGTCCGGGTCCGGTTTTGATTGATATTCCAAAAGACGTGCAGAACAATCACGGAATATACAATGGCAAGATTGAAATCAATCGCAAATCTTATCAAATTAAAAAACGTCAATTTGAAATTAATCACGATAAAATTGCAGCCGCAGTTGATTTAATTGAAAAAGCCAAGAAGCCAATATTTTACACGGGGGGCGGCATTATTAATTCCGGCAAGAAAGCCAGTGAATTATTAACGAAATTCGTCCATGAAACCGGCTATCCGATCACCAATACTTTGATGGGACTTGGTGGATTTTCAGCCCGCGACCCACAATTTATCGGTATGCTTGGCATGCACGGAACTTATGAAGCCAATATGGCGATGTATGAATGCGACGTGATGATTAATGTCGGTGCGCGCTTTGATGATCGCGTGACGGGCCGCGTTTCCGGCTTTTCGCCGCATTCCAAAAAAATTCATATTGATATTGATGATTGCTCGATTGATAAAATAATTAAAGTTGATGTTCCGATTATTGGCGATGCAGCGACTGTGCTTGAAGCTTTGATTAAGGAATGGCAAAGACGCGGTAATAAAAATCGACATAAGGAAATTGCACCTTGGTGGCAGCAAATTAAAAAATGGCAAGATATAAAATCGCTGTCTTATGAACAATCAGACAAAGTTATCAAACCGGCTTATGCCCTAGAGCGCCTTAATCTCTTGATGAAAGATCATAATCCGTTTATTTCAACTGATGTGGGCCAGCATCAAATGTGGGCTGCACAATATTTGCAATTTGACGAGCCAAAAAAATGGTTGACTTCGGGTGGTCTTGGAACCATGGGCTACGGCGTTCCGGCGGCTATCGGCGCTCAAGTTGCTAACTCTAAAAATTTGGTAATGTGTATTAGCGGCGATGCTTCCTTTTTGATGAATATGCAAGAATTAGCCACGATCAAACAATATAATTTGCCGGTAAAAATTATAATTTTGAATAATCGTTACATGGGAATGGTACGCCAGTGGCAGGAATTAATTTATGAAAAACGCGAAAGCCAATCTTACATGGAATCATTACCGGATTTTATAAAACTAGCTGAAAGCTTCGGCATAAAGGGTTTAAGATGCGAAAATCCAAAAGAATTGGATGAAAAAATCATGGAAATGATTAATCACAAAGGTCCGGTTTTATTTGATTGCGTAATTGAAAAATCGGAAAATGTTTTCCCGATGATTCCTGCGGGTGCTGCGCATAATGAGATTTTGCTTGGTAGCCAAGCGAAACTTTATGTACAAAAAGATTTGAATGCGGTTTAAAAAATGAGTGAAATACAAAAACACGTAATTGCAATTTTAGTTGATAATGAATTCGGTGCTTTGGCGCGTATCGTTGAACTTTTTTCAGCACGCGGCTATAACATCGAATCGCTTAACGTCGCACCAATTAGCCAAGATCGTAAGCTTTCGCGCATCACCATCACAACTTACGGCAGCAGAAAAACCATCGATTTAATTTGCAAACTCTTAAACAGAATCGTGCCGGTTCACCGCGCCGTTGAACTGACGCGCGAAGAAGGTTATATCGAACGCGAATTGGCTTTAGTAAAAATCATCGGCGATGAAGAAAAACGCCAAGAAGCCATGAAAATAGCCGACAAATACCGCACTCACATTGTTGATATTACCGGCGATTCCTTGGTTTTTGAAGTGATCGGAACTTCGCAAACAATTGATGAAGTAATTGAAAAACTTTCCGAACTTGGTCTCGACGGCGTTTCGCGCACCGGAATTGCGGCCGGATTTAAAGGTGAAAAGAAGTTAGATAATTAAAAAAAGTGCTCGGACCCTAGGTTGAAAGCAATGAGCGTCAACTTAGGGCCCGAGCACCGAGCACTTGAGAACCCGAGCACTTTTTTTAATTGACTTTTTTTAAAACCACCCGTAAAATTCCCGCCCCTAATTAATTTTAAAAACATATGGCTGGAAAACCGAAAGCTTCAAAATCAAAAAGAAACTCTATTTTGTTTAAAATGGTAAGCACTGCCGGCACAGGATTCTTCTATCTTGCGCGCAGAAATCCAAAACAAAAACAGGAAAAAATGGTATTTTCTAAATACGATCCTGTTGTTCGTAAACACGTAGAATTTAAAGAACAAAAATTGACCTCTTAGAATTTTTAAATCATGCTCGAGCCTGTTTCAAGCATGATTTTCATACTCTAGTCATGCTTCGACAGGCTCAGCATGACTCTCTAGAGTATATCATGTCAAAATCACTCTCTTCTCTTTCCTCACAAATTATCGAAGTTGTTGAAAACGCTGCCATCGCTTGTTACGACTGGATCGGTAAAGGCGATAATATGGCCGCAGATCAAGCGGCGGTTGTTTCGATGCGCCGAGATTTAAATAAATTAAATATTAAAGGAACCATTGTAATTGGTGAAGGCGAGCGCGATGAAGCGCCGATGCTTTATATCGGTGAAAAAGTCGGGCTTGGCGGAATTGAAGTTGATATTGCGCTTGATCCGTTGGAAGGAACCACAATTTGCGCTAATGCCGGCGAAAGTTCTTTGGCCGTAATTGCTTTTGCTAAGAAAGGCGGATTTTTGCATGCTCCTGATGTTTATATGGAAAAAATTGCGGTTGGTGCGGGCTTGCCAAAAGGTGTAGTTGATCTTGATAATAGCAATAAGAAAAACTTGAGCAATATTGCTAAAGCCAAGAAATGCGCGGTTTCAGACCTTACCGTAATGATTTTAGAAAGACCGCGCCACGAAGAATTAATTGCTAAAGTACGTGAAGCCGGTGCGCGCATTCGCTTGATCGGTGATGGTGATGTGGCCGGAGTTATTGCTTGCACCAGTCAAAATACTAAAGTTGATGCTTATATGGGAACGGGAGGCGCTCCGGAAGGCGTGCTTGCGGCAGCGGCTCTGCGCGTAATCGGCGGACAAATGATGGGACGTTTGATTTTCGGCAATAACGAAAAACAAAAAGCGCGCGCTAAAAAGATGGGAATTAAGGATTTGAATAAAAAATATACGGCGGAAGAAATGGCGAAAGGCGATGTGATTTTCGCTTGTGCCGGGGTTACTGACGGTTACATGCTGCGCGGTATAAAAAAATGTGGCGGGAAAATTTTTGTTAATTCGCTTTTGATGGATTCAGCGGCAAAGAAGGTTATAAATGTTAACTCAGAATTCGTTAACTAAAATAATATTACCAAAAAACCTCATTGTCACCCTGAGCCTTTCGAAGGGTACGTTTCAACTCGAAGTATAAACACACCCTTCGACAGGCTCAGGGTGACAATGAGGTTTTATGAAAAAAATTTTATTTTTACTTCTAATTCTTCCTACAGCCACCTACGCCGCTGACACATACAAAATCGATCCCAATCACGCCAACATAGTTTGGGAAGCTAATCATTTCGGTTTTTCCAACCCTTCGGGAAAATTTAACGGCATTGATGGCACGATAACTTTAGACGAGGCCGATCCACAAAACAGTAGGGTTGAAGCCATTATCGATATAAATTCACTCAACACCGGACTTGCCAAATTCGACACTCATTTAAAAAGTGCCGATTTTTTTAATGTAGAAAAATTTGCTACGGCAAAATTTGTTAGCACGAAAATCGAAACCACTTCCAAAAATACCGCTAAAATCACTGGCGACCTGACAATCCTTGGAATTACTAAGCCGGTGACACTTAACGCACGCCTAAACAAAATCGGCAATCATCCTTTTTTACAAATTAAAACCATCGGATTTAGCGCCACAACCACTATCAAGCGCTCTGATTTCGGCATGAATTACGGCATTCCTGGTGTTTCCGATAATGTAAAATTACGTTTAGAAATTGAAGCAAATTTATCAGCAAAAAAAGGTGAGACTCCAGCAAGCCAAGAAAACACTGGCTTAAATCCAAGTTGGAAAATTATCACCGCCGAAAGTTCAATAAATTTTAAAGCCACCCAAAAAGATTCTTCGCTTAACGGTTCCTTTAAAAAATTCAGCGGCGTAATTAATTTTGACAAAAACCAACAAAAAGGAAATTACGTAAATATTGATGTTGATACAACTTCAATTGACATGTCATTTTCCGATGGTTTGGAAATGGTAAAAACTAAGCCGTGGCTTGCTACGTCTGCTTTTACTAATGCCAATTTTACAGCAGATAAATTTACTGCCATAAGCGACAAAGAAATGCGCGCTGAAGGAAATTTAACGATAAAAGGTAAAAAAATTCCGGTGATTTTTAAATTTAAATTTGAGGAATATACTAAAACAAGTGCCGTGGCCGTTGGTTCATTTCCAATTAATCGCAGCAATTTCGGCGTTGGCCAAAAAGATGAAAATGGCATTGATGATGTGGTGATTGTGAGTTTTAGGATTAAGGCAGAGCGCTAATTATTTTGTTCCAAGATAATCTTTTTTGCCGATTTCCAAACCGTTATGACGCAAGATCGCATAAGCGGTTGCGATGTGGAAATAAATATTTGGCAAAACATAATCAACTAAATATGGCAACCCAATAAAATTGCGGTCGCGTCCATGTTGATGATAGCTGATTTTTAATTCCTCTTTACCGTTAACTTGTTCCGCTTTTATCGTTTTTAAGAAGTCGATTGTTTTAGAAATTCTTTGTTGCAATTCCACAAAAGTTTTTTCGGTGTCAGGATGTGATGGAATTTCAATTTCGGCAAGCCTTGCCACACCGGCTTTCGCAGTATCACAAGCGATTTGCACTTGGCGCACTAATGGAAACATGTCGCAAAATAAGCGCGAGCTGAGCAAAACGCTTTCTTCAATTTTTTTATTTTGCGCATAAGTTGCGGCTTTTTCTAAAATTGTCGAAAGATTTTGCAGTTTGTGAATGGCTACGGGAACTAGAGAATTATAGATTGAGATTGTCATAAAATTGTAAATTAAAGTTTAGCAAAGATTGTAAATTTTTTAAAAGCCAATATGCAAGGTTTTTATTTGGCAGAATTCTTCAAGCCCTAAATACGAGCCTTCGCGGCCGAATCCGGAATGTTTTATGCCGCCGAAAGGTGCGACTTCGGTGGCGAAAGTGCAATCGTTAATTGCAACCATGCCGAATTGTAACGCGTCGGAAATACGCAAAATTCTCGAATTATCTTGCGTGTAAAGATATGAGCCGAGACCATAATACGTAGCGTTGGCAAGCTTTATGACTTCTTCTTCCGATGTAAATTTTTGAATTGCAGCAACCGCACCAAAAATTTCTTCCTGGGCAACTGTCATTTCTTGCTCAACATTTGTTAGCAATGTTGGAGCAAAGAATTGACCTTTGATTCTTTTGCCGCCAATTTCACATTTTGCGCCATTTTTTAAAGCATCAGCAATTAATCTTTCAACTTTTTTTATTGCCGCCTCATTAATCATCGGACCTATATCTGACACGCTCTCAAAACCATCACCAACTTCTAATTTTTTTACTTCCGCCAAAAATTTTGCAACAAATTTATCATGAATTTTTTCCTGCACAAAAATACGATTTACGCAAGTACAAGCCTGACCGCCATTTCTGAATTTCGCGTGCATCAGACCTTGAATTGCTTTTTCTAAATCAGCATCTTCAAAAACAATAAACGGCGCGGAGCCACCAAGCTCTAAAGACAAACGCTTTAAGTCATTTCCGGAATTTGTCGCAAGAATTTTTCCAACACGCGTTGAACCGGTAAAACTTATTTTTCTTATTTTCTTATTTTTACAAAATTCTTCGCCAACACTTGCGGCCTCTCCCGTTATCACGTTAAACACGCCGTCAGGAATTCCGGCTTCTTGTGCAAGAATTGCCAAAGCAAGTGCTGAAAAAGGCGTTAATTCCGAAGGTTTTAAAATCACCGCGCATCCCGCTGCCATTGCCGCCGCAGCTTTTCTCGTAATCATCGCCGAAGGAAAATTCCACGGCGTAATTGCCGCAACTACGCCAACCGGTTCACGCAAAGTAATTATTTTTTGATTATGTTTCGATGACAAAATCACATCGCCCTTAACACGCTTCGCTTCTTCCGCAAACCATTCAACGAAATTCGCGCCATAAACAATTTCGCCTTGTGCCTCACGCAAAGGCTTGCCCTGCTCTGTCGTCAAAATAATCGCCAAATCTTCCAGATTTTCCAAAATCAAATCATACCACCAACGCAACAACTGCGCGCGTTCCTTGCCCGTAAAATTTTTCCATTTTAAAAAACCTTGCTCAGCCGCTTCAATTGCTTTCCTAACTTCAGCAATTTCTAAATCAGGAACGGTACCGATTTTTTTTCCATTAGCCGGATTTACAACATCGATTTTCTTCTTAGAGCCAAGCCATTCGCCATTGATAAAGTTTTTTTCTTGAAAGAGATTTTTATTTTTTAGTTTCATAATTTTTAAATTAATAATTTCCACACTCACAGTCATGCTGAGCTTGTCGAAGCATGTATTAATTCTCGGAGTGCAAACA
>CAZDLU010000036.1:0-11161 GCA_964506725.1 uncultured Rhizobium sp.
CCAACACTAGGCTTCGCCTTCTTACTCGCTGTATTCTCTATCAACATCTTCTTGCCATTTTTTAATTTCTATTCCATCGAAAAAACTAAAACCGCGGATTTACAAAAAATTAATGCAACCCTCTCCTATCTAAGCTTACTTGCCATAATTCTTTCACAAATTTGCCTAACAATTTCTTTTTTACTTTCTGATTATTCGGTAAGTAATGTTTACCAAAATTCACATCATTTAAAACCCTTTATTTACAAGCTCACCGGCAGTTGGGGAAATCATGAAGGCTCGATGATTTTATTAATTTTAATTTTATCAATTTATGCTGCCGCCATTAATTTTTTCAGCAAATTTGATGCAACAAAAAAAATAATTATTAATTCTACACAATCTTCGGTAATTGCTTTATTTGCTGCTTTCACCGCCTTTACTTCCAATCCGTTTAAAAGAATTTTTCCGGTGCCGTCCGAAGGTTTAAGCCTAAATCCTTTATTGCAAGATATTGGCCTTGCCATGCATCCGCCGATGCTTTACACCGGCTATCTCGGCTTTTCGGTAATTTTTGCTTTTGCTATCGCCGCTTTAATTTCTGAAGAAATAAATCATAAATTTGCTAAATTAGTAAAGCCTTGGCTGTTTTTTGCTTATGGATTTTTAACTTTAGGAATCGGCCTTGGCGCCTGGTGGGCCTACCGTGAGCTTGGATGGGGCGGATATTGGTTTTGGGATCCGGTAGAAAATGTTTCTCTAATGCCTTGGCTTGCCGCCACGATTTTAATTCACTCGCTAAAAATTTTAGAAAAAAATGATAATTATAAAATTTGGACGATTTTTTTAGCGATTTTAACTTTCATTTTATGCTTGCTTGGAATTTTTCTGACACGCTCCGGAATATTGAGTTCAGTGCATTCATTTGCAATTGATGCCAAACGCGGATTTTTTATAATATTTTTGATAACATTGATCGGAGGCGCGTCTTTACTGCTCTTGGGCAGCAAACTTCACAAAATAAAAAGTGAAAAAACCAAATTTCACATCATTTTAGTAAATAATTATTTCCTCCTCATCGCTTTATTTACAATATTCATCGGCACAATTTATCCCATTTTATCGCGCGGAATTTTAAATCAATTTATCGCGATCGGCCCTACTTATTACAATAATATTTTCAGCATTTTAATTTTGCCGTTTTTAGTATTTTTAAGCATTGCCAGCAAAAAGCAATTGGACTTACGCGCTCTTAGTCTGGCGCTATTATTAACCGGCGCCGCTTTTTTCTACCGACAGCGTGCTGAAATTTTGCAAATTTTAATTTTATTTTTAGCAATTTATTCGGCGTTACTAATTTTATTTACACGCCAAAAATTAATAATGACTTTAGCGCATTTCGGTTTTTCGCTAATAATAATCGGCATAGTTTTAACCGCTAATTTCAGCATCATAAAAGAAATAAACATCAAGCAAAGAGAAACGCTTGATTTGGGTAATTACAAAATTAATTTTAATAAAGTTGAGTATGTCGCAGGCAAAAATTTCTTAGCCAGACAAGGTGATTTTGTAATTAGCAAAAACAATAAAGAAATCACCACTTTGCAACCGCAATTACGTTATTACCCGATTTCAAATCAAGTAACGAATGAAGCCGCCATAAAACATGGAATCTTGGGCGACCTTTATTTAGTAATCGGCAATAAGGATGAAAACGAAAATTATGCCTTGCGCGCTTACTTTAAACCTTTTATTTATTTGATCTGGCTTGGCTGCTTACTTATTTTTGTCGCCGCACTTTTTGGAATTAAAAAAAATCTATGAAAAAAAATTTCTCCCGCATCACCTTAACCTTATTTATTCTTATCTCGATTAGTGTTGCCGGCATTTTTTATCTAAATAAATTCGGTAATGCTGCAAACATTTACCACCCCGACAATTGGATCGGTGAACCGAATTCCGGGACACGTAATTTACATGCCGTTAGCGGAAATAAATTTATGATCGCAAGCGGAAGCGAAATAGCCAGTAAAGCCGGCAAGGAAATGCTTGAGCGCGGCGGTAATGCCGTTGACGCAATAATTGCGGCACAACTTGTGCTAAATGTTGTCGAACCACATTCTTCGGGCATCGGCGGTGGTGGATTTTTGCTTTATTATGATGCTAAAACTAAAAAAACAATTTATTTTAATGGCCGCGAAACCGCACCGATGAAGGCTAATGAGCGCATGTTTTTAAATGATAAGGGAGAAGCGCGCCAATTTTCTGATGCAGTGCGTGGCGGCTTGTCTGTAGGAACACCTGGCCTATTAAAAATTCTAAAAGCAGCTCACGATAAATATGGTAAGTTACCGTGGAGCGATTTATTTACGCCCGCCATAAAAGTTGCGCGCAGCGGCTTTCCAGTATCTGAGCGCTTCCACAAGCTTTCCAAACAAATTTCTTACTTAAAAGATTTCAGCGAAACTTCCGAAATTTATCTCGATAAAAATAAAAAGCCTTTTGCGGTTGGTGCTAAAATTACTAACGAAAAAATTGCCAACACTTTTGAAATTATTGCCAAGCAAGGCATCGGTCCATTCTACAACGGGCAGATTGCAGAGGATATTGTAAACGCCGTACAAAATTCCAAAATCAATAAAGGCTATCTCGAAATTGGCGATATGAAAAATTACCAAGGCAAAAGTGGTGATTTGATTTGTGCCAGCTATCGCACTATTTACAAAGTTTGCTCGATGCCGCTACCAAGCTCTGGCGGCGTTACAACGCTGCAAATTTTGGGCATTTTGGAAAATTTTGATTTAAGCAAATATAAAGCTGATTCGCTGGAAGCTATTCATTTAATTTCGGAAGCTACGCGCTTGGCCTACGCCGATCGCAATGAATATATCGGCGATGTGGCTAATGTTCCGATTAAAGAAATGCTTGATAAAAAATATCTAAAATCGCGCGCCGCCTTAATTAACATGGATCGCGCTCTTGAAAAAGTTGAGGCCGGAAAATTTTCTAAAAAACATTTAAGCAGCAATAACGCAGTTGAGCTTCCTTCAACAACGCATCTTTCCGCAATTGACAAAGATGGCAACGCCGTTGCGCTCACCAGCTCAATTGAGTATTTCTTTGGTTCGGCAATTTCGGTTGACGGATTTTTGCTTAACAATCAAATGACCGATTTTTCTTTTGAACCGGAAAAAAACGGCAAACCGGTTGCTAATCGCGTTGAACCTGGCAAACAGCCGCGCAGTTCCATGGCCCCTGCTTTTGTTTTCGACAAAGATAATAATTTAATCATGGTTGTTGGCTCACCGGGCGGCCCACGCATTATTCAATTCGTCACTAAAGCAATTGTGAACCATTTGGATTTCGGCCTTGATATTCAAGAATCAATTTCGATTCCGACTTTTGTAGTGCTTAACAACATTATCGAACTTGAGCAAGGCACTGAAATTGTCCAACTAAAATCCCCCCTTGAAAAAATGGGCCACCAAGTCAAAATCCTTGATATTGTAAGCGGCATTCATGCCATCACAATTGATACGAAAGCAAAAAATAAATTAACCGGCGGCGCCGACCCTAGAAGAGAAGGCGTTGCGATAGGAGAGTAGATTTGGGTAAGTATAGCGAATTTGTAATTGGTATTTGTGATTTATTAGCAAAAGATCATATTAAGAAAACTCCAAAAGATTTATTTGAACTTGATTTTTTTTCAGTGTTGGATGCTGATTTTGCGGAAAAAGAATATGTATATTCAGATGAGCTTAGAACAAAAATTAATTTGCTAAAAAGACCATTTGCAAATCATCAATTGCGATTTACAGAAGAGCAAAAAAAATTGCACAAAATGCTGGAAGATATAAATTCCAATATTAAAGAATGCGATAACCCGGCTGATTTAGAAAAATTACAAACGGTTCGTGGATTTGTTGAAACCGTTTCTAGTCTAAATAATCAAACGAATGCCGTAATTGCCAGTCTTGATAAGCATAAGCCAAAAGATTTTAATGAATTAAAAGCATTGCGCGAAACGCTAAAAAGAAGATTTGCCAGAATTAAATTAGAAACAACACTTACTGATTTATCGATAAAGATACAACATTTTAGCGCAAAATTAGAAGAGGATAATATTGATTTGACTGCAACTGCAGCAGCACTACCAACAGTAACGCCAAAATCATCACCGCCTGAAAAGATGGCAACAAACTCAGAGGTTGCAGCTTCTGCAACAGGAGATAAAATAAGAACTAAATTTTACAGAAAATTAAATCCCGAATTTTTAAACCAACAAAAAAAATGAAAGTAAAAATTTTCAAACCAACAAAATCAGCCATGCAATCCGGTAGAAAAAATACCAAGAAATGGTTGCTGGTGCCGCTTGAAGAAAAAAACACTCGTTCTAACGGCAATATTATGAAATGGGTTTCGTCAAATGATACGCGGACTCAGTTAAAGTTTGAATTTAATACTCGTGATGAAGCCATAAAATACGCGACTTCGCAAGGTTTTGCTTTTGAACTTGAAGAGCCGCAAGTGGCAACGGTTAAGAAAAAATCTTACGCGGCGAATTTTACGGGGGCTTAAAGCGTTAGAAAATCGATCTTAACGATCGATTTTAGCTTTAAGCGGGTAGCATTAGCTACCCAGGCGCGAGTCGTCTTTGAGCGAAGCGAGAAAAGCGACGAAGCGTTTTGAGTAGAACTCGGTTCATGCCTAAAATAATAAAAAACATTTAATGAAAATCACCGAAATTCTTACACAAAAAATTGCACAAAATAGCAATAAACTCACCGAATTTTTTGCTGCAAATTTTTCAAAACATCCGCCGCTTTTTTATAATTCCGTCGATTTACGCCATTCAAATTTCAAAATTGCACCGGTTGATACAAACTGTTTCCCAGCTGGATTTAACAATATCCGCGGCGATTCAATGTTGCTTGCCAAAAAAATCACTGATGAATTTTTAAGCAAAAATTTTCCTCAAGCTAAAAAGATTTTAATCATTCCCGAGAATCACACACGCAATTTTCGTTATTTAGAAAATGTGAAAAATTTGGTGGAGATTATTGGCAACCCGCTCGACGTCACCCTGAGCCTGTCGAAGGGTGATTCAAGCTCGTACCTAGAATCACCCTTCGACAGGCTCAGGGTGACGTCGAGTGATAGAGAAGTTTTAATCGGAACTTTAATTCCTGAAATTACTGACAAAACTGAAATTGCTTTAGAAAACAGTGGCTCGCTAACTCTTCACCCACTCACAAAGAACAATAATAAAATAATTACTAAAGGCGGTTTCGAACCGGATTTAATTATTCTAAATAATGATTTAAGCGATGGTTTACCGGAGATTTTTGCAAATTGTCAGACACCGATTGCACCCGCTCCCACACTGGGCTGGTACAATCGCAAAAAATCCCATCACTTCGATATTTATAACAAACTTGCACAAGAATTTGCGCAAATTTTAGACATTGATCCATGGCTAATTTCGACAATGCATAAAACCTGTGTAAAGGTTGATTTTAAAGAGCGCATCGGTATTGATTGCTTGGCCAATCATGTTGATGAAATGCTAAAAGATTTAACAAAAAAATATCAGGAATATGGCATTGATGAACATCCCTATTGTTTTGTTAAAGCTGACAGCGGAACCTACGGAATTGGGGTTTGGCCGGTATTTAGCGCGCAGGAAGTTTTAGAAATAAATAAAAAAGAGCGCAATAAAATGAATATGCTGAAAGGCTCGGTGCAAAATACTAAAGTTATAATTCAGGAAGGCATCACAACATTTGACCGCATCAACGGCAACATAGCCGAGCCAATGATTTACATGGTCGGTGGCGAAGTAGTAGGAAATTTATTTCGCGTTAATCAGGAACGTGATGAAAAAATAAGCTTAAATGCGGCCGGTGCCAATTTTTTTGATTTACGAAATTTAGAAGAAAATCAAGTACAACTTGGTTTGGAAAAAAGTAAAATTACTGCAATTTATGCAGCGATTGCAAGGCTTGCGGCTTTGGCGGCTTCTATAGAAAATAATTAATATGAAAACAAATAGACCATTAATCGGCATCGTTCCCGACTATAAAGAAGGCTCGGACGCAGGCTATTCAACGCGCCATTACTATGCGCTACGCGCTAATTATGTGGAAATGATTAACAAAGCGGGCGGTGCAGCCGTAATTTTAACTTACGATTACGACCTTATCGACTCATATTTGGCGGCACTTGACGGGCTTATGATCGTCGGCGGTTATTTTGATATTCACCCCAAACGCTATGGTGAAAGTGAAATTCATCCGACCGTAAAATTAAATGATGTTCGCGAAAATTTTGAACATGAATTAGGTGAAAAAGCTATCAAAACTAACCTGCCGATTTTTGGAATTTGTAACGGCATGCAGCTAATAAACGTGCTGCACGGCGGCAAAGTGATTCAACATATTCCTGATGCCGGAAATTTCATGGATCATGAGCAATCGCACAAGGAAGGCTTCAATGATTATCACACCGGCTATCACGAAGTTTTGCTTGAACGTAACAGCAAACTTTTTTCTATTGTTAATCAGGAAAAAATTCTCACTAATTCTTCACATCACCAAGCCGCCAAAACCGCCGGTGAAGGCCTGAAAGTTGTAGCGCGCGCTTCTGACGGCGTAATTGAAGCCGTAGAAAAGCCTGGCGATTCATTTTGTCTTGGCGTACAATGGCACCCCGAATTTGAAGTGTCGGAAGCTGATCGCAAGATTTTTGAAGGATTTATTGCATCAGCAAAAAAATATAAGGAGTCAAAATGACAGAAGAAAAAGGAATCCGCGTCGCCAAACTAATTGCGCAAGCTGGCCACTGCTCGCGCCGCGAGGCTGAAGAATTAATCGCCGAAGGCCGCGTACAAGTAAATGGCGTGACAATCACAACACCCGCAACTTTCATCACAGATCATTCGGTAAAAATCGACAATAAATTAATCAACGCCAAGCAGCCTACGCGCTTATGGCTTTTCCACAAACCGGAAGGCGTTTTAACGACAACAAAAGATCCGAATAATCGTAAAACAATTTTCGATTTATTGCCAAAAAACTTACCACGCGTGGTGGCCGTGGGACGACTAGATTACAACACCGAAGGGCTTTTACTGCTTACAACCAGCGGCGCCCTCGCGCGCTATATGGAATTGCCGAAAAATAAATGGATCAGAAATTATCGCGCCCGCGTTTTCGGAAAATTAAATCACGAAAGATTAAAAAAATTAGCAAACGGCATCACTGTTGACGGCATTCGCTACAAGGGAATCAAAGTCGAAATTGAAGTAGAAAAAGAATCAAATTCCTGGCTAAAAATTTCTTTAGAAGAAGGCAAAAATCGTGAGATCAGAAAAGTAATGGAACATTTGGGATTACGCGTCAACCGCCTAATCCGAATCTCTTTCGGGCCCTTTAATCTAGCGGATTTGCCAGTTGGCGAGGTGAAAGAAGTTACTAAGAATGTGATGCGGAATTCTTTTCCAGATTTTTCTTAATATTTCAGCACTCGTCATCCTTGGGCGCCTAGCCCGAGGATGACGAGTAAGTATTCCTAACTATCCTTCCACCCTACGCGCTTCAAGAAATATTCATAAGAATCATCAAAAGTAAAAGTTTTTCCGTCATCAAAAATCACTAATTTATTGGCAATTTCCTGCAAAAAATATTCGTCGTGCGTAACCATAATCACCGCGCCTTCAAAGTTGCGGATCGCTTCCATCAAGGCATCACATGATTCCATGTCTAAGTGATTCGTAGGCTCATCGAGCAAAAGTAAATTCACGCCTTTAAGCAAAATTTTTCCTAAAGTCACGCGACTTTTTTCACCGCCCGACAAAACGCCGATTTGTTTTTTTGCCAAATCTCCAGGAAACATCATATTGCCGCAAACCTGCCTGACTCTAGTGATCGGGAGCCTTTCATCAACTTTTTGCAACTCTTCATAAATCGATAAATTTTTGTCCAAACGATCAATATTCATTTGCCCGAAATAACCGATTTCAGTTTTTGGATTTGTTTTAATATTACCCTTGAGCGCTTGTAAATTATTAATCAGAAGCTTTAACAAAGTTGATTTTCCTTTGCCGTTTTTTCCAATCACGCAAATTTTATCGCCATTTTCAACCTTGAATGACAAATTATTTATCAACAAATTATTCGCGTCATAACCGAAAGCCAAATTTTCCACTTCGATCATATTATCTTTACTGCCAAATTCCTTATGGCTAAATTTAAATTCCAACGTATCAACATCGAGCAATTTTTCTTTCACTTCGATTTTTTCAAGCATCTTCACCCGCGACTGCACGCGGCTTGCCTGACTTGCCTTAGCACCAAAACGATCAATCCATTCTTGCGTTTTTTGTCTTTGCTTTTCTTCATTAACGCGCGTTTTTTCATAAATTTCTTCTTCGGCCGCAATTTTTTCGCGCACGCCTTTGGTATTGCCCGAAATTTTTTTAAATTGATTGCGGTGAATGATAAGAGTATGCGTAATCACGCTATCCATAAAGCCGCGATCGTGCGTAATCAAAATCAATTCGCCGCGCCAATTTTGTAAAAATTCCTTCAACCAGCGAATCGAGTGAATATCGAGATAGTTCGTCGGCTCATCTAAGAGTAGCATCTGCGGCTCAAGCAAAAGCAATTTCGCCAAATTTAATTTTACTTGATAACCACCCGAAAAATTTTTCGGATCCTTTTCGAGATCCTCGTAAGTAAAGCCCAAACCATATAAAATATTTTCACCTTTCCAACCTTCATGCTCGCGATCGGCGGGCAGCACAGAACAAATTTCTTCCAAAACCGTATTATGCGTAAAATGAATATGTTGCTCCAAATGCCCAATTCTATAGCCGCGCGGGATTTCCACTTCACCGCTATCGGGTTCCAATTGCTTCAAAATTAATTTTAAAAACGTACTTTTACCACTACCGTTTCGCCCAATTAAACCAACCTTCTCACGCCCATTGATAATAAAATTTCCGTCATAAAAAATATCGCGTCCGGAAAAAGAAATTGAGAGATTTTTTGCTTTTATCATTATTTTAATTGAAAGCGCTTTAATCAGCGCAACGGATTACAAATCCCGTTGCACGCAACTATATATTTATTTTCTGACTTATACGTTAATGGATTTATCAATCTCAGTCTAGTAATCCTCCCCTTGAGGAAGGATGATTAGACTGAAAAAAACCATTAGCGTATTAACCGTTTATTTTATAGCTAAAATTTTATGCAATTGCAGCGAAAGCAGATAACCCTTCTCTTCGCAAAGCTTCACAGCATAGTCCCGATTATCATCGTTCTTGGCTGCATCATATTCATCCATTGGTTGAATGTAAACAGGAATTTTGGATTGAAGGTCGGGAATTTGTGAATATTCTTTCTTGTTTTTTGAAACAATAAACTTCAATGCATCAACGCGCGCAAGCAGGTCCGGCCTTATTGCATGATACTTACCATTCGTAACTTTCGGCGAACAAATTATTTTTACTTCTTTTGGTAATTCACGATACAACGTGCCATTAGTTTCAATTTGTACTACAAAATTTCTTTTTATTAATTCTTCACAAAGCCTCTCAATTGGCTGACGTATCGGCTCTCCGCCGGTAATTACAATTAATTTTCGAACAATCTTTCCTTCCGCATTTTTAGAAAAATTTTCCGCTTCTTCCAAAATTTTTTCTAAAGAAATATTTTTATAACTTTCAAATTCCGTATCACAAAAATCACAAGCTAAATTGCATCCTCCCAAACGCACAAAAACCGCGGGACATCCCGCATAAGGCCCCTCACCTTGCAATGTTGGAAAAATTTCTTGAACATCCAAGCTAGAGCCATCGTGATTTTCTGGTTTTAGAATTTTATTTTTACCGAACATTTAATTTCATTCCTTCATGCGTCTTTTGAAATCCCAATCTCTCATAAAATCGATGAGCATCAAGGCGCTTTTTATTGGTAGTTAATCGTACAATTTTTACATCGTTATTTTTAGCAAATTCTATTGCTTTTTCTATCATCCACGAGCCAATTTTTTTATTAGTAAAATCTTTATGCACTCGCACTGCTTCAATATTCATACGCTTTGCACCTTGCATTGTAAGTGACGGCATCAAGGTTAAATGACAAGTTGCAATAATTTTATTTTCAAATTCAACAACAACTAAAAAATTATTTTTATCAGCAGAAATCTCTGTAAAAGTTTTTTGGTAATTCTCTAAGTTCTTAGTATTTTCACGAGCACTACCAAGCATATCGTCAGCAAGCATATCTACTATGTCAGGTAAATGTTCTAATTCAGCTTTTTTGAAGATCAAATTATCAAAATTCATATTTGTCAAAGATAAAAAAACTCTATGTCATGCTGAGCTTGTCGAAGCATGTGCTTAAACTCTTAAGCACATTCACATGCTTCGACAAGCTCAGCATGACATTTAGTTTTAATAAATATTAAGATCTAAAACGCCTACTCAACTCTAAATTTCTGATAAGTCTCTTTTTCCATCTCGACAATATCAACCGAAATATCACATCTTTTACCAACCAAATCAGTATTTTCAAGCATCGGTGGTACATGGGGAATTCCGGTAATTGCATCGGCCAAATTTTTTCCGGCTTCAATAATTTGTGCTTTTTGATCAGGAGAAAATTTTAATTCCGCGAAAAATTTTTTAGCATATTCCATAATTTGCTGCCCCGCTTTTTTTCTAACTTCCGGGCTACGACCAGCTAAAATTTTGACAGTAATATGTAAGAAAGATGCAGCTTTTTGATCGGTTTTGCCAACTAAATATTCATCAAATGCAAAAGCGCGACATTTACACTGATCAGCATCAAAGTTACCTTCAGTAATTGAGGCTAAAATATTAGGAAGTTCTTTTTGTAATTTGGAAATATGAGAAATGTCGGCAGAATGCTCAACAATGATATGCGGCATAGAGAATCGTAAATTAATCGTGTTTTTTAAGATTTTCCTTTAATCAGCCCTTAAGGAGCAAAATTATAAGAAAATTTTGAGAAATGTAAAGACGATAGCCTGTTTGAAGTTATCGTTGTGATCGTTAAACAATCACTTAGGAAAGCTGTCCGAAGACGCTTTCTTTATTTTTAAGGAGGTAATCCAGCCGCAGGTTCCCCTACTGCTACCTTGTTACGACTTAACC
>CAZDLU010000037.1:0-10736 GCA_964506725.1 uncultured Rhizobium sp.
AAAAAGTAATGCGATTTTTTGGGAAAACAGCATCACATTTTTTTAATTATGCCGATATTTATAAATCTTTTTTCCTTTCCCCGAAAATCGCCGTTCCTACGCGCACATAGCTTGCGCCCATTGCAATGGCTTCTTCAAAATCACTGCTCATACCCATCGATAGTTTTTCTAAATCATGTTTTTTAGCAAATTTGGCTAGCAATGCGAAATAAGGCGAAGGGAGTTCATCAGCGGGTGGAAGGCACATTAAGCCGGTAATATTTAGACCTGATTCCTTAGCAAATTTTAAAAAATCATCTAATTCGTTTGGCAAAATTCCTGATTTTTGTTCCTCTTCACCAATATTAACTTGCACAAAAATTTCCGGATTTTTTTGCTGTTTTACCATTTCTTTTTTAAGCGCTAAAACCGCGGATTTACTGGATAAACTATGTATCACATCAAATAATTCTACAATTTCTTTTGCTTTATTGCTTTGTAAATTTCCGATGAAATGCAACTTAACTTGCGGAAATTTTTCCTTAATTCTTGGCCATTTTTC
The DNA here is from genome assembly GCA_964506725.1 of uncultured Rhizobium sp. Taxonomy (GTDB): domain Bacteria; phylum Pseudomonadota; class Alphaproteobacteria; order Rickettsiales; family UBA1997; genus UBA2645. The sequence continues at coordinate 542 of CAZDLU010000037.1, forward strand.
TTGCGCTTCTTGTAAATAATTTTCGCCAAAATCATTGCAATTAGCTTCAATTGCCTTGATAATCCTGGCTTCGTCAACATTTTTAGAAACGGCAATTAAATTTACACTTTTCTGCTTATAAATTTTTTTAGCCGTATTTATTTTTTCATTAACCAACAATAAATTGCGCGCAATTTCATCCATGGATTTAAAAATTATTTTTGAAACAAGGAAATTTAAAAATCACTCACCAAGCGTCTTTTTTACTGACCGCACTAAGGTTGATGATTTCGCCAGCACTATAAATAACTTACCAAAAAATTCTACAATTATAATTCGCGAATATGATTTAGATAAGAAAGCGCGCGAAAATTTTGCCTTAGAAATAAAAAAATTAGCGCAAAAGAAAAAGTTTAAAATTTTGGTTGGCAAAGACCTTAATTTAGCTAAAAAAATTAAGGCTGACGGCGTGCATTTTTCCGATTTTGATAATTTGTCACGACATTTTTTAAAAAAAATACCTCAAAATTTTATTTTTAGCCTTTCTTGTCACAGTCTAAAATCCTTTCTACAAGCTAGAAAATTAAGTCCTGATATGATTTTTATCTCGCCGATTTTTAAAACTACCAGCCATAAAAATAGCAAATTATTTAGCTTGAGAAATCTGGCAAAAATTGCTATAAAATATAAGAAAACCAATTCTATTTTTGCTTTGGGCGGAATTAATATTTTAAATTTAGGATCAATCAGGAAACTTGGGATTTCCGGCTTTGGCGCCATCGATATTTTTAAAAAAGCTTTATGAAAATAATACCGGTAATTTTATCTGGCGGCTCTGGCACAAGGCTTTGGCCTGTTTCGCGCAGTTTAAACCCAAAACAATTTTTAGATTTCTTCGGCGATCGCTCTTTATTTCAACAAACAGCTATAAGGGTTCGTGGCAATAATTTCAGTAATCCTATCATAATTTGCAATAACGAGCATCGCTTCGTTGCCGCAGAGGAATTGCAAAGAATTAATATACATCCAAGCTCAATAATTCTAGAGCCAACTGGCAGAAATACTGCGCCGGCAATTACCATTGCAGCTTTGGATGTTATAAAAAATAGTGCCAAAAAAGATGCGGTAATTTTAGTAATGCCGTCAGATCACATAATTGAAAATGAGCAAAAATTTAATGAGGCAATACAAAAATCCCTGAGTGCCGCCGAAGATGGATTTTTGATAACTTTTGGAATTACTCCTGATCGTCCCGAAACAGGATATGGCTATATCAAACAGGGTAAAAAAACTGATTTTGCCGAAGTTTTTTTGGCAGAAGAATTCATTGAAAAACCAAAAATTGAAATTGCTAAAAAATTCTTGGAAGAAAAAAAATATTTGTGGAATAGCGGAATTTTTATGTTTCGTGCTTCTACTTATTTGGAAGCAATACAAAAATTTCAACCTGACATTTTTATTAACTGCTGCAAAGCATACAGCGAAGCTAATCACGATTTAGATTTTATTCGCTTAAATGCTGAATATTTTGAAAAATCACCCAATATTTCCATTGATTATGCGGTGATGGAAAAATCAAAAAAAGTGGCGGTAGTGCCGATAAGTGTTGGCTGGTCAGATGTCGGTTCGTGGCAGGCAATTTCAGATATCGCTCCGAAAGATAAGGACGGAAATAGTTTTATTGGCGATGTTAAAGCACTAAAAACCAAAGATTGCTATATCAATTCAAGGCGCGGCATTGTTGCTGCCATTGGAGTTAAGAATTTAATAATCGTTACTTTGAAAGATGCAGTTCTAATTATTGATAAAAATAACGCCCAAGATGTAAAGGAAATTTTTGAATTACTAAAAAAAGACAAGCGTGATGAATGCCATTCCCACACTAAAGTGTTAAGACCTTGGGGCTCTTTTGAAACGATTGATATTGACGATAGATTTAAGGTTAAAAGGATTAATGTAAAACCGAAATCGTCACTGTCACTGCAAATGCATAATCATCGCGCTGAGCATTGGGTTATTGTCAAAGGCACGGCTCACGTGACTTGCGGCAATGATGAATTTATTTTAACCGAAGATGAATCAACTTATATTCCCGTTGGAAAAAAACATCGCCTTGAAAATCGCGGCAATATTCCGCTTGAAATTATTGAGGTTCAAACCGGTTCTTATCTAGGCGAAGACGATATTATAAGATTTAGCGATATTTACGGCCGTGAGTAATTTTTTTACAATTCTAACACAAGATTTACTACTTAATTATCGCAGCCTTAGCCAAATCTTAGCGAATTTATTATCCTTTATAATTCTTATCACTATTTTTTTTATAACGCTACCAAGCCAGGATAATCAGGGTCTCTTTGCTATTGCTATCATTTGGTTTGCTTTACTTTCTTCGTTAATTTTTTCTTCGGCGAGTTTTTTAAAAATGGATTTTGCCGATGGCACGATTGAGCAAATGGCAATAATTTTTGACAATTTCGAGACTTTCATTTTTGCTAAAATTTTAGCCAATTGGTTAATTTTTTCTTTGCCACTATTGCTGGTAACACCAGTAATTACAATGCTACAAGGCTTTGGTTTTGAAATGACGCTAAAGATTTTTATGATGATTTTTTTAGCGAGTTTGATTTTAAATTTTATTTGCTGTTTTTGCGGAAGCCTCTCGATCCTAGAAAATAGCGCCCCGATAATTGCCGTAATTGCCCTACCTTTAATTATTCCGGTATTTTTAATTTCTTATTCCGGAATATCCTTTGATTTTAGCTCTAGTTTAAAAATATTGTGCGGATTATTGATTTTGCTTGCTGCAACTACCACATTTGCCACCGCCAAAATCGTAAAAATTTCTCTCGATTAAAAAAAGGGGCCAGGCAGGTGTTGTTGCATGGCTCTTTAAAAAACTCGATCTATTCATCCTCCCCTTGAGGGAGGATAGAAGATACGCCAGTAGCTTCGAGGAGGGGTTGCGATGTAAAACACAAATAATTTTTTTGTATTGATTAATCTCCGAGTAAAACCCCTCCTCGAAGCTGTTTACACAGCTTCGATCCTCCCTCAAGGGGAGGATAATTAAACCGAGCCACGCAACAACACCGGACGGGCTACTTCAGGCTCAGCGTTGCTTTGATAAAACCTTCAATTTCTCCGTCTAGAACAGACTGAATATTCCCCGTTTCAAAATCTGTGCGCAAATCTTTTACCAATTGATAAGGATGCATCACGTAAGAGCGTATTTGATGGCCCCAGCTATTGTCGGTTTTGGCGGCTTCCGAGGCATTTTGAGCATCTTTCTTTTTTTGCATTTCAAGTTCATAAAGCCGCGACTTCAGCATTTTCAAGCATTCGGCGCGGTTTCTGATTTGCGATCTATCGGTTTGGCATTGTACCACAATATTAGTTGGAAGATGCGTCATTCTAACCGCCGAATCGGTTTTATTGACGTGCTGACCGCCCGCGCCACTGGCCCTGAAGGTATCAACCCGCAAATCTTTTTCTAGAATTTCAATTTCAATTTCATCATCAACTTCCGGATAGGCCCACACGGAAGCAAAGCTGGTCTGCCTTTTGCCGTTAGCGTTGAACGGCGAAATTCTCACCAAACGATGCACGCCACTTTCAGTTTTAAACCAACCAAAAGCAAATTTGCCAGAAATTTTAAGTGTAGCCGACCTTACTCCCGCCTCGTCGCCATCAATCATGCTGATAATTTCAGCTTTGAAATTTTTAATCGTTGCAAATCTTTCATACATGCGAAGCAACATCAAAGCAAAATCGCAAGAATCGGTTCCGCCCGCCCCGGCGTTGATGTCGATGAAGCAATTATTTAAATCATTTTCACCGGAAAATAGACATTCAACTTCAAAACTGTCAGAGATTTTTTTTAAGGAAATTAGGTTTTTTTCAATGTCGGAAATAACCGCCGCATCACCTTCTGCGCTTGCCAATTCAAAATATTCCGCATTATCTTTTAAAATATTTTCGATATGTAAAAACTGGTTTAATTTATCTTCTAAAACCGACTTTTCTTTAAGAATTTTTTGGGCTTCAAGCTTGTTTTCCCAAAGCTCGGGAGCTTCTACTTTCTTGTTTAGTTCTGCCAAGCGTGCCGATAATTTTTCTGGCTCAAAGACACCCCTTAATCAAAGCCAGCGAGCCGTTGATTTGATTGATTAGATTGTTGATTTCTGCGGTCATTTTAAGAATATTGAATTATACTTTTACTATTATACATTTGCCGCCTCAGATTTATCAACAAATATTAAGATTATGACAGATTCAAAAAAATTCGATTTATGCGTGATTGGCGCGGGTCCGGGTGGTTATGTTGCTGCAATTCGCGCGGCGCAATTGGGATTGAAGGTTGTGATTGTTGAAGCCAATCACTTGGGCGGGATATGCTTGAATTGGGGTTGCATTCCGACTAAAGCGCTTTTGAAATCTGCCGAAGTTAATCATTTATTGCATAATTTGGATGCTTTTGGTTTATCCGCAGAAAATATTAAATTTGATTTTAGCAAAGTTATTGAAAGATCGCGCAACGTGTCGAAGCGCTTAAGCACTGGTATCGCCGGACTTTTGAAAAAAAATAAAGTGGAAGTTGTTGATGGCTTTGCCAAGTTTTTGGATTCTAAAAAAATCTCGGTTGAAAAAGACAAAAAAGAAATTGCTAAAATTGAAGCAACTTATTTTATAATTGCGACTGGAGCTAGAGCGCGTGCGATCCCTGGCATGGAGCCGGATGGTGAAAATATTTGGACTTACCGCGAAGCCATGACCCCGAAGGCTTTGCCGAAATCTTTATTAGTGGTTGGTTCGGGCGCGATTGGTTCTGAGTTCGCTTCCTTCTACAGAAACATGGGTTCTGAAGTTACTTTAATTGAAATGGCGGAAAATATTTTGCCGGTTGAAGATGAAGAAATTTCAAAATTGGCGCGTAAATCTTTTGAAAAACAAGGAATTAAAATTCACACTTCTGCGGCTTTAAAAGCTTTGAAAAAAGGCAAAAATGAGGTGATTGCAACTGTTGAAATTAACGGCAAAGTGGAAGAAATCAAAGCCGAGAAAGCCATTATGGCTGTAGGCATCGTGGCCAATGTAGAAAATATCGGCTTAGAAAAAACCAAAGTAAAACAAGATAAAGGTCGCATTGTGGCTAATGGTTATTTGGAAACTGCCGATGCTAATATTTTTGCAATCGGTGATGTCGTTGGCGCGCCGTGGTTGGCGCATAAAGCGTCACATGAAGGTGTGATTGCGGCGGAAAAAATTGCAAGCAAATTACAAAAATATGACGCGAAAAAAATTCATCCAATAAAAGTGGAAAACATTCCGGGCTGTACTTACTCAATGCCGCAAGTGGCTTCCGTTGGCTTGACTGAGAAAAAAGCTTTGGCTGTGGGTAAAAAAATTAAAGTCGGCCGTTTTCCTTATATGGCAAACGGCAAAGCGATTGCGGCCGGCGAAACTGAAGGCTTGATCAAAGTAATTTTTGATGAAAAAACCGGCGAACTTTTAGGTGCCCATTTGATCGGCGCGGAAGTTACGGAAATGATTCAAGGTTACGTGATTGCAAAACAAGCTGAATTAACCGAAGAAGATTTGATGCATACGATTTTTGCCCATCCGACAATGTCGGAAATGATGCATGAAGCGGTGCTAGATGCTTATGGGAAGGTGATTCATTTTTGATTGCTAGTTAGTAGGTGTAATTAAGAAAAACTCATAGTCATGCTGAGCCGGTCGACGCATGTGTCTTAAACTCGGAGTACATACACATGCTTCGACAGGCTCAGCATGACTATGAGTTTTTTAGTTACAAATTGGTTTTATAAATATTTCTCTAATTCCTTATCCTCAATTTCCAGCAAATCTTTCGCCATTTTTTTGACGAGTTTTTGTTGCAAATTATGACTTAGAGATTTTTCTATCTCACTTAAAACTTGATGCGAAGCCAGTAAAATCAAGCCATTATAGCTTTTTGTTTTGTCAAACTCTTCCAAAGCCTCGGCGATTTTTTCAGCAAATTGGTGTCTTTCGACTTTTCTTCTATCAGTGTGCGGCTCAATTGAATGACGCAATGTTCCGACTCGACTAAAACTAACTCCGGGCTTTTCGTGGTTTGAATCAAGCTCAGCTTCAAGTTCTACCAGCGGATGTAATTTTGTTTCATTTATTCTGGAAAAAATTTTAGCTTGATGACTGTTTGCAATTACAATGAGAAAATTTTTCATAACATAATATTTTTGTTAGGTTTTAATCAGAATATATTTCGATCTAATCATCCTTCCCTTGAGGGCTTGAGGCGTAAAAAAATGGCCTAAACGGCAATTTTAGCCGAAAGCGAAGAGCGAAGCGATTCGAGGAGGAGTGCATCTCGGAGAAAAACCCCCTCCTCGAAGCTGTTTGCACAGCTTCGATCCTCCCTCAAGGGAAGGATGATTAGATCGAGCTTAATAAGCGACATTAGTGTATTAATCCTTAGTTAAAACTTGATTAAGATCAATTTTAGCCAAATTATTTTAATACTCACCGCCGGCTCCTCCTATTGCAACGCCTTGTACAGCGGCACGCGGCGCTACCCTGCGCGCCATAGGTGAAGCTAGAGCTCCTGCCGCGGGAATCGCAGGTGGTTGTGGCAGCAGCGGAATATCGGTTTTACCTCTTTCTTCCGCTTTAAAGAAACTTAAAACAGCTTGTATTTTCTCAGGATCACCTATTCGCGATACGGCCTTTGATATAGTGTCTTTAACTGCAGCATCCATTCCGCCAATGCCAGAAAACATATCATCCAGTGAACCATAGAAAAATCTCTCACATAATTTTACATCTCCGCGCTCAACAGCTCCAAGCAGTAATTTAAATTGCGATTTTTTAGTCTTTAAACCGGCATCAAGCAATTTACAAGACAGATCAACCAATCCGCTTTCAGCAGCGCGATCAAGCAAGCTTTGCCCTGATGCATCAACGGCGCTGCGGATATCGAGCAATCCTTTCTCTTCTAAAGCTTCTACGATAACCATCACATTTTTTTCAACCTTTTCACGCGACATTCCCGGAGGAATTTGCGATATCGCATCAACAAGTTGCGCAACATTTGCTTTTATACCATCAATTGCAAGTAATCTTTGCACTGATTCCGGTTTTTTTTCCGCACAAGCGGAGCTAAGAAAACTAGAACATAATTTACTATAGCTTTCAGCGCCATGTTTCGATTTATAAGTTTCTGCCAAAGTATCATAAACAGTGTCGAAAAACGACTCTAAAGCGCGGTAACAGCATGTCTCAAGAGAATTAAATATTTGCGGTATTGTGCATAATTTGTCATAAATCTCTTTTTGATGCGTTCCGCTAGAAAACGCCATTTCGGACGCCACAAAATGAAGCGGCAGCATATCTTGCTCAGGATTATCAAAATTAATTTTATCGCTATGATAATCTAACAGATAATTTACCACATCCAATTTATCGTGCTTTATAGCAGTATTTAATACCGATCTTCTTGCGGCGTTTAAGCAATTAACATCCGCACCTTGCGCTATAAAATATTGCATCATTTCCGGACTATGCTTGGCAGCAATATGCAGTGGAACTTGCGATTTATCAACCCTGCTTTCGCCAGCTTTTACACGAACTTCCTCAAGCGAAGGATTAAGCAGCCGTAAGCGCAATGCCCTATCATCAATTTTTTCAAAAATTTTTATAGCCGATTCTAAATCTTCTTTTACCAAAGCGATATTGAAGAGCTTTGGCAATAAACTAGGTGGAGCATTTTCAACTATGTTTTGAATGATATTATCTTGTTCATCATATGCCTTACCTGCGGCTATTTTTGTATTCTTTTTATTTATGGTAAACTCCAATGCATTAAAAAGACAATCCGGCCTAGAATTTATTACCTCTGTAATTGCAGTCAGCACAGCCGGTTTTTTTTCATATTTATAGGCTATGAAAGCATCATAAAGCAGGGGTTCTGCACCATATTTATTAACAACATTTAAATCAACGCCTTGAGAAATTATATGCCGCACCATATCCACTCTACCCGTGCAAACGGCAAAAATTATAGTTTGCGCCGAAAAACCGGGTGCCAATCTGAAATCAGCACCACGTTCTAGCAATAATCTAACTACATCGTCATTGCCCTTATTTACCGCAATACTTATCGGTATATCGGCTTGATCCGGCCTATTTAAAAGATAAGACAATCCGGCAGGATTAGAATGGGTTTCCAAGACAGCCTTTACAAGATCAGCATCGTTTTTTTCTATAGCGGCTATTAAATATTTCTCAAATAAGTCAGTTCTAAAATTGCTTTTCAATCTTCTTAGAAAAAATCCTACTTGGCTGTTTTTTTCATCCAAATTGGGATTATCCAAAGCACTTTTGAAAGTTTTACCCAAATCAACGCCAAATTGTATAATACGATTCGCCAAATTTTCATTGCCCACAAGCAAAGCAAGAGTAACGGCATTATATCCCTGGTCATTTGTGGCATTAACATCAATTTGATGCATATTTAGAATCTCTTCCGCTACTTTAGGCCCTCCGGAACTAACAGCATTAAGCAATAAGCTCGTCCCGTCACTGGTTAAGAGCTTTATATTAGCACCGAATTCAACTAAAGTTCTAAATGTGTTTAGAGCATCTCTTCTTGCAACTCTTTCGATTAAACGCGCGCGATCTTGTATTGAATTTACTATCTCAACTCTTTCTGCCAGCGCAATTTTCGACAAAATTATCCGCATCATGCCAGCAGCAACCGCGTCTGGTTTTTTTAAGTTGACAATGTAATGCAATAAATAGCTGGCATTTTCCTTGATTATAGCGTCCGCTTCCGGTCCCAACTCATTTAATCTATTTTCACGTAACGCCTTCTCAACAAATTTTCTGCCTTCAAATAATTCTATTAATTTTGCTGATATTGCCACCGCATCAAAACCGATTCGCGGAGTCATTGTTTCAATCATTTTGCGCAACTTTTCCGCATCAACAGCCACGCTGTTTTTCTTAACCGCTTCCAATAAAGCAAGAGCTTGCGTGACTTCGCCTTTTTCCAAAATATAGCTAAAATCTTTGTAAATATCAGAGCCGCTTTCAAGCAAAAGTTTAAGCATCTTGGCACGCTCTGGTGAATCCCCATTCATAAACAAAGATCTGTTAACGGCAGAAGCTTCATACTTATCGCGAGCCCTTACGTCCGCGCCTTTGTTGATAAGATAATTGGCAATAACGGCATTGTTTGTATCGGCTGCGATATGTAAGAAAGTTGAACTATCTTCATCAACCACATCTATGTGACTTTTGCCACTACCGATTCTTTCTTCCGCTTCGTCACATTTTTTAAATATTAAATCAATGGCCGAATCATTGCCTGCAGCAAGCCCTTGGCCAAGCATATAATGGAAATTTACTCGCGGACTTTCCAAAACGGCTTCCAATATATCCAAACGGTTTGTCGCAAATGGAGCCGATATGCCCGGGCAATTAGGACTTCCACCGCGCTCTAGTAACAATTTCACTAAAGGAAAATGGCAATTAGTTAAAGCAATATCAACCGCGCTATTTCCGTCTAAATCATCTTCAATATTAGCAGCATTAATAGTACGCGAAACTGTATTTATACAACCATTTGTCACGGCATCTCGTAAAAATCTTTTGCGAAATGCAATGTTACGGGGGTCATTTAAACGCGCTAAAATATTGTCACGACTTGCAGTTTCACAAAGCAAAAAACGTAAACTTTTAAAATCTTCCGCATTCCAACAGTGCACAACAACATCGCTTCCTGCGACAGCTACAGCCCCAAGATCCGCCATATTGGCATCAACATGGTTCCAAATTAATAAATCGGTTTTCTTAGCAAATTTTCCTCGTCTTCTTAACAGCAATTCAAGAAATTCTCGATCGGTGCCATAAGCAGGAAACAAAACATCTCGCAAAAATTTATAATCATCAGTGTGGCAAGCAACTTCAAGTAATGATTGCATTCTAGCCCGCTTTGTACCCGCATCAAATACCAATGGCGACATAGCTTTCATTTTCCTTACATCTTCTTGCAATTCTTTTTTTACAAATGTCGGAATACCATCTTTAATTGCATCAAAATTTTGTTTTAGGAATTCTTCCGCCTTGCCAAGAGCTTTTTGGTATAAGTCAGTATATATAACCCCAGTCGCGTTTAATTCAATCCCAACTGATTTAGATAAACACTGGGTTT
>CAZDLU010000038.1:0-10338 GCA_964506725.1 uncultured Rhizobium sp.
GGGTTAGGGTTAGGGTTAGGGTGAATGACTCGGTGTTACATAAAAACCAAAAACAAAATGGAAATAAAAATAAAAGAACTAACAACCTTATCCGAAATGGAAAGCGCTTATCCACTGATTGCACAGATGTATGACAAAATGAGTTTTGAAACTTACAAATCCTATGTTGAAGAAATGATTAGCACTAACGATTTCAAAATGGTGGCAGCTTACATCAACGGCGAAATGGTTGGCGTTTCCGGCTATTGGGTTTTTTTAATGCTCTATTGCGGCCGCTATTTGCAAGCCTCCAACCTGGTTGTTGATCGCACCAAAAGAAGCCACGGAATTGGCCAAAAAATTTTGCAATATTTAGAAGAAAAAGCCAAAAAACTAAATTGCCAAAAAATTGTTTTGGATTCCTACACCGAAAATAAACGCTCGCATCCGCTTTATTTTAGAAATAATTTTTATATTCGCGGGTTTCATTTTATGAAGGATCTTTTTTAAAGTGCTTAAGTGCTTAAGTGCTTTCGCGCTGAAGCGCTGGTGCTTAAGCAACACTGAAATCCGCTTAAGCACTTAAGCACCTAAACCCTTAAGCACTTTTTATGACTCAAATCAAAATCGCAACTCTCAACATCAACTCAATAAACGCGCGGCTTCCCAACCTTCTTGCTTGGCTAAAAAATTCCACTCCCGATGTTGTTTTACTGCAAGAATTAAAATGTTTGGAAGAAAATTTTCCCTTTGAGCCTTTGCTTGATGCAGGCTACAACGCCGCCGTGGCGGGACAAAAAACTTATAACGGTGTGGCGATTTTATCGAAGTTTAAAATTGAAGATGTTATAAAAAAATTACCAACTTTACCAGATGATGAACAAGCGCGCTATATTGAAGCCGTAGTATCGGTAAAGGATAAAGCAATTCGCGTTGCTTCAATTTACGTTCCAAACGGCGGTGGTGATGAAAGTAAATTTTTATATAAGCTGAAATTTTATGATGCCTTAAAGGCACATTTTTCTAGCCTTCTCGGCTATAATGAAATTCAAATTTTCGGCGGCGATTATAATGTTGGCGCGGAAGAAATTGATGTTTATGATCCGAAAAGTCTTGAAGGAACAATTTGTTTTCACATCGAAGAAAGAAAAAAATTCCGTCAATTTTTAAATTTAGGACTTTCCGACACATACAGAATCAAGCATCCACAAAACCAAGCTTTTTCCTGGTGGGATTATCGCGGCGGCTCGTGGCAACATAATAAAGGCATGCGCATCGACTATTTACTCGCTTCTCCTCTTGCAACAGATTTAATAATTGATGCCAACATCGAAGATAAAGGCGTACGCGACCAAGAAAAAGCTTCCGATCATTGCCCGGTTTGCGTGGAAATAAAAATCTAGAAAAAGGGGTCAGACCCCTTTGATCGTGAGATCAACGGAGAGTAAAATAAAAATCTAAAGGGGTCAGACCCCTTTTCTTTTTTGTTATAAATTTTTATAAAGCATCAGCGCTAATTTACGCGCTTCATTGTGATCAATTATTGGATCAACACGTTTTTTTAACCACTTTTTCACATAATTTTCATCAGGATCAAAACGCTCAGCCTGTAGGTTCGGATTAAAAATCCGAAAATAAGGCGCGGCATCGGCACCGCATCCCGCCACCCATTGCCAATTCGCTACATTATTCGCTAAATTCGCATCAAGCAAACAATCCCAAAACCACGCCTCGCCATCTTTCCAATGAAGCAACAAATCTTTGGTTAAGAAAGATGCCACAATCATGCGCGCGCGATTATGCATTAAACCGGTTTGCCAAAGCTCATTCATCGCCGCATCAACTATAGGAAATCCGGTTTCGCCTTTTTGCCATTTACGCAAGAGCACTTTATTTTCCTGCCACGGGAAGCTTTTAAATTTTTTATTAAAAGGTTCGTCAACAATTTCCGGAAAATGAAAAATTAGATGATGACAAAATTCGCGCCAAAAAATTTCCGCTAAAAATTGTTCAATATTTTCGTTAAAATCAGTAGAAATATTTTGAATTTTCCAAAAAACTTCCCGCACTGAAATCATTCCCCAAGCTAGATAAGACGAGAGGTGAGAATTACCATCAGCACTTAAAATATTTCTTTCTTCTTTATATTTAAAAATTTTTTTTGCAAAAAATTCATCAAGATTTTTTTCAATTTTTTTATAATCAAAATCAACGACGAAATTTTTTGTCCAATTTATTTTTGGAAGTAGATCGAGATCATCAATGTCACCTCTAACCACCTCAGTGTCACCCTGAGCTTGTCGAAGGGTGTGTTTAAACTCCGGAGTACGCCCACACCCTTCGACAAGCTCAGGGTGACTATGAAGGTGAGGCTCAGGGTAACTATGAGGATGATTATGAGGTTGCTCAAAGCAACAGCGCGATGGTTCTGGAATTAATTTTTCAATCTTAGAAAAATGCTTTTTACATTCCTTAAAAAAAGGCGTAAAAACCTTGAACGGCGTTCCCTGACCGGTTTTTATCTCATCAAAATCGAAAAGTGTTTGCGCTTTAAAATCAAAAACTTCCCCCGAATTTTTTTGCGCTAATTTTTTAATTTCAGCGTGAAGTTTAATATTATAAGGCTCGCATTCGCGGTTAAAATAAACGCCTTCGATTTTTTCTTTAGAAAAAATTTCTGCTAAAATTTTTAAACTATTTCCTTTTTTTAAAATTAATTTTAACTGATATTTTTTTTGCAATTCATCACGGAGCGCCAAAAGCGCATGATGCAAAAACCACTTCGAAGCCGCGCCAACTGGTCTTCTATTAACCTCATCCAAAATAAAAATCGGCAGAATTTTTTTAGAATTTTTTAAAGCCGCAGCAAAAGCCGGATTATCTTTTATTCTTAGATCAGTGTTAAAAATTATTATGTTTGTCATTTTATTATGGCCTTCCAAAATCCTTACCAACTACCCTTGATAATTTACGCGCCACGCCTTTAGAATTATCAACGATTGAATGAGGGGCTTGACGTTTTTTTATATTATCTACAATTTTTTCCTCATCTTTTTCTACTAATTCTTCCGGATCTTTAAAATAATCTAAACCATCGTCACCTAAAAAATCATCATCTTGCTCTTCAAATTCATTATTAATTCCTCCATTTCTATAATCAGCATCTGAGGGAGGACCTTTTAAAGGAAGATCTACTAAAAAAGGGTCTTGGATAGTATAAGAACTTGGTCTGGGTTTTAAAACAACAGTTTCATGTTTAGCTTTGGACTTACTTGCTGGCCGCGATTTAGCATATTCTTCTCTTTTTACTTCTTTAGCATATTCTTTAATAGCTTCAACGGACTCGTGCAAAGTTCCACCTTTTTTCGCTAATTGCTGTAATTCGTTTATAATTTCTGCACTGTCAATTTCTATAGACGACACCTTCCCATCCTCAGATTGAGCAGCTGGCCTTTCCTCAACCAATCTTAGTATTATTTTATTTTTTATTCCTCTTATTACTGTTTCACAGTAAGCATAGAGAAGTTCCTTGTTAATACCATCTTGTGTAATTACCGCATATTTGATTCCTTTTTTCTTACTAATAACAGCACTTGAAAAAACTTCTTTGAAATATTCAATAGCTATAGGAGCCTTCTCAAGCGGCTTATCTAAAAATTTTAAAGCTTCATCATAAGAATTACTAACAGCAAGACTGGCAAATTGTTTTAACCGAGCTAACGAACCCAAATCCGTTACTAGCAAATAGCGTAATTTATCCGCAACTTCATCTAAAGAAATTTCTGTGGCAAATCCTTTAAAATCAGGATCAGCACTGTCTTCAATTGCTCTTTGTGATATTATTTTTTCTTTTATTCTTCTTACTATAGCTCCACAATGTGCTACTTGTATGTCCGTCCTTTTCTCATCTTTTTCTACAGATCTAAAAATTATTGGATCTCGACCATTACGCGGAACTTCAATTCGATAGATATCATGATCTTCCAACGCTTTTCTAAAACAATCGGCAACGGTATAAGATAAATTTGCTGGCGCTGACATATTTAATTAAAATTGAAATGTTTATCAACTTGGCAACTAATTTCCAAAAATCAAGATAATTTATGAACTTCAACAATATCACCAAACCCTTGTGGCAGTAAGTCTTGCGAAGTTGCACTTAAAAACGTCTGTAAATTTATTTTTACAATCTCATCAAGTAAATCCTTTTTTCTCTTCTCATCCAAATGCGAAACAATTTCATCAAAAATTAAAACTGTCGGTTGATTTTTGTACTCAGCGGAAATCTTGGCGCGCGCCAGTGTTATCGCGGTCATAATGGCTTTTTGCTCTCCCGTTGAAGAAAGGCGCGCCGAGATATTTTTTTCTAAAAAAATCGCATCAAAATCGGCGCGATGAACCCCGAAATCAGTTCTAAAACTTGCCAAATCTTGCGCCCTGCTCTGCTTTAATTTCTCACGATAAAATTCTTCAATTTTTACCGCGCTTATTTGATGAATTTTTTCTTCAATTTCGCCGATAATTTGTAATTTTGTTTTAGGAAAATTCAGTGAAAAATCTAAAATGGCGCGATTGAAGAAGTCAACAGCCTCAACGCGCGCTGATGCAATTGCCACACCGAGTTCTACAATATTATTTTCCACAATATCCAACCATTTTTCTCCAGCTTTTGCTTCACGATATTTTTGCAAAATCAGCAATCTTTCTTTAAGTAATTTTTGATAATCATTAAGCCTGGTATTATGTGCTAAATCTAAGTCGAGCACAATTTTATCCAAATAATTTCTGCGCTCTGATTTTCCTAAAATAAATAATTGTTCAAGCTGTGGAGTGAGGCAAATAAAATTAATTAAATAATTTTTGAAATCACTCTGGCGCTTAGAACTAACTACTTCCTCGTTAATATAAAAAATTTTTTTCTTATCATCTAAATTATAAGACAGCGCAATTTTTTCGATAAATTCGTGGCCGTAAATTTCAGCAAACAGCGCAAAATTTTTTTCCCCTTGCTTTACCATTTCTTCAAAATCATCACCACGCAAAGCCGCACTTCGACCCAAGAGCGACAAGGCTTCAAGCAAGTTAGTTTTCCCCGAACCATTTTTTCCGGCAAATAAAATTATATTTTTTTCAAAGCTGATTTTTTTGGAAGGAAAGTTGCGGAAATTTGTGAGGAGTAATTTTTTAATCATAACTGACAACTGTCCACTGACAACTGACAACTAAACCCTCACCGGCATAATAACAAACACCGAACTCATATCTTTAGCCTCAATCAAAGCCGGAGAATTGCCGTCTTTAAAGCGCATCAACAATTCCGCTGCATCAATATGTCCGATGATATCCAAAAGATAGCGCGCATTAAAACCGGTCTCGATGCGCTCGCCTGTGTAGTTCACATCAAGCTCTTCATAAGCAATCGAATTATCGTTCGTACCAACTTGCAAAGTCACTTTGCCATTTTCAATAATCAATTTTAAAGATTTATGCTTATCAAGCGCCACTGTTGAAACACGGTCAACGCAATCGAAAAAATTTTTCTTATCAATCATCGCGATATGATTATTATCCTTTGGCAAAACGCGATTATAATCAGGAAATTCACCATCAATTAATTTAGAAATAATTGTTGTAGCACCGGCAATAATTTTAATTTTTACGCGCGAAACCAAAATTTTTATTTCTTTACAATCATCAATAATTCTTCTGATTTCAGCTACCGATTTTTTTGGCAAAATTATACCGAATTCCGTTTTAACATTAGGTGCAACCAAAAATGATAAAGCCAGTCTGTGACCGTCTGTCGCAACGGTTCTAAGCTCAAAGCCCGAATCGCGTTTGATCGCCTGTAAAAATAAACCATTTAAATAATAACGCGTCTCATCATTAGAAATCGCAAAGCGCGTTTTATCAATCATTTCAGCTAATTTTTCGCCTTCAACAATAATTTCTTCACCTAATTCACCTTCCGATAAATTTGGAAATTCTGTGGCATCAATACAAGATAAACTAAACTTAGATTTGCCGGATTTAATTTGCAAAATTGTCGGACTTTCTTGAGTCAACATAATCGCAGCTCCGTCCGGAATTTTTCTGACAATATCAAAAAACATTTGCGCCGGAACCGTGGTAATTCCACCTTTTTTCATGTCAGCTTCAAAAGTTGAAGTAACCAGAATATCCATGTCCGTAGCAGCGAGCGTTACTTTATCCGCCTTAGCTTCAATCTTTATATTTTGCAAAACCGGAATGGTATTTTTCTTTTCTACCGCACCATTCACGCTTGAAATTGCTTTTAGCAAAACTTGTTTTGATACTTCAAATTGCATAATCTATTTTTAAAAATTAATTCTCACTAACGTTAGGCAAAAACCTGCCATTATTATTTGAATCACTACTTTCAGTATGAACGCCCACTTTTCTGATTTCTTTCCCGGCGAGTAAATCTTTAATTTCATCACCGGTTAACGTTTCAAATTCAAGTAGATTTTTTGCCAATTTTTCTAAATCATTTTTCTTTTCCGCTAGAATTTCTTTAGCCCGCGCCAAAGCTTCACTAACGATTCGCTTCACTTCTTCATCAATTATTCTCGCAGTTTCATCAGAAAAATCTTTAGTTGCCGCATAAAATTTTGAACCTTCATCAACTGAATAATCAATCGTTCCCACCTTGTCGCTCAAGCCCCAACGCGTTACCATATTACGCGCCATATTAGTTGCTTGTTCAATATCGGAAGAAGCACCCGTGGTAACTTTTTCATAGCCGAAAATCAATTCTTCAGCCGCACGTCCGCCCATCGCCACCACCAAATCATCATGCAATTTAGCGCGCGTAACTGAAAAACGATCATTTTCCGGCAAGCGCATAACAAGACCCAAAGCGCGTCCGCGCGGAATAATCGTGGCCTTATGAATCGGATCAGAATTCGGACAATTAATCGCGGTAATTGCGTGTCCTGCTTCATGATAGGCCGTAAGTTCTTTTTCGGATTGTTGCATAACCATTGACTTGCGTTCAGCGCCCATCATAATTTTATCTTTGGCTTCTTCCATATTGCGCATCGTCACCATTTTCTGACCGTGGCGCGCGGCTAAAAGTGCTGCTTCATTTATTAAATTAGCTAAATCGGCACCGGCAAAACCAGGTGTTCCTCGCGCAATTGTTTTAATATCAATATCAGAAGCCGCCGCAATTTTTTTAGCATGAACCGCCAAAATTTGCTCACGCCCTAAAATATCCGGATTTGGTACCGTAATTTGACGATCAAATCTTCCCGGACGAAGTAGTGCACGATCTAAAACATCGGCGCGGTTAGTGGCAGCAATAACCACCACACCTTGATTTTCCGAAAAACCATCCATTTCCACAAGAAGTTGATTCAAAGTTTGCTCACGCTCATCATTGCCGCCTCCTACTCCTGAGCCTCTGTGACGACCAACCGCATCAATTTCGTCAATGAATAAAATACAAGGCGCTTGTTTTTTTGCCTGTTCAAACATGTCGCGCACCCTACTTGCGCCTACACCTACAAACATTTCCACAAAATCAGAACCGGAAATTGAAAAAAACGGCACACCCGCCTCACCGGCAATGGCGCGTGCAAGCAAGGTTTTACCGGTACCCGGAGAACCAATCAACAAGCAGCCACGCGGAATCCGTGCGCCAACTTCAGTATATTTTTTGGAATCTTTTAAGAAATCAACAATCTCGGAAAGCTCTTGTTTAGCTTCATCAATACCCGCCACATCGGCAAATGTAACTTTATTTTTATTTTCTTGCAAAAGTCTTGCACGTGATTTACCAAAACCGAATGCACCACCACGTCCGCCCGCGCCACCGGAAGCTCCGCGCGCAAACATCACCCAAAGCGCAATCATTAAAATAAAGGGCAACCAGCCTAAAATTCCGCCAATTAAACGCTCTGATTTACTTACTAAAGGTAAAGCATTTATTTCAACTCCGGAACTTTGCAATTTATCAACTAAATCAGGATAATCCGGCAAATAAGTATAAAATTGCGCCCCGCTTTTTAATTTTCCAACCAAATCCGATCCTTTAATTTCAACACTTGAAACCTCTCCGGCTTCCACTTTTTTCATGAAGTCACTAAAGGCCAACTTATTCGCGCCAAGTCCGTCAGGCCCGCCCAAGATGTTGGAAAGAATCATCACTACCGCAAAAATGATCAGCCAAGTTAAAAAATTGCGTGAATTATTTTTCATCGAGTTCTATAAAATTTAAGGAATGCGAGTAATATAGGTATCCTTTGCAATAATTCAAGATTTATGACCAAAATAATCATTGTCGGGGCCGGCGCTATCGGCAGTTTATATGGCGGCAAATTACATCAAGCAGGAGCAGAAGTTTCTTTTATTTGCCGCTCTAATTATGATGTCATCAAAATGCATGGAATCAACATTAGAAGCACGTGGGGCGATTTTAACTTTCGTCCGCAGAATACTTACCTTAACACCAATGAATGCGAGGAAGAATTCGATTTTGCAATTATCGCAACGAAAGTGTTACCGCAAGCTTCAGTAATTGACTCAATATCATCAATTCTAAACAAAACTACCGCAATAGTTTTAATTCAAAATGGCATTCATATTGAAAACCCGATACTTGATAAATTTCCCAACCATCAATTAATCAGCGGCCTCGCTTTTGTTTGTGCTAATAAAATTGATGCCAATACCACACATCATCAAGATTTCGGTCGCTTGGTTCTTGGAAATTATCCCCATAAAATTTCAGCAAAAACTTTAGAATTAGTTGAGCTTTTTATAAAAGCCGGCGTACCTTGCGAGGCTTCAGCAAATATTAAAACTGAGCGTTGGAAAAAATTAATTTGGAATGCCGCTTTCAATCCAATGTCAGTCCTATGTGGCGGCATTAATACGCAAGAAATTCTAAGAAACCCTGCGGCAAAAAATTTAGCTATAAATATTATGCAGGAAGTTTATATGCTTGCAGAAGCTGATGGTTGTAATCTTGAAGTCGATGTAATAGAAAAAAATATAACAGCTACGGAAAAAATGACACCTTATAAAACCAGCATGCTGCTTGATTTTGAGGCTCACAGAGAAATGGAAACAGAAGCCATTTTAGGAAATGCTTTACGTTTCGCTAAAAATAAATCCGTTAAAACTCCTTATTTAGAAAGTCTTTATGCACTTTTATCATGTTACTAAAAATTTTAATTATAACCCTTGCCTTCAGTAATTTCGCCTATGCCGGCGATAATTATTTTTTTAAAAAAGATTTAACGCAAAGTGAATGCGAGAAATATATTAACGAACCTTGTTTTTACCGTGATGGAGAACGCGATGAAAAATACTACCACCCAACTCGCATTACTATTTTAAATGGACGCGTTTTTGCTATGCAAGAAACGCCGGATGCTAAATTCTTTTTTAAAATCAAAGATGGCAAATATAAGTTTGGTGATGTTAAAAATGGCCATGTAACCAAAATAAAAGGTAATATAAAAGAACCAAATAAATGCGACTTCGCTCCGGCAATTTACGGCTTCAATCAGGCCTACGATCCTTCGCAATTAATTAGTAAAACTGACTTTTTTGAAGATGGCTATAATTTCACAGGCCTGCAAGAATTTACCATTTTTACTGAAAAAGAAAATCAAGCTGAAGTTTATGCTTTAATGCCAGACGGATTCAACAATTTCAGACTTTGCAAAAGAAAAAACGAAGATCATTTTTTGCTAAAATATATTAATTTTGATGAATGCGAAAGAAATCCTGATGTAAGTGCGGATTGTAAAAAGTTTAGTGATTGCGAGGATTATTTAGTTGTAAAAAATTGTGATGTGGTTTTTCTGAAAGATGCGATGAATTAATTGAAATGAACATGGTGCTGCCAACTCCGCACCCGTTATAATCATAAGCTATACCAAAACATAAATCTATACTCCTAACCAACAAAGTATTTTTGAGGAAAAATTGCGACAACAAATATAAGCTGTGTCAGGCGATACAGCGTTATTTGTCGAGCAAATTTTCACCAAAAAGACGAAGTTGGTTAGGAGAGTATGTTTTGGTATAGTACTATAACACAGATCGATATTTCAATCTTAACCTACCATTCATGCTCACAAAAAAAATCGCCAAACCATTTGAAAAGGGGCCAAGCCCCTTTTTTGGAAAAGTAGCCTAGCCCCTTTTAAGAAAACAAAAAAAAGCCCGCTTAACTTTTTTAGAAGTTAAGCGGGCTTTTCATTTTCTAACAATGCCACTTATAAGCTTGGCGATCACCTACTCTCACTGGACCTAAAGACCAAATACCATCGGCGCTACGTGCGTTTCACTTGCGAGTTCGGGATGTATCGAGTGGTTCCACAC
>CAZDLU010000039.1:0-9980 GCA_964506725.1 uncultured Rhizobium sp.
CAATAGTACCAATATTTACGTGAGGCTTCGTGCGTTGGAAGGTTTGTTTGGTCATTTTCTCTTACCAAAAATATTAACAATAAAATGATTTTAAAAAAATTTAAAATCGAAAAAAATTCAGCAAAGAAAATTTATTTAATAATTTTCTTTGGAAAATTTTTTACTTAAAACGGCTTTAAGACCAGTAAAATCAAGGCTTCAAGCGGTGTCATCTTATTTTTTAAAGAACAAGAGGGACTACATTTTGGTGATTTGAAAATATTTTGCAAGCAAAATATTTAGATTTTTTTGTGGTGTGACTAAATAATTAATTAAGCTTTTTTCTTAGCTTTAATTTCTTCAGCAACGTTGTTTGGAACCGGCTCGTAACAATCAAATTCCATGCTATAGCTGGCACGACCTTGTGACAAGGAACGCAAGCTGTTTACATAACCAAACATTGAAGCAAGTGGAACTTTTGCAGTAATTACTTGCGCCACATCACGTGCTTCCACGTTTTGAATTTGACCGCGACGTGAGTTAATGTCCCCGATCACGTCACCCATATATTCTTCCGGGCTTACAACTTCTACTTTCATGATTGGTTCAAGAATAATTGAACCGGCTTTTTCCATAGCTTCACGGAAAGCAGAACGAGCCGCGATTTCGAAGGCAAGAACCGATGAATCCACGTCATGGAAGGCTCCATCCATAAGTGTAGTTTTTAATCTAACTACCGGATAACCTGCCAAGAATCCGGTTTCTTTGGCTGATTCCAAACCTTTTTCAACGCCTGGAATAAATTCTCTCGGAACACGTCCGCCCACAACTTTACTTTCAAAAGTGAAGTTTTCGGTAATATCGGCAGGCATTGGTTCGAAGATGATTTTTACTTTCGCGAATTGACCAGAACCACCAGATTGTTTTTTATGCGTATAATCGATTTCAACTTTCTTGGTAATAGTTTCGCGATAAGCAACTTTCGGTTGACCGATATTGGCTTCCACTTTGAATTCGCGTCTCATACGATCCACGATGATTTCAAGATGCAATTCACCCATTCCTTTTAGAATAGTTTGACCAGATTCTTGATCTGATTCGATACGAAGCGAAGGATCTTCTGAAGCCAAGCGTGACAAAGCCATACCCATTTTTTCTTGGTCAGCAGTTGACTTAGGTTCAACCGAAACTTCAATTACCGGCTCAGGGAAAACCATTCTTTCTAAAATAATGTCATAATCTTGCTCAACAAGCGTATCGCCAGTTGTCGTATCTTTCAAACCAGCAAGCGCTACAATGTCGCCGGCATGCGCTTCCTTGATGTCTTCGCGATTATTTGCGTGCATCAAAAGAATACGGCCAATTCTTTCTTTTTTGTTTTTTGTAGTATTAACAACGCCAGAACCGCCAGTTAGAATACCAGAATAAATACGCACGAAAGTTAGAGAACCAACGAACGGATCGGTCATGATTTTGAAAGCCAAACCAGCAAATTTCTTATCACCGCAATTAATTGTAATAGCTTCTTCGGTTTTATTATTAATTGCCGGAATTTCTTTAATATCAACTGGGCTTGGAAGATAGTCAACTACTGCATCGAGCAAAGTTTGAACACCTTTATTTTTGAAAGCAGTTCCATTTAAAACCGGAATGAAAGCACCGGCAATTGTTGCTTTTCTGATGCACTTTTTCAGATCTTCTTCCGAAATTTCTTCGCCACCTAAATATTTTTCCATTAGGTTGTCGTCCTGCTCAACCGCAGCTTCCACAAGCAATTGACGATATTCATCAGCTTGTGCTTTTAAGTGTGCCGGAATTTCTTCCAAAGTATAATCGGCACCCATTGTTTCGTCTTTCCAAACAACGGCTTTCATTTTGATTAAATCAATCAAGCCACCATAGTTTTCAGCTTGATCGATTGGCAATTGCACCGGGATTGGACGCGCTCCCAGACGTGTTTTCATCATATCCACACAACGGAAGAAATTGGCACCAATTCTGTCCATTTTGTTCACAAAACACATTCTCGGAACCTTGTACTTATTAGCTTGGCGCCATACAGTTTCTGATTGCGGTTCAACGCCGGCAACAGCGTCAAATACGCAAATCGCACCGTCTAAAACACGCAAGGAACGTTCCACTTCGATAGTGAAATCCACGTGTCCCGGCGTATCGATAATATTGATTCGGTTGTTTTTCCAAAAACATGTTGTCGCCGCAGAAGTAATGGTAATGCCGCGCTCTTGCTCTTGTTCCATCCAGTCCATTGTAGCCGCGCCATCATGCACTTCACCAATTTTGTGCGATTTTCCGGTGTAAAAAAGAATACGTTCGGTAGTTGTTGTTTTTCCAGCATCAATGTGGGCCATGATCCCAATATTGCGGTATTTTTCGATTTCGATTTGACGTGCCATAAAGTGTTTTTTGAAAAGTTAAAGAAATAAAAGGCGGGGCATTTTAGCAAGTAAGTGTGTAAATAACAAGTGGAAATAAATAGTTCTCGGGTGCTCTAGTGCTCGGGCCCTATGTAAAAGCTCATTACTCTTAACTTAAGGCCCGAGCACTAGCGCCAGCGCGAGCACTTGAGCACCCGAGCACTCTTTTAACCATCCTCACCACTCCAATCAGCGGTTTATAAATCGCGAACACATATTTTCTTCCATCAACTAACGTAAAATTTTCACCTAATTTAGAAATGTTGTGAAGCCCTTCTTTGCAAGGTCCCAGTTGGTTTGGTGTAATTTCAATTTCAGCAATTTCAGTAAAATTTTCTTCTGAAATTTCCGTAATTCTATTTATTACTAATGATCTGCCATAAGAAATTTCACAATTTTGTGCAGGACGATAAAGTGAATTTTTGTGCAGAAAAATTTGGCCACCGGACCGCGCCGATGCTATATCCATCTTGATCGGATTTTTTTTGTGCATTTTAAATTCACCAAATAAATCATCGCTATAAGCTAAAAATAACTTATCATCTCCTTCTTTATTTTGATTAAAAAATAACCACCATTTTTCATTATATTTTATAATTGACGGATCAACAATTTCTAAATCAGAAAATATTTTTTTAATTTCAACAAAATTATTATTTTCATCAACTTCATACAACGTTAAAGCCTTTGATTTGTAAGATTCAACCAATGCATAATTTTTCTTACCATCGTTAAAAATATAAGGATAAGAAAGATGAGATTTATTTTGCAAAACAATCTTTTCTTCAGCAATTTTTAAATTGCCATCAAGCGTAATATTTTTTATAAAACCGCGACGAGTAATGTAAGAATAGCTTTCAAAAAAAATTTGTTTTTTATTATTTTTATCAATAAGACCAAACGGATCCGCGCGGAATCTGCATCTAGGAGCTAACCATTTTATTTCTTGATTAGGAATAGTTAAAAATTCCGTAATATTTTTTTCAACAATTCCAATATTCCATCTCTCAAACAAAAATAATTTTTTGAATATTTTTTTTAGACACGCAGAAATATTGCACTTGGTTTTTGTGCCGCGTAAGTAGGAATGGAAAGAGCAATAATGATATTTGAAGCGCCAGCGATATTTTGTAATGCTACTAAAATCAGCGGTATTTTTATATTTTAATTTACGAATGGCGATTTCTTTTTCATGAAAAATTACTATGTAATTAAAATAAATTTGATATTCCGAAAGCGACATGTCACTGCTTGAAAACTTTAGAAGCAGCTTGTAAAACGGCAGATCGAGATTATTTTTTTCTTTGTGATAATTTTCAATTTTAGCAAAAAGTTCACTAATGATTTTGCGATTAAAAATCATGTTGTGGCATATGCCAGAAACTGCATTAAATTGACTTGGAAGATATTTTCTGGAAATTGCCGGAAATAATTTATCAATATGATCGGAAACCCTGATATCAAAGGGCGTGCGCAAAATATTTTTGTCTTTGCTGATATTATAAAAAGGCCTTCCCGCCTTATCAAACATTTTAACTTTGCGAAAAAAAACAGTGTCACTATCAAGAATCAACACATTATCTGCAACGCCGGGAATTACTAGCGGCGCATATAATTTTAACAATTGTTGATAATTCCAACCGACATGGTTTCTGTTCGGCAATAAACTGGCAACTTCTTCAAAAGAGAATGGGAAAAGTGCTTCATCAAACCATTCAGCATTATTGGAATATTTTTCTTTGGAAATTACGATAATTCTTCTAGCGCCGGCGATTTTCTTTTTTGCGGCTTCAATGCAGTATTCGAGGATTGCGAGGTCTTTTTTGTGAGTGGGGATGATGATGTCAATTGCGGGATGCGTCATAAAAAGTGCTCAGGTGCTCAGGTGCTCGAGTGCTCAAGTGCTCGGGTCCTAAGTTGATTCTAAATAGTTTCAACATAGGGCCGGAGCACCTGAGCACTCGAGCACCTGAGCACTAAATAACACTACCAACGATAATGCGCAAAAGCTTTATTAGCTTCAGCCATTTTAAATACTTCTTCTTTTTTCTTAACGGCCCAACCTTTATTTTCTAGAGATTCTAAAACAACTGTCACAACTTTAGTTGACAATTCTTTACCTTTGATATTTTCAATAGCGGTTTTTAGCCATTTCAATGCTAGAGCCGAGCCTCTTCTAGCCGGAACTTCAACCGGAATTTGGTAAGTTGCACCACCGATTCTTCTAGATCTAACTTCAATTTTTGGCGTAACATTTTCTAAAGCTTCTTTGAAAATATGAACCGGATTTTTCTTTAATTTTTTTTCCAAATTGTCAAAAGCTTCATAAATAGCTTTTTCCACAACTGATTTTTTACCGTCATTCATCAAACGGTTAACAAATCTTGAAACGATTACTTCGTTATATTTTGCATCAGGGAAAATTTTTCTGATCTTTGCTGCTCTTCTACGCATATTTGTTTATAAAAATTATTTAGGTTTTTGAGCGCCGTATTTAGAACGGGCTTGTTTACGATTTTTAACACCTTGAGTATCAAAATAACCTCTAATGATGTGATAGCGCACACCCGGCAAGTCTTTTACACGACCACCACGGATTGCAACCACTGAGTGTTCTTGCAAATTGTGACCTTCACCCGGGATATAAGCGATAACTTCGAATCCGTTAGTTAATTTAACACGTGCAACTTTACGCAAAGCCGAGTTCGGTTTTTTAGGAGTTGTAGTATAAACACGAGTACAAACTCCTCTTTTTTGCGGGCAAGCTTTCATTGCCGGAACCTTGTTTTTAGCGGTTTGCTTAACTCTAGGCTTTCTGATTAATTGATTAATTGTAGGCATTTTAATGCTTTGTTTTGTAAAAGAAAATTTTTTAAGGGCGAGGATTTTAGTTGGGATTAATTTTTTGTCAAGGGGAGTTTTTACGAGGAAAGTGCTTAAGTGCTTTCGCATGCTAAAGCATGCTGGTGCTTAGGTGCTTAAGCGCCCAAGCGCCTAAGCACTTCCGCAGCTTTTAGAAACTAAAGATCTTTTGCGTTATTTGCTAAGTAATCAGCAACGCCTTTTGCATCAGCTTTCATGCCTTTTTTGCCTTTGTTCCAACCAGCCGGGCAAACTTCGCCGTTCTGTTGATTGAAAATCAAAGAATCAACCATGCGCAAAGCTTCTTCGATGCTACGGCCAAGTGGCAAGTCATTTACAACTTGGTGACGCACAACGCCTTCCTGATCAATTAAGAAAGTACCGCGCAAAGCTACAGCTTCACCTAACAAAACGTCATAATCACGCGCGATTTGTTTAGTCAAATCAGCCACCAAAGGATATTGAATTTGACCAATTCCGCCTTTATTTACTTCGGTATTTTTCCAAGCTAAATGCGTATATTTCGAGTCAACCGACACGCCAATTACCTCAGCGCCGCGTTCTTTAAAAGATTTTAAATGATTGTCAAAAGCGATAATTTCAGAGGGACAAACGAAAGTAAAATCTAGAGGATAGAAAAATAACACACCGATTTTTCCCTTTAGATAAGAATGCAGGTTGAATTTATCATTGATTTCATTATTTGGCATAACTGCAGAAGCTGTGAAATCAGGAGCTTTTTTGCCGACTAGAACTGACATAATTTTTGAAATTGATTGATATTTTTTTAAAAAAAATGGATTTTATTTATAATGAACCAAAAGAAATAAAGCTAGAAATTTTTTAAAATTCATTTTGCATCTTAAAAATTTGCAAACACAATATGCTGTGTCCTTTTTTTAATTTAACTACTATATATAGTTTATGTCTCTTTTAGATTCGAAGCCAATTTACAAGCCTTTCAACTATCCTTGGGCTTACGATGCCTGGTTAAAACAACAGCAAGTTCATTGGCTACCCGAAGAGGTTCCTTTAGCTGACGATGTACGCGACTGGAAGCATAATTTGACGGCGAGCGAAAAAAATCTTTTGACACAAATTTTTCGTTTCTTTACGCAAGCCGATATTGAAGTAAATAATTGCTACATGAAGCATTACGCCCGCGTATTTCAACCAACTGAAGTGCAAATGATGTTAGCGGCTTTTTCCAACATGGAAACGGTGCATATCGCGGCTTATTCGCACTTGCTTGATACGATCGGAATGCCGGAAACAGAATATTCAGCATTCATGAAATATAAGGAAATGAAAGATAAATATGATTACATGCATAAGTTCGGTGTCGATACCAAAAAAGGTATCGCTCTTACTCTGGCAGCGTTTGGTGGCTTTACCGAAGGTTTACAATTATTTGCTTCTTTTGCAATTTTGTTAAATTTTCAACGCTTCGGAAAGATGAAGGGAATGGGGCAAATCGTGGCTTGGTCGGTGCGCGACGAAAGTTTGCACACTAATTCCATTATCAAACTTTTCCGCACTTTTGTGCAAGAAAATCCGGAAGTTTGGGATGAAGAATTGAAAGGTCATTTATATGAAGCCTGCGCTACAATCGTGCACTTCGAAGATGCCTTCATCGATCTGGCTTTCGAAATGGGGAATGTCGAGGGTTTAACTTCGCGTGAGGTGAAACGTTACATTCGTTACATCGCTGATCGCCGCTTGAACCAACTTGGGCTCAAAGATATCTACATGATTGACATTAATCCTTTGCCGTGGCTTGATGAGATTTTAAACGGCGTTGAGCATACCAATTTCTTTGAAAATCGTGTAACCGAATATAGCAAAGCTTCTACGGTGGGAACGTGGGAAGAGGTATTTAACGAAATTGATGCTGATCGTCAAAAAATGTTAGAAATTTAAAAAATGATTAGAAAAATTTTATTTCTATTTTGCTTATTTTTAATAACTTTTAACGAATCTTCTTTTGCCATTGCCAGCCGCAATTTGACTATATTCACCGAACCGAATATGTCGGTTGCGCTTACTGAACTTGCTCGCGTCTATTCTCAAAAAAATAATGTGATTGTAGCGGTAAACTTTAATGCCACTTCCGACTTGATCAGCGACATTGATGCAGGAGAACCAGCTGATATTTTTATTTCAGCACATTCAGGCTTGATTGAATCCTTGCGCCAGAAGGGGTTAATTGACGTGTATAATATAGGATACATTGCTCAAGATGAAATTGTTCTTACAGCGCCAAGCTCAGCGACGATTTTCAAAGAGCTCCTTGATGACAATCTATCCTTTGAAAAAAAATTATCATTTTTAAACCAAAGCAAAGCTACCATAATTTGCGATAATAAAAATAGCTCCTCAGGCAAGGTAGTTAGCGACTTGCTTAGCGATTATAATTTTTCTGATTTAAAATTATTTTATAAGCTAAATGAAGATCGCACGCCAATTCTAAGCCTGATTAAAAGCGAAAAAAATCAGTACGGGCTACTGCTTGCAAGCCAAGTTAACAATGATAAGGATTTTCTAATAATCGCCAGAAATAAAGACCGTAATATTTTTTACCAAGCGCTTGTAATTGCCGGCGATAATATGGAGGCGGCACGGGAATTTATGCGTTTTCTAAAAAGTGGCACCGCAAAAAAAATTTTTAAAATTAACGGATTTATTGTGGAGTAGTTTATGACTAATCAAAATAAGGTCGTCAAGACATTGGAGGAAGCGTTAGCTAATAGCTATGCTTTAACAATTAAAACTCAAAATTATCATTGGAACGTTACAGGCCCTAATTTCAAGCCTTTGCACGAATTATTTCAGGCGCAATATGAAGATTTATTCGACTCAACCGATGAGTTTGCCGAAAGAATGAGAGCTCTTGGAGTCAAGGTGGAAGCCAGTTTTGAGCATTTTGCTAAAATTGCAAAAACCAAAAAAGGCGATGAAAATTTGTCGGCAAAAGAAATGGTGCAAGATTTGGCGCTTGATCACCAATCCTTGATTCGCCTGCTTAAAGAGGCAATTGTAATTGCACAAGAAAATGATGATGAAGGCACTGCTGATATTTTTATTCAGCGCGTAAAAATACATGAAAAAGCTTTGTGGATGCTTGAATCTAGTAAGTAATTTATCTGGTTTCGAAATAAAACTCATAGTCATGCTGAGCCTGTCGAAGCATGTTTTCAAGCTCCGAGCATAACACATGCATCGACAGGCTCAGCATGACAAAGAGTTTTATAAAAAACAAATTCTAGTAGTTTAGTCTAGTATTTTAGTAGCGAATTTCTCCATAACCAATAAATGAAAAAAAAATTTTTTGAAGCGCACGAAAAATTAATTTTAATTTTTGTAAATTTATTTTTCGTAGCGCTTTTTATTTTTGTTTTATCACTGGATATTTTGCAAGATGCGCCTGGTGCCGAAGAATATAGCATTATCGATCGCGCAGTTTACCAAATAAGATGCGGCGGCAAGCGTAATATTGTGATGCGCGAGAATCATCCAAATGAAAATTCTTTTCGCAATCCACCTTATAACAAAGGTGCTAAATATGCTTTTAATGTTGATGAAAACGGCTTTGTAAAACCAAGTAAAATTCACGAGAATCCTGATATAAAAATTTTCTTCTTAGGCGGCTCTACTACTGAAAGCGAGATGGTTGAAGAGGTTTTCCGTTTTCCTTATTTAACCGGTAGAATTCTGGAAGAAAAAACTCATAAAAAAATTAATTCTTATAATGCCGGAAAAAGCGGTAATAACACGATTCACTCGCTAAATAATTTGGTGAATAAAATTATTCCGATGAAGCCTGATATTGTGATAAGAATGGAAAGTATCAACGACCTTTCCACCCTACTCTACGAAGGAAGCTATTGGAATCGCAATGCCAGCAGATCGAATATCGGATGCTTTAGCAAAAACACGGATTTGCTTAGAAAATTTCGTAATGAATGGGAAAAATCACCTTATGTAAATTTAATTTATGATGAAGAATATCGTAAAAAAATTCGCGCTGAACATCGACAAATTTTGGAATTATTTATTGCAATTACAAAGGCGGCTAAAGCCACGCCGGTGCTTGCTACCCAGTTTAATCGCATTGAAAACAATCTTGATTTTACGACTGGTCACGGTGATAAAAAATTTAATGAAATTTATCGACAATTATATGCCGATTTTAATGAAATTACGCGTCAGGTGGCTAAAGAAAATAATGTGCTTCTGATTGATTTAGCGCGCGCCATTAAACCTGAGGAAAAATATATTTACGATGCAGTTCACGTCACCGATGAAGGCTCTAAAATTGTGGCACAAACCATTGCTAATAAGTTAATAAAAATCATTAAATAATATGTCATTGATTAAAGAATTATGGGCTTTTTTGAAGGTTAGAAAAAAATTCTGGTTGCTGCCGGTTATTTTGGTGATGCTGCTTCTAGGCTTGATTTTAGTGGTTGCACAAGGCTCCGCTTTAGCTCCGTTTATCTATACGATTTTTTGAGAAATCAGCGCACTTGACTTTGCGAAATGCGTGGTCAATATAAAATTTAACTTTTCTTATAAAAAGTTTTATTTGTATTATTTTGATCACATAAATTATGAGCGCTCCTACACGTCCACAAAACATAATTGATACTTTAACCCCAGTCGCGCTTAACAAAAAATCCCAAAAACCTCTTGCATTCAGTCAAA
>CAZDLU010000040.1:0-9406 GCA_964506725.1 uncultured Rhizobium sp.
GGAGGATCGAAGCTGTGTAAACAGCTTCGAGGAGGGGTTTTACTCGGAGATTAATGAATGCAAAAAATTATTTGTGTTTTACATCGCAACCCCTCCTCGAAGCTACTGGCGTAGCTTCGATCCTCCCTCAAGGGGAGGATGAATAGACTGAGTTTTTATAAAGAGCCATGCAACAAGGTCGATCAGACTCTTTTCTAAAAATAAATTTTATGTATCGTCTCTATCATCATTCAATCTGTCCTTTTTCGCGCAAGGTGCGCGTTTTGCTTGCGGCCAAAGAAATCGGTTTTGAATTGATTCAGGAAAATTTTTGGGAAAGGCGCAAAGAATTTATTGCGATGAACACGGCAGGAACAGTTCCGGTTTTATTTGATAATGCTAATGCTGCCGTTATTTCCGTAAGCTCGGCGATTATTGAATATATTGAAGAAAAACATCGTGAAACTAAAAGTTTTTTGGGAGATTCTTTGCTTAAGCGTGCCGAAGTAAGGCGTTTACAAAATTGGTTTGATGAAAAATTTTATTATGAAGTTAGCAAACATGTTTTAAATGAGCGCTTCTTCAACCGCTATTTACCTGAATCAACAGCTCCTAATTCTGAAATTCTGCGTGTGGCGCGTCGCAATTTAAATATTCATTTAAGTTATATTGAATATTTGCTAGAGACCAGAAAATACTTGGCCGGTGAACATATCACCGTTGCCGATTTTGCCGCAGCTTCACAACTTTCCGTACTTGATTATTTCGGTGATATCAACTGGCACCACTATGCACCGGTTAAGGATTGGTATTGCTTAATAAAATCCCATAAAATTTTTAGCGAAATTTTAAAAGACAGACTAGTAAATATTAATCCGCCGGAATGGTATTCGAAGTTGGATTATTAATTACGCAATGTTCTGATATCGACTCATAGTCATGCTGAGCCTGTCGAAGCATGTGTTGCACTTAAGAGCCTAAACACATGCTTCGACAGGTTCTAGGATATTCTGTTAATTAACTGACCACTGACAACTGACAACTAAACTTTATGTTCTCCCTCAACGAAAAAATCGCTTGTGAATTTCTTGCTAAAAACAATTTTCATAATTGTAAAATTACTAAAATCGCCGGCGATGCATCATTTCGCTCTTACTACCGCATAGTTTGCGACGATAAGACGCATATTTTAATGTTTGCTCCACCATCGCATGAAGATATAAAACCATTCGAAAAAATTGCTGATTTTTTAATTCAAAATAATTTTTCCGCGCCAAAAATTTTTGCACGCAGTGAAGAAGAAGGCTTCTTATTGTTGGAAGATTTAGATGATGATACTTATGGCAGAATTTTGGCCAAAATTTCCGGCAAAGAATTGCAACTGCGCGAATTGGAACTTTATCATTTGGCTTGTGATTGCTTAACGGAATTGCATAAAATTCCTGCGCCGAAAGATATAGTGCCTTACAATAACGCGCTGTTGTTTCGCGAGGTTATGTTGTTTGTTGATTGGTATTTGCCTTTGCAGAAAAAAACAATGTCTCTTGAGCAAAAAAAAGAATTTAAATTTTTATGGTTTAAAATTTTTGATTTGCTCGACAAAGAAAATCAGGTTTTAGTTTTGCGCGATTATCATGCTGATAACTTAATGTTTTTGCCGCAAAGAAAAAATCATCAAAAAGTCGGTTTACTTGATTTTCAGGATGCAGTAATTGGTTCTAAGGCTTATGACCTTGTTTCTCTTTTAGAAGATGCCAGGCGCGATTTAAATGAAGAAAATCGTGAATTACTTTTTAACCACTATTTAAAAAATTTAAACAGCAGCAAAGAAATATTTATCAGAGATTATGAAATTTTATCGTTGCAAAGAAATTTAAAAATATTGGGAATTTTTGCGCGTTTATCGATTCGCGATAATAAACATCATTATTTAAATCTCTTGCCAAGAGTTTTAAATTTTGTTAAGATGCGTGTTGCAACTAGAAGTGATGCGCTTTTAGACATTTCTAATTTCTTAAAAAATTTTATTTAATTTATGCTGGATAATCTTTCTTTGATTCAAGATGTATATGAAAAATTAGATGAAAATGCCGAACAAGATGCCGATAAATTATTTAATTATTTAAAACAGTTTTCCATTGAAGATGATAGAGTGATCAAAGGAAATATGCCGTTGCCGGAAGATGAATTTATGAATCATAGTGTTGAATCGTTAAATAAATTATTTGAATTTTCACGCAAAGATAATGATGGTTCATTTAAAGTTTTAAAGCCTGAACTTGTAGAAGCTTTAGCGCCCGGAATATTTGCTTTTTGTGTGCAACAGGCGGGAAGAGATCTCTTAAAAACTTTGTGTTCTGTGGTAAATATAGAAAATGAAAATAGAACTCCAAGCTCTCAAATCAAAGGTGTCACCGCTTCTTCTCTTTATACTCAAAATTCTAACGTTGTTGAAAATTTCTAACTTGGTTAAATTTATTACAAAAAAAAGGCGTGGCCTCTATTGAGACCACGCCTTTTCTTACTTTTTAGATTTACTACTTTTTCTTTTTAGCAGCTGTTTTTTTCTTAGCCGCTGGTTTTTTTACTGTTTTTTTAACAGTTTTTTTAGCAGGAGCTTTTTTAGCAGTAGTTTTCTTTTTAGCAGTAGCCATAAAAAAATTATTTAAGTTGATTACCAATAAGAATAACAATTTCAAAGAGTAAAGTCATCGCAATTGCTAAACTTATCTGACTCAAGATATCAGGCGGAGTAAGGATCGCCGCTATTATGAAAATAATTACGATCCAATATCTGCGTTTTTTTCTTAAATCATTGGTAGATAACAAACCAACTTTAATTAAAAAAAGCAAGAGAATTGGTGAAATAAATGCAAGTCCAAAACCAAATAATAATTTTATTACAAAAGAAAAATATTCGCTGATTTTTATTTCAAGTTGAATCGGTAAAATTGATGAAGCTGCGAAGCCTTGATTTTCAAAGCTCGCGAAGAATTTGAGAGCGAGAGGTAAAACTAAGTAGTAACAAAAAATTGCACCAAGCAAAAATAAAAACGGTGTGAAAAAAAATATTAACAAAATATTTTTTTTCTCATTTTTGTACAGTGCCGGTGCAAGAAATAAATAAATTTCTGCGATGAAAATCGGTAGAGAAAAAAATATTGCAGCATAAAATGAAAGTTTCAAATAGGTCACGAAGGCTTCTGTGGGGCTGGTGTAGATCAGTTTGTGTTTTTGATCGTCAGGAAAAATTTCTGCAAAAGGTGTAAGTAAAAATTCATAAATTTTTGTCGAAAAAAAATAACAAACAAAAAAAGTTACGACAAAAAAAAGTAAAGAAAAAATTATTCGATTACGTAATTCGCGAAAATGTTCTTGGAAAGTCATTAAGTTTTTTTGCATTTCTATGCTTTGAAATTTTTGTAAAGCACTCCGCCGCAAGCCTTGTCTCCACTAGCTTTAACGCCTGTAGTATTTTTAAAACTGATTGGTAAATTTAGCAGAGATCTAATTCCTAAAAATGCAAAAGCTTCCGCTTCAATCGTATCTCCGTTAAAACCAATTTCTTCAACAGTTTTTATTTTTATTCCGGAAAGTTGTTTTTTCATTTCATCCATTATCGCAATATTTTTTCTGCCGCCGCCGCAAACAAAAATTTCTTGCGGACGTGTTTGTAAAAATTTTAAATTAATTTCAATAGCCTTGGAATGCATGTAAGCAAAGGTCGCAAGCGCATCTTCAGCTTTTAAATTTGCAATCGGCATCAATAAAGTTGTGAAATCATCGCGGTCAAAAGATTTCGGTGGCTGTTTGTGAAAAATATTATTTTCTAAAATGTGATTGGCCAAAATAAAATCAACTTGTCCGCATTTTGCTAAATTACCATTCTCATCAAAATCACGATTAAATTTCGTGCGCATTAAATCATCGAAGGGAGCATTGCCAAAGCCCGTATCAAAAGCCGTGATGGAATTTTCATCATCATTAGCAAAATGCGTAATGTTAGAAATTCCACCGATATTTAAAATTGTTGTCGGACGATTTTGTTTGCAAAAAAGATGAAAGTGATAAATAGGAACGAGTGGCGCACCTTGTCCGCCAAGTGTCACATCACGCGTACGAAAATCGGAAATTACATCGATATTAGTAAGCTCGGAAAGTAAATGTGAATTGCCGATTTGCCAAGTTATATATTCATGCGGAACGTGTAAAATTGTGTGTCCGTGGAAGGCGATTAAATCTATTTCACTTTTATTGATATTATTTTTGGCAATAAAATCATTAACTAAATTGGCGTGCAAAATCGTTAATTCATTTTCCATTGATTTTATTTTGTGAGCTGTGGTCTGTTCGTAAATTATTTTGCTAAGGCGTTTTTTGAAATCTTGTGCATAAGGTAAATAAGCAAAATTTTTGCGCTCAATTATTTTTTTACCGTCGCTTTCGATGAAAGCTAAATCAATTCCGTCCATTGACGTTCCGCTCATGAGGCCGATGGCTTTGTAGGTTTTCATAGTTTAAGGAGTAAGTTGGTTGATGATTAATATTTTAATGGGTTTCTCTATCTAATCATCCTCCCCTTGAGGGAGGATGATTAGATAGAGAAACTTAACGTATTAATCTGTAATTCAAATTCGATTAAAAATATTTATAACACAAAGTTTCTTATCTAAATAAAAAGGTAAAACTTTGTAAGCCATTGTTAGGCTTTCTTCGCTGATTCGTAAAAAATTTTCGGCAGAAACTTTTTTTGATAGAAGTAAAAAAATTTCCTGTTCGTTAAAATAAAAATTATTTTCAACGCCGTTTAAGAATTGCAAAAAGCGATTAGAAAAGAATTCCAAAACTTTAATAAAAATTGTAAAAGAAAAATTTTTATCAGAAATAATTTTTAGCAAATTTTCGTCTAATTTATTTTGTGCAAATGAATTTAGGAAAAGTTGATAAACCTTGCTTAGATCCTTGCTGTTGTTGATTGCTTCTGCCGGTGAATTGTCGCATATTTCTGCTAAAAAATTTAAATTATCAGAAATATTTTGGCGTTGTAAAATTTGGCTAAAATCAGCAAAATTAAAATTTGGTGCTTCAATTATTTGGCAACGCGATCGGATAGTTGGCAAAATTTTATTTAAATTATGTGCAATCAAAATTAAGAAATTATTTTGATTCGGTTCTTCTAAAATTTTTAAGATGGCGTTTGATGCTGATTTATTAAGCTCGCAAGCGGAATCGATGATGATGAATTTATTATTGCCAATCGCAGAAGTTTGTGTGACGAATTCGTGAATTTTTCTAACCTTATCAACGGTGATTTCTTTTTTGCCTTCGTCTTTTTCTATTAAGAGTAGGTCAGGGTGATTGGTGTTTTTACTTTGTAAGATTTCTAAAACAAATTCCTTGGCGAAACTTGATTTTCCCATGCCTTTTTTGCCATTGATGATGAGAGCGTGATGGAGTTTTTGGGAGTGGAAGTTGGTAAGTAGCGTTGATTTTGTTTGATTGAAACCGATGAGCATGATTATTGTTTAAGTGCTTAGGTGCTTAAGTGCTTAGGTGCTTAAGCGGTTTTAGTAATTTGCTTAAGCACTTAAGCACTAGCGCGAAGCGCGAAAGCACTTAAGCACTTTTACTATTCCCCACCACCTAACGAATGCACGTAAACCGCCAATTGCTTAATTGTATTATCATCAAGCCTATCAACCCAATAAGGCATTACACCGGAGCGAGCATAAGTAATTGTGTAAATTACGTCTTCCTTGTTGCCGCCGTAAAGCCAGATAGCGTCTGATAAATTCGGCGCGCCGACTTTTCTGTCTCCTTGACCTTTGAAGCCGTGACAAGAAGCGCAATTGGCTTTAAATAATTTCTCTCCTTCTAAATTGCGCGGAGCCTTGCCGGATAAGGACATTACGTGCTCGGCAACTTTGGTAATTTCTTCTTTTTTCAAAATTTTATCCAAACCAAAAGCCGGCATCTGACTTACGCGCGCAGCACTGTGGCCTGATCTGATGCCATAGCGAATTGTTTGATAAATATCTTCGATTTTGCCGCCCCACAACCAATCATCATCATTTAAGTTCGGAAAACCTTTCGAGCCCGCCGCACCAGAACCGTGGCACGCTGCACAATTTTCTTTGAAAGCAACGCGCCCGCCGTTAAGTGCAAATTCTAGTAATTGCGGATCTTTTTTGATTTGGTTGAAATTGCTTTTGGAAATTTTTTCTAAGTAAACTGATTTTTTATCAGTAATTTCTTTTTGTGATTCGGCAAGTTGAGATTGCTGTGTCCAATTCAAAGTTCCTTTGGTATTACCGCCTTTTGAGGGCCAAGTCGGATAAAGAACCCAATAGCCAAAAGACCAGATGATACAAATGATCCACACGATTAACCACCAACGTGGAGCAGGAATGTTATATTCGCTAATGCCGTCCCAATCATGTCCGGTTGTTTCAGGTTTTTTATTTTCGTTATTTTTTTGTTCTGTCATCTTCAAAAGGAATTTGTGAATATTTATCGAATTTCTTTTTGTTACTTTTTTTACATACATAATAAATTATGTAGCAAAAAACGAGGAAGAAAAAGATGGTTGCGATGGTGGGAGAGTTTGTGATTATCAAATCTAACATATATAATTCTCATAGTCACCCTGAGCCTGTCGAAGGGTGTGTTATACTCCGAGTTTAAGCGCACCCTTCGACAGGCTCAGGGTGACATCGAGTTTTGTATTATTTGCTTTTTTGTACAGGCTCGAACTTTGCAAAATCGACAAAAGTTCCTAGTGCCTGTAAATATGCTACTAAGGCATCCATTTCAGATACTTGATTTGGATTACCATCGAAGTCTCTGATATTAACTTTTTTGCCGTAACGTTTAAGTAAGCCCTCAGAATCGCGGTCAGCAGAGGCTTGAACCACTGCGTCAGAAGTGGCATTTTGAATCATTTGGTCAGTGTAAGGAACGCCGACTTTTCTTAATACTTCCATATCATCAGCGATAGCGGAAATATCAGCTTCGCGCTGTGGTAAAAATTTATAGCCGGGCATGATTGATTCCGGCACAACGTCACGCGGATTGATTAAATGGCGTACATGCCATTCGTCAGAATATTTATTGCCGACACGCGCCAAATCTGGTCCTGTACGTTTTGAACCCCATTGAAACGGAAAGTCATACATGCTTTCAGCCGCTAGAGAGTAGTGTCCATAGCGTTCAACTTCATCACGCAAAACTCTTACTTGTTGCGAGTGACAGCCATAGCAGCCTTCGCGTTTGTAAATTTTAGCACCGGCCAATTCAAGCGGAGTATATGGGCGCATGCCTTCAACTTTTTCAATTGTTGTTTCCATGCGAAAAAGCGGCGCGATTTCAACGATACCGCCGATTGAAATTACGATTACGGTGAAAATAAGAAGTAGAACGGAACTGCGTTCTATTTTGTCATGATGTTTTAGCATAATTTTAAGTAAAGTGCTCGGGTGCTCGGGTGCTCGCGCTTCGCTGGTGCTCGTGGCCTATGTTGAGAGTAGTCAGTTTCAACATAGGCCACGAGCACCCGAGCACTTAGCACCCGAGCACCTTTTTTAAGCTTTGTTTCTAATTGTCCTATAAAAATTATAAGCCATAACTCCCGCTCCGACTAGGAAGAACAAGCCTCCTAAAGCGCGTGTTACGTAAAGCGGATGCATGGCAACTACCGTTTCTACGAAGGAATATTTTAAGAATCCCATTTCGTCGTAAGTGCGCCACATTAGGCCTTGCATGATGCCGGAAATCCACATGGCAGTGATGTAAAGCACGATGCCAATTGATGCCAGCCAGAAATGCACTTCAACTAATTTTGTTGAGTATAATTCTTTTTTATTCCAAAGCACCGGAACCATGTGGTACAAGGCACCGAAGCTGATTAGTGCGACCCAACCTAAAGCACCGGAATGCACGTGGCCGATAGTCCAATCGGTGTAATGCGATAAAGCATTTACAGTTTTGATCGCCATTAATGGGCCTTCGAAAGTGCTCATACCGTAGAAGGCAACGGCGGTAATTAAGAAACGTAAAACCGGATCGGTGCGCAGTTTGTCCCAAGCGCCCGACAAAGTCATAATCCCGTTAATCATACCACCCCAAGATGGCATCCACAGCATAATTGAAAATGTCATGCCGAGGGTTTGTACCCAATCAGGAAGAGAAGTGTAATGCAAATGGTGCGGGCCGGCCCAAATGTAAATAAAGATTAGCGACCAAAAGTGTAAGATTGAAAGGCGATATGAATAAACCGGGCGCTCGGCACGCTTCGGTACGAAGTAATACATGATGCCGATAAAGCCTGCTGTAAGGAAGAAGCCTACCGCGTTGTGACCATACCACCATTGAATCATGGCGCTTTGTACGCCGCCGAAAATCGGATAGCTGGCAGCGCTGTCGATTCTAAGCGGAATTGCTAGGTTGTTAACGATGTGTAAAACTGCAACTGTTACGATGAAACCTAAATAAAACCAGTTGGCTACATATATATGTGATTCGCGGCGATTGCGTAAAGTCATGATATAAACCAGGAAATAGCAAACCCAAACTATTACTAAAAATAAATCGGCATACCATTCCGGCTCGGCATATTCCTTGGCTTGTGTTACTCCATTAACATAGCCATAAGCAGCCATTACAATGAATGCCTGATAACCCCAGAAAATAAATTTTAACAAGCGATCAGAGCCCCAAAGACGCGCTTGCGAAGTGCGCTGAACTACAAAAAAGCTGGTGCCGAAAAGCACGTTACCGCCGAAAGCAAAAATTACGGCAGAAGTATGAAGTGGTCGTAAGCGCCCGAAACTTGTCCATTCAAGTCCTAAGTTAAGCGCCGGAAATGCCAGCTCGGAAGCGATGTAAACACCGGCTAAAAATCCGATAATTCCCCAGAAAGTGGCGGCGATTGTGAAAAGTTTTACAATATCGTAATTGTAATCAACTGAAGTGGTTGTAGAGGTGTTAGCCATTTATAAAATTAATTTTATCGCCATTAATAAAAGCATAATTGCATTAACCAAAGCAATTATTTTTGTGACATATTTTAATTGTGTAATTTTTATCAGGCTGGCTCCATGCCCGGCAATAAAGAGTGCAGGGAAGGTGCCAAGGCCGAATAAAAACATACCAAATGCTGCTAAAAGCGGATTTGGAAAAGTCGCGGCAATTAAAAAAGCACTATATAAAAGCCCGCAAGGCAGGAAGCCTAGTATTACACCAAGCAAATAACCGTTAAAACCTTGAGGATTTTTAAATAAGTTGGAAGTAAGGGCGGTGATTTTTAAGGTTTTTGATTTAAATGGCAATGGAATTTTAAAAAATTTCGGTGCGGTGTTAATAAACTCTAGTGTCATGCTGGGCCGGTCGAATCATTTTTTTTTAGGACGGAGTTTATAAAAAAGCATCG
>CAZDLU010000041.1:0-9321 GCA_964506725.1 uncultured Rhizobium sp.
GAAAACCCCTCCTCGAAGCTGTTTGCACAGCTTCGATCCTCCCTCAAGGGGAGGACGATTAGATTGAGAAAACCCATTAGCGTATTAACCCGATTAATTAAACCCTCTTCGAAATAAATTCCTTCACCACCGCAATATCATTTTCCAAAATGGCATATTCTTCCTTGCGTGATAATAAATCTTTGAGGAAGTTTGGCAATTCAGGATGGCGGCCGGTTGCTTTTATTACTGATTCAGGAAATTTTGCTGGATGAGCCGTTGCTAAAGTTACGATAATTTCTTTATTGTAATCTTTGCTTGCCATAAATTCTTTGGCAGCGCAAACACCGATGGCGCTATGCGGATCAAGGATTTCTCCGGTTTCGTTAAACATTTCCTTAATAGTTTTAGTGGTAGTTTTATCATCAACTTTGTAAGCAGAAAAATATTTTTGGGCTTTAGCTAAAATTGTATCGTCAACTTTTAAACTTCCGCTTTTTTCAAATTCAGTCATTAATTTTGCTAATTTATTTTCGTGTTTTTCTTCCTTGTGTAAATCAAAAAGCAATCTTTCAAAATTGCTGGAAACTTGAATATTCATGCTAGGAGAGATTGTTTCAACAAGCTCACCGCGGCTATAATCATTGTTATTGATGAAGCGCGTTAAAATATCGTTGTCATTGGTTGCAACAATTAATTTGCCGATATTTAAGCCCATTTTTTTAGCCAAAAATCCGGCATAAATATCGCCGAAATTTCCGGTTGGAACTGAGAATGAAATTGGTTCGTCATTGTCGCCAAGCCTTGTGGCTGTGTAGAAGTAATAAACAATTTGTGCCATGATGCGGGCAAAATTTATAGAATTTACCGCTACCATTTTTTTGCCTTTTAAGAAGCTTTGGTCGGCAAACATTTTTTTAACAAAACTTTGGCAATCATCAAAATTACCTTGAAGGGCAACGTTGAAAACATTATCCGCAAGCACCGAAGTCATTTGCAAGCGCTGAACTTCGGAAACTTTTTTGTGAGGGTGCAAAATAAAAATTTGAGCATTTTTGCAAGCCATGCAACCTTGAATGGCGGCACTTCCCGTATCTCCGGAAGTTGCGCCGACAATTACAATTTTTTCTTTTCTTTTAGTTAGAAAATAATCAAGCAAATTGCCTAAAAATTGCAAAGCAAAATCTTTGAAAGCTAAAGTCGGGCCGTGAAATAATTCAAGCAAAAAATGGTGAGGATCTAGTTGCTTTAAGGGTGCGATCGCAGTGTGGGAAAAATTCTTGTAAGATTTTTCAATAATTTTTTTATAATCTTTTTCAGGGACTTCGCTATCGATAAAATGTTTAGTAATTTCAAAAAACAATTCTTCATAATTCATTTTTCTCATTTTGAGAATATCTTTTTTGTCGAATTGCGGTAAAAATTCCGGAACATAAAGTCCACCATCGGGTGCCAAGCCTTGCAGCACAACATCTTCAA
Source organism: uncultured Rhizobium sp. (assembly GCA_964506725.1). Lineage (GTDB taxonomy): Bacteria > Pseudomonadota > Alphaproteobacteria > Rickettsiales > UBA1997 > UBA2645. The sequence continues at coordinate 1,459 of CAZDLU010000041.1, forward strand.
AGGAAAGCGGAGTTGAATTAAGTCGAGTTGAAATAAATTTCATTTTTGAAAAATTTGATTTTTTGAGGATAAGTTTTTAAAGTGAAAACAATATATTTCTAAACGAAAAATAAGTCAATGTCAGGTCAAGAGCAATCAAAAATAACGTCGGAGAAGCCGGATTACTTATATCGCAGCGGTGTAGGCATTATGCTTATTAATAATGAGGGAAAAATTTTTGTCGGCAAAAGAATTGACAATAATTCTGATGCCTGGCAGATGCCGCAAGGTGGAATTGATGCCGGTGAAAACGAAGATTTGGCAGTGGTTCGTGAGTTGGTAGAAGAAACCGGAATCGCCGAAAAATCAATTAAAATTCTGCAAAAAAGCCGCGATTATTATTACTATAATTTACCCTATAAATTACAAAAAAAATTTTGGGGTGGAAAATATTTGGGGCAAAGACAACGTTGGTATTTGGCTGAATTTATCGGTAGTGAAAAAGAAATAAATATTAATACGGAAAGCCCGGAATTTTCAGAGTGGAAATGGATTGCCAAAGATGAAATCATTAATGTTATAGTATCTTTCAAGCGCGATTTATATAGATCGGTGATTAGTGAATTTCAAAAATTTTTATAAATTTTTAAAAGGGGCCTGACCCCTTTTTCAAGAAAGGGGTCAGGCCCCTTTTGTAATTTTTTAAACAAATGACGGAAATAAATTTTTATCAAGCTGATGAAGGCTTGTCTAAGGCAATTGCGCCGATATTGTTAAAAATTCTTGAGGAAAAAAAACGAGCTTTGATTTTTAGTCAAAACATAGCACAAATTAACGCGCTTGATAGTGGATTGTGGAGCTACGGTCGTAACAAATTTATTCCTCACGCCGTAATTTCTGATAAGCAATTTGATTTTAAAAGACAGCCGGTTTTGCTTACAAATGAAGAAAAAAATTTAAATGATGCCAATTATTTAATTTTTTTAGATGAGCCATCAAGTGCCTTTTTTAAAGGCTTTGAAAGGGTTTTTTATTTTTTTGAAGAAGGAAGTTTCAGTGTTGCAAAAAATTTAGCAGGGAAAATTAAGCCGAAAAATTCTTATAAAAAAGAAGATGGGAAGTGGGTGAAATTGACATTTTGATGCCGGGCGCTTTTTCTTGAGTTTATTTTGGAATAATTATATCAGTTGTAAAATTTTTAATTCCAAGTGTTTGTAGTTCTCGCAATCTATTTTCGTCATTAACAGTCCAAGCAAAAATTTCGATATTTTTAAAACGTCCTAATAAATTTTTATCAATTAATTTATGCAAGATTGATAAATTTTTTACTTCATTTTTTGTCATAAAATCATAAAGCGCATCCAGTTTTTTAGCATCTTCGCAAATTGCAACGTAATTTACTTCACCAAAAGTTTTTCTAAAAATTTTCAGAATTTTTTCGGCTAAAACATAATCAGTAATGAAAGGGGCAAAATATAAATTTTCCATTTTTATTTTGGACGCTTCGATGTTTTCTTTAAGCAATTTCATGGCTTCGCTTGCATTTTCTTGATTTAAGTTTTTAAAATCGCACCAATATTTCATTTGATTTTGGAAAATAAAATAATCGCTTAAACTTGGCAAAGCCTTAATTTGTTTGGGTTGGTCGTGACTTAGGCATAAATTATTTTCGATAAACCAAATATCAAATTCAATGGCACGAAATCCCAATTCGTAAGCTTTCTTAAGACTTGCAATTGAATTTTCCGGGCAATTTTTGTCAACAAAACCGCGATGAGCGAAAAGCATATGAAAAAAGAATTTATAATTATAAAGACTACTTATCCTACTGTAAGTAAGGCTAAGGAGCTTGCCGACATTTTGCTTAAAGAAAAATTAGCGGCCTGTGTACAGCTTGCGCAAATTGAAAGTCTTTATTCTTGGCACGAAAAAATAGAAAATGAAACAGAAATTTTAGTGACAATTAAAACCATGGCTTTTAATTACGATAAAATCGAAAAAGTTATTAAAAAACATCACGAATATTATATTCCGCAAATTGTGGCAATTCCAATAGAGCAGGGCTACAAACCTTATCTGGACTGGATTAGTTCAAATGTTAAAAATGTCTAGTAAATTTAACTTTAGCCCTTTAGTATTTGAAAAAACCAAACACACAATTTGAAAAAACCATTTAATCTTAGAAATCTAAACATTTTCACCATTTTTGATGATGTTAAATTATTTTTTATATGACAAACAAAACAATTATTATCGATGCTGCGCATCGCGAGGAAACTCGTGTTGCAGTGTTGGAAGACGGTATTCTGCAAGATTTTGACCGCTCGGCAATCGCGATAAAACAAATCAAAGGCAATATTTATCTAGCAAAAGTAACTCGCGTTGAAGCTTCTCTACAAGCGGCTTTCGTTGATTACGGATCAGATCGTCACGGCTTTTTACCTTTCGCCGACATTCATCCTGACTATTACCAAATTTCTGAAAATGAAAGACAGAAATTGCGTGAGCTTAATCAGCAAAATCAACAGCGCTCAAATGATGAGGAAGAAGGTCAAAATCAAGAGCGCGAAAGCGGCGGCGAAGAAGAGTCAATCGTGACTGGCGCTTATTCAGTGGAAGATGAAACAGGCGGTAACTACAGCGGCAATATCTACAGCGTTTACAAGCGTTATAACATTCAAGATGTAATTAAACCGGGCCAATTAATTTTGGTGCAGGTTGCAAAAGAAGAGCGCGGCAATAAGGGTGCATCAATGACGACCTTTATTTCACTTGCCGGAAAATATTGCGTGTTGATGAGCAATACGCCCAATAAAGGCGGGGTTTCCAAGAAGGTTGACAATTTCCGTGATCGCAAAATTTTGAAATCGATTTTGAATGATTTAAATGTTCCGCATGATAGATCGACAATCATTAGGACTGCGGGCATCGGTAAAAAGCCGGAAGAAATTAAGCGTGATTATGATTATTTGTCGCGTTTGTGGGATAATATTGTTGAAAGTGCTAAAACTTCTAAAGCACCGGCTTTTATTCACGCTGAAGATGATGTGATTAGAAAAACAATTCGCGATGTTTACACGGACCAGGTAAGCGAAGTGGTGGTTGAAGGTGCCGAAGCTTTTGACATCGTGATGAGCTTTGTGAAGCTTACCATGCCGTCGGCTGCGCATAATATTAAATTGCATGATGAGCGCATTCCGGTTTTCAATAAATATCGTGTTGAGCAACAAATTTCGGCACTTTACGAAAAACAAATTGCTTTGCCTTCGGGCGGCTCAATTGTAATTGACCATACGGAAGCGTTGGTTGCGATTGACGTGAATTCAGGTCGCTCAACGCGCGAAAGTGGCGTTGAAGAAACAGCTTACGCTACTAATTTGGAAGCGGCAAAAGAAATTGCTAAACAGCTGCGCCTTCGCGATTTGGCCGGTTTGATTGTGATTGATTTTATCGATATGTATGATCAAAAACATCGCCGCAATGTTGAAAGAGCCCTGCGTGACGAGATGCAACATGATCGCGCGCGTATTCAATTTGGTCGCATCAGTGTTTTTGGTTTGCTTGAATTATCGCGTCAAAGATTAGGTGCCAGCTTTTTTGAAACTATTACCGAGCCTTGTAAACATTGCAGCGGAACCGGTTATGTAAGATCAGTAGAAATTTTAGCGGTAAGCATATTGCGCGCTATCAGACATGCTTGCGCTGATAAACAAGCCGGTGTGATCTATATTTATACTACGCCGGAAGTTATTTCTTACATGATGAATTTCAAAAAGGCTGAAATTATTTCAACTGAAAGAAGTTATGACATTCATGTGTTCATGCATGTTTCTGATGATGTGGGCAGCAACGGCTTTAATATTAAAAAACGTAAAAGCCTTTCCGACCAGGAAAAACGCGAGTTTGAGATGCAAGTTGTAACAGGGAAAGTTAATCAACTTGGTTTGGAAAAAAGCTATTTTGAAGAAAGTTATGTTCCGGAAGAAGGTGGCGAAGAGCGTAATTATCAGGATCGCAACCGTCATAATAATTTCAAAAAAGGTCGCCGCGATAATCGCAAAAGACGCAATGATAATAATTATACGTCACAAAGGAAATCGTTGATCTCTTCTATAATTTCTCGAGTGTTCAATTAATGATTGCCCATCTTTGGTGCCAGGCACCAAAGATGAAACCGATTAGGTTTTAAGAAGGTCTCTAAGAATTCACATCTACTTGAAAAGATAAAGCGCAGGCTCTGGAAAGTGTAGTCAATTCATAAGCCGTAGTAGTATAACAAGCTGTTAAAACTCCTCGTACTTTACCGGCGTTAGAGACTCCGTCATCAATTTTGGCATCGACTGAAAGCGCATCGGAAGGTGTGATGGCTCCGCTGCTTTTGCCGCTTGAGGTTACGTAGATGCTGGCTGCTGTTCCGGCGGTAGTGCCGGATAGGGCTCCGGTTAAGATGATAACATTTTGGGCGTTAGCTTCTACTGAACTTGCTGTATAATCTCTATAATCGAAGGCCCAACCGGCACCGCTGATTTTAGAAGAAGGAGTGTTAGTTCCAAAGGTTGGTGCGGTAACTTCTTCCACTAGAGAAGTAGCGCTGATGATGTTGTTATCGAGGAGACCGGCGTTTTTCATTTGTTGCCAAGCTACGTTATTTTCGGAAGGGCTGAGAGTAGTACTCGCAGTAGCTGAGGTAAAATATTCGATAGTGCCGTCACTATCACCGCCTTTAGAAGAACCGATTGCCGTAGCATAATCACCGGGATAGGCGAAGAATTGTGAATAGAAACCATTTACCGAAGTTGCAAAAGCTCTTGCTTCACCAATAACAGAGCGCATTTGAGCACTTTTAATCAAGCTGGCACCACCTGTAATTCCTGAAATTAATAGACCGATAATTATCAATACAATTGATAATTCAATTAAGGAGAAACCGGATTTGTTGGAATGTTTTTTCATTTTTGAAAAAACATTATTTTTCACAGAAGAGACAAGCAATAATTTTTATACTTTGCTAGAGGGTAAAAAAATCAGTGACCAAAAATAAAACACTTATTAAATAAGCAAAAATTAAAAGCAAAAAGAAAAATGATATAAGCTCAAGTGAGAGTAGGGCGGGTAGCTTTTCATTTTTGGAAAAAAGAAGCATGAAAGCGGTGATAAATAAAATTACGGAATAGATAAAGGCAAAAAATCCGCTGTGAAAAAAATCTACAAGAAAGAAAAAGCTTAGAAGCAGAATTGCGGGGAATAGGAAATTTACTAGAGCGGAAAGTAACTGATCTTGTTTCATCTTTAAAAGATGAGTTAATCTTACAATCTTTGGCGCTAGGTGCGCCAAGGCTGTTAGAGTTTATGAATTCACGTCGACTTGGTAAGAAAGTGCGCAAGCTCTAGAAGTTGTGCTTAATGCATAAGCCGTAGTAGTATAACAATTTGTTAAAACTCCTCGTACTTTACCGGCGTTAGAGACTCCGTCATCAATTTTGGCATCGACTGAAAGCGCATCGGAAGGTGTGATGGCTCCGCTGCTTTTGCCGCTTGAGGTTACGTAGATGCTGGCTGCTGTTCCGGCGGTAGTGCCGGATAGGGCTCCGGTTAAGATGATAACATTTTGGGCGTTAGCTTCTACTGAACTTGCTGTATAATCTCTATAATCGAAGGCCCAACCGGCACCGCTGATTTTAGAAGAAGGAGTGTTAGTTCCAAAGGTTGGTGCGGTAACTTCTTCCACTAGAGAAGTAGCGCTGATGATGTTGTTATCGAGGAGACCGGCGTTTTTCATTTGTTGCCAAGCTACGTTATTTTCGGAAGGGCTGAGAGTAGTACTCGCAGTAGCTGAGGTAAAATATTCGATAGTGCCGTCACTATCACCGCCTTTAGAAGAACCGATTGCCGTAGCATAATCACCGGGATAGGCGAAGAATTGTGAATAGAAACCATTTACCGAAGTTGCAAAAGCTCTTGCTTCACCAATAACAGAGCGCATTTGAGCACTTTTAATCAAGCTGGCACCACCTGTAATTCCTGAAATTAATAGACCGATAATTATCAATACAATTGATAATTCAATTAAGGAGAAACCGGATTTGTTGGAATGTTTTTTCATTTTTGAAAATTATTTTAGGAAAAGCCTTAAATATTGAGGCAAAAATATTGATAAAAAAGTTTAAGTCAAATCAATTATTCAACAAAATTTACTTCTAAAATTTCATAAGAAATTATACCGCCCGGAGTTTTAATTTCAACCTCATCGCCAATTTCTTTTCCGATAAGTGAGCGTGCTACCGGTGAGATACTGGAAATCAATCCGTTATCAATATCCGCTTCAAAATCACTCACGATTTTGTAAGTAATTTTTTTGCCATTATCTAGATTTTCTAAATCTATCGTCGCACCAAACGCAACTTTTTTTCCGGATAATTTAGAAATATCGATTACTTCAGCGCGCGAAATTTTATTTTCGTAATCAGAAATTTGAGCTTCGATGAAGCCTTGTTTTTCCTTAGCGGAATGATATTCGGCATTTTCTTTTAAATCACCAAGTTCGCGTGCAGTAGCGATGGCATTAATAATTTTTGGGCGTTCGATATTTTTTAGGTTGTGGAGTTTTTCTTTTAATTGCTCGTAACCTTTTTTTGTAATTTGGAATTTTTCCATTTTATGCAATCCCTTGACCCCCTACCCCCCTATCCCTTTAAATAAAGGGATAGGGGGAAGTCGTGCTACGCCTTGCTTCGCAACGACAGAGCGCCGTTACGAAGCATAGGGTTTTTGTCAGTTTTAATTTTTAATATTTATAATTCTCAGTTTTAAACGGCCCATTAACATCAACATTAATATAATCAGCCTGTTTTTTATTAAGCTTGGTCAATTTCGCACCAAGTTTTTCTAAGTGTAAAGTTGCAACTTTTTCGTCAAGTTCTTTTGGTAAAAGATAAACTTGATTTTGATATTTTTTATGATTTTGCCAAAGTTCAATTTGCGCCATTACTTGATTTGTGAAGCTTGCCGACATAACGAAGGCGCTATGTCCGGTGGCACATCCCAAATTTAATAAACGTCCCTCGGCAAGCAAAATAATTCTTTTGCCGTCAGGGAAAGTAATTTGATCAACTTGTGGTTTGATGTTAGTCCATTTTAAATTGCGCAATGATTCAACTTGAATCTCATTGTCGAAGTGGCCGATATTGCCGACGATAGCGCAATCTTTCATGGCGCGCATATGTTCAAGAGTAATAATATCAACGTTGCCGGTGGTTGTGATGAAAATATCAGCTTGAGAAACTACGTCTTCAAGAGGTAAAACTTGATAGCCGCCCATTGCTGCTTGCAGGGCGCAGATCGGATCGATTTCGGTTACGACAACTCTTGCACCTTGTGATTTGAAGGCTTCAGCGCATCCTTTGCCGACATTGCCAAAACCGCAAACTACGACCATCTTGCCAGCGATCATTACGTCCGTAGCGCGCTTAACGCCATCAATTACGCTTTCTTTGCAACCGTATAAATTATCGAATTTTGATTTTGTAACAGCGTCATTGACGTTGATTGCCGGAACTTTTAATTTACCTTCTTTGGCCATTTGGTAGAGGCGCGCCACGCCGGTTGTGGTTTCTTCGGAAACGCCTTTAACATCTTTTAGCAATTCAGGATAATCATCATGCATCATTTTTGTTAAATCGCCGCCGTCATCCAAAATCATGTTCGGTTTCCAATCCGCTTTGCCAACAATAGTTTGGCGGATGCACCAATCATATTCTTCTTCAGTTTCACCTTTCCAGGCAAAAACCGGAATGCCGGCTGCGGCTATAGCAGCAGCCGCTTGATCGACTGTAGAAAAAATATTGCAGGAACTCCAGCGCACTTCTGCACCCAAGTGTACCAAGG
>CAZDLU010000042.1:0-9012 GCA_964506725.1 uncultured Rhizobium sp.
ATCTAGTGTCATGCTGAGCCTGTCGAAGCATGTGTTTAGAGCTCGAAGTTTAGACACATGCTTCGACAGGCTCAGCATGACACTAGAGTTATTGTCAAAAAAAATTTTTAAAAAAGCAAAAGCCCCAATCAACAAAAACACTGCCGAAAAAATCCTAAACCCCGTCACATCCTGCAAATTCTGCGTAAGATAAGAACAACAAAAACCAATAAAAGAATAAGTAGTAATTCGTCCTAAATGATAAGGAAATAAAGCGAAATTTTTTAAACGATTAAAACCATAAAACTCGGAGAGTGGCGTTTTTTCCAGTCGCATTGACACTTGCGTTACAACGAATGGTCCGCACATGCCGATACAATGCGTAAATCCACCGAAGAATCCAAGACTTAAGAGAGAGAGGAGTAGAGCTTGAGTCATATATTTGTTTAAACGACCCCTCACTCTCAAGGGGAGAGGGGATTAGACCGAGACGCGCCGAAAACGACCGTTTAGGTCGTTTTCTTCCTCTCCCCTTGAGGGAGAGGGTTAGGGTGAGGGGTAATTCTCGGAGTTGATAATAATAACATTGCAAATTGTGCCCGCAATTTCTAAACTCGGAAGAAGGTTTAAAAATATCTCGATGTCATCCTGAGCCTGTCGAAGGATGATGTCTTAAGCAAATTAGTCTCAACATCATCCTTCGACAGGCTCAGGATGACATCGAGAAATATATTTAAAAAATTATGAAAATCAATTTTGTTAAAACAGCCCCGAAAAATTCTTTGTCCGTAAATATTTTTACTGAAGAGGAAGTTAAAAAATCAAAAAATAATTTGGTAAAAAAAGCGCAGGAAATTTTTGATTTTAGTGGAAAGTTCGGGCAATTTAATATCGTGGAAGGTCAAGCGGTTGTTGGCGCGGGAGTGGAAAAAAAATTAAATGAATTGGCTTTGCAAAAACTTGGCGGGCAAATTTTAGCCGCTTTAAATGGTAATAAAATTAAAGATGCGACAATTGTTTTTGATGGTGCGGATGCTACAAATATCGCATTTGGTGCGCTTTTAGGAAGTTACCGTTTCAACAAATATTTTGTAAATAAAAAAGAAGGAAAAGAAATTAGAGTAAAAAATGTAAACTTCATGGTTGCTGATGTTTCTAAGGCGCAAAAGGAATTTGAAAAATTAGAAATTATTGCCGAAAATGTTTTTTTTACGCGCGATTTAGTTTCCGAACCATCAAATATTCTAAATCCTGAAAGCTATGCCGATATCTGTAAAACCTTAAGTAAAGAAGGTTTGGAAGTTGAAATTTTTAATGAAGAAAAAATGAAAAAGCTCGGAATGGGCGCGCTTCTTGGTGTGGGGCAGGGTTCAGAAAAAGAATCGCACATGGTAATTTTTAAATGGAATGGCGGCAAGAAAGGTGAAGCACCGTTGGCATTCGTGGGTAAAGGCGTTACTTTTGACACCGGTGGAATTTCGATTAAGCCTTCCGCGAATATGGAAGACATGAAAACCGATATGGGTGGAAGTGCTGTGGTTGTAGGTTTGATGCGATTGCTTGCGCAACGTAAAGCCAAAGTAAATGTAATTGGCGCAATTGGCCTTGTTGAAAATATGCCTTCAGGAACGGCGCAACGTCCGGGTGATGTTGTGAAATCAATGTCGGGTCAAACTATCGAAGTAATCAATACTGACGCGGAAGGAAGACTGGTTTTGTCGGATGTTTTGCATTATACAAATACTAAATTTAAACCGAAATTTATGGTTGATTTGGCGACATTAACCGGTGCGATCGTTGTGGCGCTGGCCGACGTTTATGCTGGATTATTTTGTAATGATGATGAATTGGCGAAAGAAATTGAAGAGTGCGGCAAAGCCACGGGCGAGCGCGCTTGGAGATTTCCTTTGGGTGAAGAATATGATGATATGATTAATTCTGATATTGCTGATATGAAAAATGTTGGCTCAGGAAGAGGGGCCGGCAGCATTACAGCGGCGCAATTCCTCAAGCGTTTCGTTGGTGAAACTAAGTGGGCGCATTTGGATATTGCCGGCGTTGCTTGGAAAGGTAAGGGCGATGCTTTGGCAGTTAAGGGCGCTACGGGTTATGGTGTGCGCTTACTTAATGAATTGGTTAGAAAATACGAGAAGTAATTTAATTAGGGCATGAACGTAGGGTCGGGGTTATAAACCCCGTCCGGCTATAGTAAAAGAAAACTCGATATTTCTTTATGGTACTCTGACGTTGCGAAACGAAGTGTAGCACGTCTTCCCCCTTAGAAGGGGTTTGAGCGTTAAAAAAATAACCTTAACGGTTATTTTTAGTGAAAACGGGAGATTTTAAAAAAACTATGAAAAAACTTTTAATCACTGGTGGCAAAAAATTACAAGGCGAAGTGCAAATTGCCGGGGCGAAAAATGCTACTTTGCCTTTGATGGTGGCATCGATTATGACTGCGGAGAAGCTTACTCTTACTAACGTTCCTCACGTGTCTGATATTTCGACGATGGCGACACTTTTGGCAAGTCTTGGTATTTCGGTTAATCTTGACGGAACTGATCCAGAGCTTGGCGCACAAGGCCGCGTGATGGTTTTAAATGCTGAAGAAATTTCTAATCCGGTGGCACCTTACGAATTAGTTAGAAAAATGCGTGCTTCGATTTTTATTCTGGGCCCGCTTCTGGCGCGCACTGGCAGAGCGAAAGTTTCTTTGCCCGGAGGTTGCGCAATCGGAACACGCCCGGTTGATTTGCATTTGAAAGCGATGGAAAAATTGGGAGCAAAAATTGAAATTGCTAATGGTTATGTTGACGCTCATGTTGACGGCAGATTGAAAGGTGCGGAAATTAATTTTGAAAAAGTTTCGGTTGGCGCTACCGAAAATGCGATGATGGCGGCGAGTTTGGCGGAAGGAAAAACCGTAATTAATAATGCCGCTTGCGAGCCTGAAATTATTGACTTGGCGAAATGTTTAAATGCGATGGGTGCAAAAATAAAAGGGGCCGGAACTTCGCATATTGAAATTGAAGGTGTTGAAAAATTACACGCCGCGCGTCACAAAATTGTGGCCGACCGAATTGAGGCTGGAACTTATGCAATTGCGGCCGGAATCACTGGTGGCGCGATAAAATTAAAAGGTGTAGAAATGTGGGTGTTAACCGGATTTAAAGAAGAATTAGAAAAAGCCGGATTGAAATTAACCGAAGTTGCGCCTGATGAAATTTTGGTTACGCGTGAAGCAAAGGAAATAAATTCCGTAAACATCTCAACGCATCCATTTCCCGGTTTTCCAACCGATATGCAAGCCCAATTCATGTCGCTTATGGCGGTGGCAAACGGCGTTTCTACAATTGAAGAAACGATTTTTGAAAATCGTTTTATGCATATTTTGGAATTGGCGCGAATGGGCGCGAGTATTGAGTCACACAGCAATATCGCAATTGTAAAAGGTGTGAAAAAATTGACCGGTGCGGAAGTTATGGCAACTGATTTGCGAGCTTCTGTTTCCTTGGTTCTTGCGGGATTGGTTGCGGAAGGCCAAACTGTAATCAATAGGCTTTATCACTTAGAGCGCGGCTATGAAATGCTGGCGCAGAAGCTGATTGATTGTGGCGCGGAAATTAAAATTTTATATTAATTATGCCAAAAATTTCAGTTAATTATAAATTTAAAGGGGTAGAAATTCCTTTTACCCTTGATACTGATTACAAATATTCCGTTCGTGATAATTCTGCTTTAGCTTCAATTCCTCTCGAAGATCCGGAAAGTTTTTTCGTGATATCAGAAATTAGTTCGGGAGGAGCTGGTGATGCGTACGATAACATAAAATTGCGCGCAAAAGAAGCTATATTTTTTGCGTCGCAAGAAGGATATAATAACTTCGAAGGTGTAGAAGATTTCGAGATTTTACAAGCCATGGTTAGAAACGTTATTGATGAAGAAAAAAGAAAAGAAAAAGATGCTCGAGAAGAAGGCGCAGCTTCTGCTCGTACGATGACAAGTCCTAGAAAACATAAGTTTATCCCGGCCAAAGAACAGCCAAAATTTAATAAAGAATATAATGATGATTTATATTCGGATGAAAATATTAATAAATTAATCTCTCAAGTTAAAATTACTGACAAAGGTGGCTTTTTTATAAGTGATATTTTTTCTTGCAAAGATCAAGTTTCTGCAGGCACAATTATAGAAAAAAAAATAGAGGAAGTGAAAGGAGTCGTTGGTAATTCTGAATACGGTGTAACAATTGCTTTTCCTAATCGCGCTAAAGATGGGCATCCGCGATTGTTAGTAATGCAATTACAATTTAATAGTGGTGAAATTACGGGAGGAGGTTTTTTTATCGCTGATTCTTTGTGCGAAGATGAAGACGAAATAAATAGAATTTTTAGGGAAGAAATTACGCCGATACTGCCATTCGTGGTGTTAAATGAAAACCGCTGTCAATCTTTAAATTATGGTTTGCAATCAGAATCAACAGATGCAAAAGATGTAAGAGAAAAAGGTGGAGCATTTATGATGCGGAATTTGCGGATGCTTGCCGGAAATGTTGATTTAATGCTTTCTGATAGTTTTGAAAATGGGATGGAAGAAGCGCCTAGAGAACGAGAAAGAAGGCAAAAAAAAGTTGAATTAAGTGAGGTGCAAACGAATCTTGCTAAATTTAATCCGGATATTTTATATGAAGAAGAAATAGATATCGATCCTGATTTTTTACACCAAATGTTTAAACTTGGCTGCGAAACAAAAATCGGCGAATTGCAAAATGATTTAACGGTTTTTGAGGAAACGGTTGTGCAACACGAGAGAGGTTTGATAGAAAACGACACAATTGCTTTAGCTAGTTTTCTTACAAAAACTCCAAGTAGTCCTAAACTTGCTGAATATACCGCCTCTGCTACTGCAAGCGCTAGGCAGGCAATTTAAAATAAATTATTAAAAATGTTTTCTTATATCGCAAAAAAAATTTTCGGTTCAGTTAACGATCGATTCATAAAATCACTGGCACCGGAAGTTGCAAAAATTAATGCTTTAGAGCTGCAAATCTCAAAGCTTTCTGACGAAGAATTAAAAGCAAAAACTTTGGAATTTAAAAAGCGTTTGGAAAATGGCGCGACTGTTGATTCGTTGCTGCATGAAGCTTTTGCTGTAGTGCGCGAAGCTGGTAAACGTGTTTTAAACATGCGTCATTTTGATGTGCAATTAATCGGCGGTATGGTTTTGCACCAAGGAAAAATTTCTGAAATGAGAACCGGTGAGGGAAAAACTTTAGTGGCAACTTTGCCTTGTTATTTAAACGCTTTGACAGGTAAGGGCGTGCATGTAGTAACGGTGAATGATTATCTTGCGAAACGTGATTCGGCATGGATGGGGAAGGTGCATGAATTTTTGGGACTTAGTGTTGGTTGCATCACGAACGATATGACGGATGATGAGCGCAAAGCGGCTTATGCTTGCGATATTACTTACGCCACGAACAACGAACTTGGCTTTGATTATCTGCGCGACAATATGAAATTTTCGCTTGAGCAAATGGTGCAGCGCGGCCACAATTTTGCAATTGTTGATGAAGTTGATTCGATTTTAATTGATGAAGCGCGAACTCCGCTAATTATTTCAGGGCCTACAAACGACAATTCTAAACTCTATAGCGACATCAACGCATTAATTCCGCAACTTGATGAAAAAGATTATCAACTTGAAGAAAAAGATCGCGGCGTATTTTTAACCGAAGCAGGAATTGAGCATATCGAAAAGATTTTAAAAAATTCTGGCGTCATCGAAAAAAACTCTTCGCTTTATGATCCAATGCATATTGCCTTAGTTCATCACGTCAATCAGGCGTTGAAAGCACACAAGATTTTCAAAAATGAAATTGATTATATCGTTAAGGACGGATCAATTGTAATCATTGATGAATTCACGGGACGGATGCAGGAAGGACGACGCTTCTCCGATGGTTTACATCAAGCGCTTGAAGCAAAAGAAGGTGTAAAGGTTAGAAATGAAAATCAAACTTTAGCGTCAGTTACTTTTCAAAATTATTTTCGTCTTTATAAAAAACTTGCCGGCATGACCGGAACGGCACTGACTGAGGCGGTTGAATTTGAAGAAATTTATAATTTAAAAGTTGTTGAAATTCCAACGAATCGAACAGTTTCAAGACTTGATGAAGATGACGAGATTTACAAAAATGAATCTTCAAAATATCGCGCTATTATAAAATCCATTAAAGAATCGCATGCTAAAAAACAGCCGGTGTTAGTTGGAACTGTAAGCATCGAAAAATCTGAAGTGTTATCAAAATTATTAAAATCAGAAAAACTTCCGCATAATGTTTTGAATGCGAAATATCACGAGAAGGAAGCTGAAATCATTGCGCAGGCCGGCGTTCCCGGTGCCATCACGATTGCTACAAATATGGCGGGACGTGGAACCGACATTATGCTTGGCGGAAATCCCGATGTATTGTTGAAGCAAGGTTTAAGCGCGCAAGAAATTGAGCGCGATAAAAAAATTGTTATCGATGCAGGCGGGCTCTATGTTCTTGGCACCGAGCGTCATGAAAGCCGAAGAATAGATAATCAATTGCGCGGTCGTTCAGGACGCCAAGGCGATCCAGGAAAATCAAAATTTTTCTTGTCACTTGAAGATGATTTAATGCGAATTTTTGGTTCAGAAAAATTGCAAGCGCTCTTATCGCGCTTGGGTCTAAAAGATGATGAAGCAATTTTTCATCCATGGATTACGAAGACTTTAGCGGGTGCGCAGCACAAAGTTGAAATGCGCAATTACGAAATCAGAAAAAATTTATTGAAATATGATGATGTGATAAATCAGCAACGCAAAGTTATTTTTGCGATGCGCGCCGGAATTATTTCGAGTGATGAATTTTTGGATAAAATAAATAAATTCCAAAAACAAATTAACGCGGAATTAATTGAAGAATGCATCCCGAAGAACTCATATCCTGAGCAGTGGGAAGTGGCTTTGCTTGAAAAAGAAATTTTTAGAATTTACGGTATAAAATTAGATTTAATTTCTGAAACTAAAAAAGAAGGTGTAACCGAAAAAGAAATTTTAGAGTTAGTTGAAAAAGCTACGCAAGAAATTTTTACCACAAAAGAAAATCTCTACGGCGCGGAAATTTTGAATCAAATTAAAAAACAAATTTTCTTGATTACTTTAGATTCTGAATGGAAAGACCATTTGCTTTCGCTCGATAAATTGCGTCACGGTATTAATCTTCGGGCATACGCGCAGAAGGATCCGCTGATTGAATATAAACGTGATGCTTTTAATTTGTTTGAAGAAATGATGCTAAGAATCGAAGAACAAGTTGTAAGTCGTTTGGCGCATGTGCAAATTAATTTGGAAAGCGATGAACAAGGAATTAATTTGATTGCGCAGGCACCAAAACAAAAAATGTTTGAAAGCCGAAATGATCCGGCGATTGGAATTCAAAATGAGGTGAAACCAATTGCATCAACTGTGAAATCAAATGTGAATCCAGAAGAGCGTGATCCGCGCCGGCCTGAAACTTGGGGCAATGTCGGACGCAACGAGATTTGTCCTTGTGGCAGTGGAAAGAAGTTTAAATATTGTCATGGGTGAGGGGTCTGCTACACTAAAAATTTTATGCAAAACAAATCACAAATCCGCCAAGAATTTCGCAAAAAAAGAAGCCAACTTTCGCGTGAAGAAGTTGTAAAAAAATCAAAAAAAATAAACGAAAATTTTCTAAAAAATCTTCTTCCGAAATTAAATCAAAATAAAATTTTCTCGCTTTATCACGCTGTTGAAAATGAAGTGCAAACTCTTGATATTGCTGAATATTTTTCTGCTAACAAAATAAAATTTTCTTATCCGAAAATTATCGAAAAAAATTTTCCGCTAGAATTTATTTTACATGAAAAAAACCAAAAAATAATTTCTAATAAATTCTTTCCAAGCCTTGTGGAACCTGAGTCGGGAGCAAAAGTTTTTCCTGATATTTTAATTATGCCGCTTGTGGCATTTGATAAAAATATGTCACGAATCGGCATGGGCGGCGGTTTCTTCGACCGTACAATTGCTTTTCTAAAATCACAAAATTATCAAATTGTTACAGTCGGATTGGCCTATGATTTGCAATGCTTAGATGATAATTTTCAAAATGAGAAACATGATTGGAGCCTTGACTTCATTGTGTCGGAGAGTTCAATATATTCGGCAAACTAACAAACACTTTGCCTCGCAGTAATTTTTTTTATAAAAAAACAGTTGCTTTAAATTTTTTTCTATATAATTTCATGCTCCAACATTGCTCGAAGGTAGCTAACAAGCCATCCCAGAGCATGTTATAATATTAACAAAAGAGATCTAACAATGCATAAAACAGATTTAATTAAAGAAATTGCTAATCAAGCAAGCCTTTCACAAAAAGATGCGGCAAATGCCGTTGAAGCTTTGTTGAAAGCTGTAACTAAAGCTTTGAAAAAAGGCGACGTAGTTACTTTGATCGGCTTCGGTACTTTCAAAGTTGTTAAAACTGCTGCTAGAAAAGGACGCAATCCTCAAACTGGTAAAGAAATCAACATTAAAGCTTCTAAAAGAGTTAAATTTTCTGTTGGTAAATCTCTAAAAGATTCTGTAAAATAGTCTCTTTAAAAAGCCTCCGTTTAAAAATTTTTAGGCGGAGGTTTTTTTATTGTCTTTTGATGGGAATGAATGTTGCAATGGGATTACAAACCAATTTTCGTAAGAATTAGCCTCGACGCGTGATGGGATTTATAATCCCGCTGCAACATTCATGTATTTTTTATTTTTCCTCTTGAAGAATAAATAGCTCTTAACTAATATACACCGCTCTTTAAATTCATTTCTATAAGAATTAGAAATTAATTCTAGGTTTCAGTCTTTGCGAAACGAAGCGTAGCACGACTTTCGCCTTAGAAGGACAGTTTATTTTTTGCGGGTGATTAGCTCAGTTGGTAGAGCATCTCCCTTACAAGGAGAGGGTCGGCAGTTCGAGCCTGTCATCACCCACCA
>CAZDLU010000043.1:0-6967 GCA_964506725.1 uncultured Rhizobium sp.
GGTTCAAGACAACTTAAGCGGAGTTTTTCTTAGAACTCCCAAAAGCAATTTATAAATATTTTTCTTTCGATAATTAAACCGAAATTCGCATTCTTTTAAATGCAAATAAAAAGTAGATTTATGAATTCCTCTGAAACGAGAAAGTCTAACTTTAGCAAGTCCCCAAAAATTCTCAATGCCATTAATATGGTTACGAATCTTAGTGGGCTTGCCATCAATCAAATCAAGCTGTCTTGTGGCAAATTCATTTTTAGCATGTTTAATTCTATAGTGTTTTTTATAGCCATAATCAGCAAGTCCGTCATAAGATTTCCAAGAATCAGAAAATATCACAGATCCTTCAGCTGCTTGGCTTGCAATAATTGGCAGAAGTTGATTTGCAGAACAATTTTTAACTATTTGCGTATAAACTTTACCATTTCTTTTAAGCATTCCAAAAACAGGAATTTTACCAGAAGCGCCTCTACCTCTCATTCCGCGAACTCTTTTAGCTCCAAAATAAGATTCATCAATTTCAATTTCTCCACATCCCAAAGGATTTTCTTGTTCGCAAAATTCTGCAATTCTTACTCTGATTGCTTTGAAAATTTTGTTAACAGAATTTCTGCTAATTCCAGAAATTTCTGCAACTTTTTTCGCTTCCAAATTAAGGCAAAAATACTGCAAAATCTCTCGAAATTTCTTCTCAGAAATTCGGGAACGAATTATATACTTGTTTAACATAGACAAATATTGGCTTGATTGGGGTTTTAATCAAGCTTAAGTTGTCTTGAACCTAAAAATAATTGCGCCACCTTCAAAACTATTGAATAATTTTGTGGCATGAAAACTTAAAATAGAAGCATCACCTTTAGTTAAAATTGAATCCTCATTAATTTCCGTTCCAAAGGCATGAGCCGCATCATAAATAACTTTTAAGTTATATTTTTTGGCAATTTTTTCGATTTTATCAACTTCACAAGGCATGCCGTAAACATGCACCGCCATTATGGCTGTGGTTTTATCGGTAATTAAACTTTCGATTTTTTCAGGATCAATACAGCAAGTTTTTTCATCAATATCACAAAAAACCGGCGTGATATTATTCCAAACAAGCGAGTGAATAGTTGCCGAAAATGTAAAAGGCGTTGTTATAACTTCACCCTTTAAATCAAGCGCCTTAGCCGCTATCATTAAAGCGCTGGTAGCATTGTTATAAACAACCAAATTTTGAACTTTAAGAAAGCTTTTTAATTTTTGTTCAAGCTGTTGATGAAACGGACCGTCATTGGTTAAAATTCTGCTTTCCCATATTTTTTCAAGTCCTTCAACAAATTCTGAAAGCTTTGGTAATATTGGCTTTGTAACGAATATGGACACTTTAAATTTTATCTGTAATTGTTATTTGTTAACCATATAATAGCATTTCCTAATTAAATTCAACCTGCTTGCTCATAGATCAGATGGATTATAAAATAATATCCCAACATTACGAAAATTGCTTAGAAAAAAACGGCACAAATTATAAAGGTTTGGATTGGCCTAATTTTGAAGATTTGCAAACCAGATATAAGGTGATGGTTGATTTGTTTAATTTCAAATCTGCAAAAGATAATTTTTCAGTTTTGGATTTAGGTTGTGGTTATGGTGAAATAATTGAATTTCTTAAAAAAAATAATCTGGAAAATAAAATTGATTATTACGGCATAGATTTATCTGAAAAAATGATTGAAAGTGCTAAGAAAAAATATCCGGGTAAAAATTTTAAATGCCAAGACATCTTACTAAATCCTTTGCCGGACAATAATTTTGATTATATCATAATGAATGGTTTATTTACCGAAAAAAGAGAGCTTTCTTATGATTACATGTGGGAATTTTTTCAAAATTTTATAGAAACTGTTTTTAAGTCCTGTAAAATCGGCATCGCTTTCAATGTTATGTCGCATCATGTGGATTGGCAAAGAGATGATTTATTTCATTTGCCTTTCGATGAATTGGCTAATTTTTTGTGCAAAAAAATATCACGAAATTTTATTTTTAGAGCTGATTACAAATTGTACGAATATACAACTTACGTCTTCAAATAATATGCTAAAATCAACAGTTAAAAACGTTGTTATTAAAGGAATTTCAACTGTAGTTCCGAAAAAAGAATTATCTTTGCTTGATGATAAAACGCTTTATGGCGGCAATGAAACTCGGCTTAAAAAAGTGATGAAATCTTCCGGTTTTGATAAAAGAAGAGTTGTTGAAGATAATGTTTGTGCTTCTGATTTGTGCCAAAGAGCGGCAGAAATTATTTTTACCGAAATGAAGATAGATCCGAAAACTATTGATGCTGTTGTGTTTGTCACGCAAACGCCGGATTACTATATGCCCGCCACATCATGCATTTTGCAACATAAACTCGGCATAACGGAAAGCTCGGCAGCTTTCGACGTAAATCAAGGCTGTGCCGGTTATACTTACGGCCTGTGGATTGCTTCAAAGTTAATTGATGAAGATTGCAAAAGGGTTTTATTATTAGTTGGCGATACTTCAAGCAAATATGGCGACATGTTTAGTAAAACAAATTCCGCACCAATTTTTGGCGATGCCGGAAGCGCGACTTTGCTGGAATATGATCGAAATGCCGATGTCATGACTTTTGATATTGCAACTTACGGCGAAGAATTTGAGTCAATTATTTCCAAGAATGGCGGTTTTAGAAATCCGCCTAAAGCAAATATGTTTTATGACAACGGTTCATTTATGTATGAATCGCAAATGGACGGCATGAAGGTGATGGAATTTACTTTGGGAAAAGTAGCAAATTCAGTAAAAAATTTAATTAAAAAAACCAATTGTAATATTGATGAAATTGATTTTTTCGTAATGCATCAAGCAAATAAATTAATTTTGGAAAGCTTGGCCGCAAATGCCGATATTCCTTTGGAAAAAATGCCGATTGCAACCTTGTCAAAATATGGCAATCAAAGTTGCACTTCAATTCCGGGCGCAATTTGTGATGCTTTAAAAAATGAAATTTCTTCCAAAAAATTAAAATTACTTTTAAGCGGTTTTGGAATTGGTCTATCTTGCGTAAGTGCAATAATTGAAACTGACAAAATTTATTGTTCAGGCGTAAGAGAATATTAAACAAAAAATTTACAAAATGAAAAGACAGGAATTTTTAGCAAAACTTATTGAAACCATCGAAATTGAAGAAGAAATAAATGAAAGCACTAAGCTTGAATCGCTTGAAGAATGGGACTCTTTGGCATCAGTTACAACTTTAGCTTTATTTAAAAAAATCTTAGGAATCAATATTGTTTCTGCCGATATTATAAAATGCCAAACTATTGGCGACATTTTAGATTTAGGAAAAGAAAAATATGAATAATGATTTGATTTTGGTAACAGGCGCAAGCTCGGGAATTGGCAAGGCAACAGCGTTATTGCTCAACCAAAGCGGTGCTCAGGTTGTTGCAGTTGCGCGAAATTTAGCAAAACTTTCTCAAGTTAAAAGTGAATGCACAAATCCTGAAAATTTTTTTACTGAAACTTTTGATTTATCACAAAATATTAACAACCTTCCTGATTTTGTAACACAGCTTTCTGCAAAATACGGAAAATTTTCCGGTCTAGTTCATGCTGCAGGATGCTTGAATCCGCAGCCTTTAAAAATTTTGGATTATCAAGATTGCCTGCAAGATTTTAACACTAATTTATTTTCAGCGATGATGCTGACGAAAGGAATTTGCAGCAAAAAAAACCGTCAGGAAAAACTTAATATTGTTTATGTTTCTTCAATCACCGCCAAAACCGGCAATCCCGGAGCTTTAACTTATTCAATGACCAAAGCTTCTTTAAATTCAATGGTTACAACTCTTACGCGCGAAATCGGTTCACAAAATATCCGCATTAATTCCGTGATGCCCGGCGGCACTGATACCAACATGGCGGCTATGTATAATGATGCGGTAAGCTATGATTACATTGCAAAAGTTAAAGAAAGAACAACTTCTAAAGAAATCGCCAAACCGGAATATATCGCTAATGTAATTGCTTTTTTATTGTCGGAAAAATCCTACTGGATTCAGGGCCAAAACATTGTGGTTGATGGTGGCGAAACTTTATTTCAATAATTATGACCAAAATAATTCTGTGGGGAAGTGGTAAAATTTCTCAAGTATTACATTATTATTTAACCACTGATTCAGATTTTGAAGTTTGTGCTTTTTGCGTTGATAAAGAATATTTAAATGGTGAAACGCAGTTTTTGGGCAAGCCTTTGGTGGCTTTTGAAAATATCGAAAATTTTTTTCCACCAAAAGAATTTAAAATGGCAATTCCCATTGGATATAAAAATATCAATAAAATTCGCGAAGCACGCTATCAAGCCGCTAAGGACAAGGGTTATCAATTTATTACTTACATCAGTTCTAAATCATCTGTTGATACAAAAGATATTGGCGAAAATACTTTTATTTTAAATTTTAATGATATTGGCCCTTACAGTAAAATCGGTAATAACGTAGTGATTTGGGCCAATACCGGAATCGGACATCATTGTGTAATTGAGGATAATTGTTTTCTTTCAAGCCCAAAAATATCTGGTTCTACCACAATTAAAAAAAATACTTTTATCGGAACTAACGTCACGATTGCCGATAATATAACAATCGGAGAACATTGTGTTATTGGTGCCGGCTCTGTCATAAATCGCAATGTTGCTGACGGCAGCGTAATTGCAGTA
Organism: uncultured Rhizobium sp.; assembly: GCA_964506725.1. Classification (GTDB taxonomy): domain Bacteria; phylum Pseudomonadota; class Alphaproteobacteria; order Rickettsiales; family UBA1997; genus UBA2645. The sequence goes on from CAZDLU010000043.1 coordinate 4,721, forward strand.
AAACAAACCAAAAGCCTTCCTTTAAAAAGCTGGGAATTGGAGGATATTTTATAATGGATTGGCAAAAAAAAGGTTTAATTTTTAATTGTAATCCAGATTTTGATTGGTCAAAAACTCATGCCACCGGGCCAACAGTTGACATTGTCGATGAAAAAATTTGGCGGATTTACTACACAACAAGAGATGCTAAAAATCACAGCCGTATTTCTTACATTGAAGTTGAAGCCGGAAATCCACAAAATATTTTATATATTCATAATGAACCATTATTTGACATAGGAAAAATCGGTACCTTTGATGATTGTGGAACTTCGGTTTCTTCGATTATTGATTTTGAAGGCCAGAAATATATGTATTATTTAGGTTGGAATGTAAGAAACACCATTTCCTACCACAATTCTCTTGGCCTTGCCATAAGTTTGGATGGCGGCAAAAATTTTAAAAAATTTTCCGAAGGCCCGCTAATTAATTCAACCTATAAAGAGCCCTACGGAAATGGTGCTTGCTATGTGATGCGTGAAGATAATTTATGGCATTTATGGTACACGTCAGTTATCGGTTGGAAAATTTATGATAATCATCCCGAGCCTTTATATAATATAAAATACGCCAATTCCGCTAACGGCATTGATTGGCAACGCGAGCAAATTATTTCTATTGATTTTATTAACCAGAATAAAGGTGGGATTGCTCGACCTTCCGTGATTAAGGAAAACGGAATTTATAAAATGTGGTATTCTTACCGCAATGCCCATGATTATCGAACTGATAAAAAAAATAGTTACCGCATCGGATATGCCGAATCAAATGATGGCAAAGTTTTTAAGCGATTGGATGAAAAAATTACAATAGATGTTTCTGACCAAGGCTGGGATTCTGTAATGCTCGCCTATCCTCATGTAATTAAATTCGATAATAAATATTGGATGTTTTATAATGGCAACGGTTTTGGCCAATCCGGTTTTGGCTATGCGACTGCAAAAATTAACGAACAATGAAATTAAGCATTTTATTATCCACCTACAATCACGAAAAATATATTAGAGAAGCTCTTGATTCAATCTTGATGCAAAAAACCGATTTTGAATATGAATTGATTGTGCTTGATGACGCCTCAACCGACAATAACCAAAAAATAATTTTGGAATATAAAGACAAATTTAAGAACATAAAATTACTCTTTAACAAAAAAAATCACGGCGGATTATTCAGCCACCGCATGGGAAAATATCATGCCCAAGGTGAATATCTTGCTTTTTTGGAAGGAGATGATTACTGGACTGATCCCAATAAACTTACCGAACAAATAAAAATTTTAGATAAAAATAAAGAGCTTGTAGGTTGTTCTCATAATACTGAATTATTTTATGAATCCGACAATTTAAGAAAAATCATGATTGAACCCGGCACTAGAAAAGAAATTCATACAATTCGTGATTTAATAGAAGGAAATTCTTATTTCCACACTTCTTCTTTCGTCTGGAGAAACATTTTTAAGAACGGCTATCCCAAAGAATTATCTTATAATAAAAAAATTATAGGCGATTGGTTTTTATCAATGTTCTATGCAAAGCATGGCAATATTTTATATATCGATAAAGTGATGTCATGCTATAGAATAACCGGCAAAGGCGCGTGGACAAGCCTTTCAGAAGAGAAAAAATTTTTTAATAATTTGCGCGGACTATATACTTACAACAAACTTTTGCGATATAAATACAAAACAAGTTTTGAAAGAATTGAATATGAATGCAAAAATTTAATGAATATAATAAAATCAAAAGAAAAATTTCCTTACTTAAACCCAATTTATCTTAAAACTTTTTTTCTGAGAAGATCGGTGGATACCAACAATAACCATATTTTTAAAAAATTAGTTCTAATTATGCAAAAAAAATTAAAGCTCTCCTCTAAAATAACAGCACCATTTTTGCTAACTGCGCAAGTAACAGATTTTTTAATAATTAAATTTTTCGAATTTCTATTTAATGTTTTCATTTTATTTGATGTAAATCGTTATTTCATTTATTATAAAACTATGATCTACCGCTTCTTTAAAATTAATATCTATAAGCTATAGAGACGATTTTTAGATCGAAATATAATCCCACGAGACTTTTACATGTCCTAGCAAAAACTCTCTGCCACAAAGCACTGAAAATACTCTAATAAAAGAGCAGGAAAAAACTTTTTCGGCATAATTAAAAAAATGTGATGCTGTTTTCCCAAAAAATCGCATTACTTTTT
>CAZDLU010000044.1:0-6955 GCA_964506725.1 uncultured Rhizobium sp.
CTTCGACAGGCTCAGGGTGACATTTGAGTTTTTGTGTATCAAAATCCTCGGCGCACTTGTGCGCCAAGGATGACGAGTAGTATTATTACTGACAAGCCAAACACTCTTCGTACTTATCGGTTTTCTCCTCGGCAATCACTTGATTCTGATTAGAAAATTCAATCGCATTATTTTCCATTTTATGCGAAACTTTATCGGCGCGTTGTACCGATGTTGAGCGGCAGTAATATAGACTTTTTAAGCCCTTTTGCCAAGCTCTGAAATGGATTTCATGCAAATATTTTTTTGACACATTTCCCGGAACGAAAATATTTAAGCTTTGCGCCTGACAAATATATTCCTGACGTTCTGCCGCTAAATCAATAATCCATCTTTGATCGATTTCTTGGGCAGTTTTAAAAACTAATTTTTCATGTTCATCCAAGAAATCCAGATGTTGGACCGAGCCTTCATTCGTGGTGATCGAAGACCAAACGTCTTCAGTATTTTTACCTTTTGATTCAAGCAATTTAACCAGATTTTTATTTCTGACATTGAAAGATCCGGTCAAAGTTTTTTGTGTAAATGAATTAGCCGCGAACGGTTCAATTCCCGGCGAAGAATTCCCGGCGATAATTGAAATTGAAGCGGTTGGAGCAATTGCAATTTTGTTAGAAAATCTTTCTTGAATGCCGGCTTCTGCTGCATCAGGACAAGCGCCGCGCTCTTTAGCTAAAGTTTTAGAAGCTTTATCAACGCCTTCTTTAATGTGTTGGAAAATCTTCTTGTTCCAAACTTTACTCATTGCTGATTCCATCGGCACATTTTTACTTTGCAAGAAGGAGTGGAAGCCCATCACGCCAAGACCCACGCTTCTTTCACGCATTGCTGAATATTTGGCTTTGGCCATTGAATCAGGGGCTTTATTGATAAAATCTTCTAAAACATTATCCAAAAAGCGCATAACATCTTCCAGAATCTGGTCATTATCTTTCCACTCATCATAATATTCTAAATTAAGCGAAGAAAGGCAGCACACAGCAGTGCGTTGATTTCCAAGATGATCAATTCCGGTCGGTAAAGTAATTTCACTGCATAAGTTGGAAGTTTTTACCGGTAATTTTAATTTTTTATGATGTTCGGGAATTGCTTTATTTACGGCATCGATGAATAAAATATAAGGTTCGCCGGTTTCAACGCGCGCGGTCAAAAGTCTGATCCACAAAGTTCTGGCCTTAATCACGTCAATTACTTGATTATTATGCGGACTACGCAATTCAAAATCGCCGTCTTTCTCAACGGCTTTCATAAACTCGTCGGTTACTACAACGCCGTGGTGTAAATTAAGTGAGCGACGGTTAGGATCGCCCCCGGTGGGTCTTCTAATATCAATAAATTCTTCAATTTCAGGATGGCTGATCGGTAAATAAACAGCCGCCGAACCGCGGCGCAAGCTGCCTTGCGAGATTGCTAAAGTTTGTGAATCCATAACTTTAATAAATGGCACGATTCCCGAAGTTTTGCCGTTACCTCTAACTGTTTCACCAATTGAGCGCAAATTTCCCCAATAGCTGCCGATGCCGCCACCACGTGATGCCAGCCAAACATTTTCATTCCACAAATCAACAATTCCTTCAAGTGAATCGGAAGATTCATTTAAAAAACAAGAAATTGGCAAACCTCTTTCCGTGCCGCCGTTGCTAAGCACCGGAGTTGCAGGCATGAACCATAAATTAGAAACATAATCATAAAGACGCTCGGCATGTTTTTGATTGTCGGCGTAATAACAAACAACGCGCGCAAATAAGTCTTGATAGGTTTCACCTGGCATTAAATAGCGATCTTTTAAAACCGCTTTGCCGAAATTGCTTAATCTTTCGTCTTTTTTAGGATTGGTTTGGATAGTAATTTTTTTACTGACGGTGCTAGTTTTAGCGCTTTTAGGAGCGGCTTTTTTACTTGAATTTTTTGACATAACTTAAATTTAAATATCGTTGTTTTAACTACATCTAGTGGCAAAACATCAAATCAACCACTATATATTGTTTGGTTTTGAAAGTTTTATTTACTAAAAAAGAAAAGTCTAGAGGAATTTTTAAAATTATTTTTAAAATAAATTTTCGATAGATTTTCTAACACCGATTTGCACCCAATTTGAGTTTCTAAAAGTTAGGTTCTGATAGGCATCATAGCCCATAAATGTTGGCTGCGTGCCATATAAAATATGGAAAGCCAAGCTGTCTGATTTAAGCCATCTAAAGCCAACCTGATAAGAGTGAAAATAACCTGAAGAATCACGTGGTGAATTTGGCGCGCCGTTAAAACTTTCCACAATAAAACGCAAATCATCGCGTAATAATGCCATATCGGCAGCAATTCCAAGCTGTAATCGATAAACATTGCGGCCATTGCCGGTGTCAAAAGAGGCTTTCGGCCCGGCATTGACGTGTATTACTAGTTTTTTGTTAAAAAATCTGCTGGTAGCAATACCAAGTAAATAAAAATTATTTGCGGTGTCGTAATATTGCCCGGAGCCGTTTCTATTCACATAACCGAAGGACATGGCAATTGTTGGCTTTGCTTGATTTTTCGGTTCATTAATTATGGTTTTTAATTGTAAAATCGGGTTCATAAAAGCGGCAGAATGAGCCGTGAAGTCATATCCTACAAGGCTTCCAACAGTAGCTTCTAAATTTTTACCAACGCCGTAAGAAAGTCCGAGATAGTTGCCGGAAAGTGTGGCGGCATTGCTATTACCTTTTTTTGGCAAATGCCATCTTTCCGAGAAAGCTTCAATTTGTAATTGGTTTTTATTGGCGATGCCGGCGTCGTCAGTAACGAAGGGAAGAGCTGCCAATGCTTCGTTGGTTGTTATAATGAAAATTATAAAGGTAATTAATTTTTTCATTTTAAATTTTTTATAACTTCATTGATTGCTTTGGCTTTACTAAAAATTTCATTTAGTTCTGCTAAGGCCTTGGAATCAAAGGTTATTGCTCCGCCAACTTGGAATTCAAATCTATCTTTTTGTAAAATTAAAGTTCGAATTACTACTGATAAATTAGTCTCTGATTCGCTTAAATAGCCAATCGCACCGCTATAAATTCCGCGATTTATTTTTTCTTTTTTAGCGGCAATTTCCATAGCTTTTATTTTTGGCGCACCGGTCATAGAGCCGGCCGGAAAGCATGATTTTAGAGCATCAAGATAATTGTAGTTTTCTGCAATTAGGCCATGAATTTCTGAAGACATGTGATGAATATTTTTATAACTGGTTACCTCAAATAGTTTTTGCACCATCACGCTTGAAGCCTCGCAAACTCGGGATAGATCATTTCTTACCAAGTCAACAATCATCAAATTTTCGGCACGTTCTTTATCGCTATTTTGTAGAGTTAATTTATTTTTTTCATCTTCATCGATACTAGAACTGCGCGGTGCTGTGCCTTTTATCGGGCGCGACAAAATATTTTTGTTTTCAATTTTTAAAAATAATTCCGGGCTGGAGGAAATAATGTAATTTTCTTCTAATTTTAAAAATGATGAATAGTTGGCGGGGCTTGTCTTTGTAAGCTTAGTAAATAAATCGAAAGCACTTTTTTGATTATGTTTTTTATTAAATTTACCGAAAAATTTTCTGGTTAAATTGGTTTGATAAAAATCACCTTCGGCAATCATTTTTTTGATTGCTTCAATTGTTTTTAAATAGGATTTATCAGAAAAATTTGATTTTATTTTTTTGATTTCGGGCTCTCCCAAGCCTTGGTATTCCTGATAGTTTAATGCTTCATGCAGTTTTTTTTCATCATCAAAATTTAGCGTAACAATTTTTTTATCGTGATCAAATTCTAAAATTACGGAAAAATTTATAAGCCAGATTTTTGGTAAATTTATATAGGACTTTTTGGTTTTAGGTAATTTCTCGAATTGCCTTCCAATCTCATAGGACAAGTATCCGAACCATTTTTCTTTTGAGGATTTTATTTTGAAAAAATCATCGGAAATTAATTCTGCTTTAGGAAATAAAGCGATATAAGATTTGGAATTTCTTACTTCATTACTTAAAGCCGAATATAAAAAAACCCAGCTTTTTTCATTGTAATTATCAGCAATTTTTTTAGCAAATGTGAGAGGATCAAACCAGCTAGTTTCCTTGCTTTGCATCGCTTTCCAATAATTTTAAAATTTCTTTTCCGACAGTTTTTTGTAATTTTTTTCCATCAAATTCATCAACTAAAATTGCTAAAGAAGTTGAATTGGTTAGAAAAATTTCATCAGCATTTTTTAATTCATTTATTTTGGCTGCCACTTCAAATATTTTAAATTGTGAAATCTCTAAAAGCCTGTGCCGTATGGTTCCATCAACTATATTGCAAGTTTTTTCGGGAGTATAAATTTTATTATTTTTTACCCAAAAAATATTGGCCGAAGAAGTTTCGGAAATAAAATTTTTTTCATTTAGCATTATTAAATCAAAGAAGCCCCGTTCTTGCGCCGCTATTTTATTTAAAACGTAATTTAAGGCGTTGTGGCTTTTGAAGAAAAGGTAATTGTGATTTTTATTTTTAGAAATTCCGATGCTGATTTTGGAAGGTAATTTTCTGTTTTTTATAGTTTCGATCAGGGTTAAGGCCTTGGTTTTGTAAGTTGGAAGATAGCCTAAACTTCCGCTTCCACGTGAAATTGAAATTCTTAAAATACCGTTTTTAATTTTATTTTTTGCGATTAGTTTTAAGGAATTATTTTTTAAATCAGAAATCTCGGCATTAATTTTTAAAAATTCCAAAGCCTTGACAAGCCTTGAAATATGGGCATCAAAATTGTGAATATGGCCATTGTAAATTTTGCAAGTTTCAAAAGCGCCATCACCGAAGAGAAAGCCGCGTTCAGAGATTGAAATTTTGGCTTGGCTTTTTTGTAAGAGTTTTTGATTTTGATAGATATAATTTGCCATAAATTTTGAATTTAAAGTAGTCATGCTGAGCCTGTCGAAGCATGGCGGTAAACGCGGAGTATATCGCCATGCTTCGACAGGCTCAGCATGACTACTTAAGACTATTCTATGAATTTTTTCAAATTTATTTTTAAATGGACATTACTGCTTGGAATATGGGTGGGCATTGGTGTTACGGCAGTCTTATTTTATTATTTTCAAGGTTTGCCATCTTTAAGCGACTTAGAAACTAAAGACGGCAAGCAGGTTATTGAAATTAATTATGCTGATGGCAATCGTATTACTAATCGCGGGGAAATTTATAGCAGTGAAGTGCAATATTATGAGATTCCAGAACATCTTATAAATGCAGTGGTAGCAACGGAAGATCGCCGTTTTTTTAAGCATCACGGTGTTGATATTTTCGGAATTATGCGGGCTTTTTATGTTAATAGAAAAGCAGAGCGCGTAGTGCAGGGCGGCAGTACCATTACGCAACAATTGGCTAAATTATTATTCTTGAAATCGGAACGTACTCTTAAAAGAAAAATTCAAGAAGTCCTACTCGCTCTTCAATTGGAGCGCCATTTTACCAAAGAAGAAATTTTAACCTTTTATCTAAATCGCGCTTATTTTGGTTCCGGGAATTACGGAGTCGGTAATGCTGCCAAATATTATTTTAAGAAAGATGTCTCTCAATTAAGCCTTAATGAAGCCGCTCTGCTTGCGGGTTTATTGAAGGCGCCGTCAAAACTTTCACCGAAAAATAATAAGGAATTAGCCGAAGAGCGTGCCAATGTTGTAATTAGTAATATGATTGATGCGGGCTATCTTGATGAAAAAAATTTGCGCGAAATTAATCAGGATATTTCTTACAAGAATGATAGGGCGCAAAGGCTTTATTTTGCTGATTTTGTAACGGATCAGCTTCCCGATTTTTTAGGAAAAAAACAAGATGATAAACAAGTGATTTCGGTAGTAACGACTTTGGATGAAAATTTTCAGGCTAAACTGGAAAATGTCGTTGATAAATTTATTAATAAGCATCAGGCCAAATTAAATAAGTCGCAATTAGCGGTTGTAGTAATGGATAAAAGTGGTGCGATTCGTGCTATTGCAGGTGGTAAAGACTATCGTGAAAATCAATTTAATCGCGCCACTTATGCCAAAAGACAACCCGGTTCAGCCTTTAAAACATTCGTTTATTTAGCAGCTTTTGAAAACGGTTTTAAAATTGATGATGTCTTTGAAGATAGGAAAATCAACGTTGGAGCCTGGCTTCCGGAAAATTATAATAATCATTATTTAGGAAATGTAACTTTAAAGCGGGCCTTTGCGGAATCGCTGAATTCAGTAGCGGTGCAGCTCGGGCGGCAGGTTGGCGGCGATAAAATTGCAGCAATTGCGCGCAAATGCGGCATTATGTCGCCAATTAATAGTGCGGATTTGACTATTGCGCTTGGTACTAATGAGGTCACGCTGCTAGAATTAACGGGGGCTTATGCTACTATCGCCGGTGATGGTGTGCCGGTAATTCCTTATGCGATTTTAAGTGTAAAAGGTGATAATGAATTGCTTTTCGAGCGCCAATCTTCAGGGCTTGATCGCGTTATAAGTGAAGAGGCTTTAACAAATATTAAGGAAGTTTTGAACGAAGTGGTTGTAAGAGGAACGGGTAGCAAGGTTGGAATTTCTCATAATATTTACGGCAAAACCGGAACCAGTCAGAATTTCCGCGATGCTTGGTTTGTGGGTTTTGATGAAAATTATGTAGTCGGAGTTTGGATCGGCAATGATGATGGAACGCCTACGGATAAGATTACGGGCGGATCTTTGCCGGCAGAATTGTTTGGGGAAATAATTTGAAACTTGGGTCCGCCGTCGCTTCTTTCGAAGCTATGGCGGACAGACCTTCGCTCTAACGTTCTCCATCTGACAGTCCAACCCTAGTGGGATGGCCTGCCAGCCGAAGCTCGCAAGAGCGAAGGCTGGTGGGTCTGGGTGGACTTGAACCACCGACCTCGCACTTATCAGGCGCGCACT
>CAZDLU010000045.1:0-6506 GCA_964506725.1 uncultured Rhizobium sp.
TAAGCATACCGCCAGCGTTCGTTCTGAGCCAGGATCAAACTCTCAAGTTGAGAATCTGTATACCTATGCTCTTTTAGAATCTGACTTATAAAGAGTTTAAAAAAACTCTTTTCAAGAGACCTAAAGAGATAGTCCAAACAGGACTATCGCCTTTATTTTTCTCAAAAAACTGAACTTTTTAAAAAAAGTTCAAAACACGAATATTTACGATGTAAAAAAACTTAATGCCTTAAAGTTGTTTGTGATATTTTCTTATAAAGAAATTAACCAACCATCCAAAACAAGGGAGGAAATAATTTACCTAACTAATTTTTTAAGTCAAGCATCTTTATGAAAAAAATATAAGTTATTTAATTATTTCCCAAATTATCTTGGACGAATCCAACAAAGACAAGCTTTGGTGATAAAAAAGAATTTTTTAGTTTTAACTCTAATTTTTCCAAAGAGCTTAAATTTTTTATTAAAAAATCTAAAGAAAGTAATTTTAAATGTTTGCGAAACTCCGCTTCGACTTTAAAAAATAATTTTTGTGATTTTATTACTTCTTCAAAATCACTGCCACCCCGCTCTAACTCTAGCTTCGCGCTATATAGCTTTTGCAGATAATTACTTAAAAAACGTGTTAATGCTACCGCTTCAAAACCATCGGCGAACAGCTTCTCTGCTTGCTTCAACGCTACATCAAATTTTTTAGAAGCAAAATTCATTACGAATTCATTAGCCGAAATTTCTGATTCTAAATTGGTGAGAGAGCTTGCTACTTCTAGCGTTAACTCAGTTTTTTCATTTAAAAAAGTAATTATTTTTTGTAATTCTGCTAAAATTATTTGGCGATTTTTGCCGAATTTTTCGAAGAGAAATTGCGTAACTTCAGGTTTTGCTTTAATATTATTTTTTAATAACTCATCGGTGATAAATTTTTTTATTACAAAATCATTATCCTCGTAGCAAGCTAGAGCGGCAAAAGCTGGCGAGTCTTCAAAAATTTTTCTTAAAGCCGAAGATTTATCTAAATCACCACCTAAAATTAAAATGAAATTATCACTTTTTTTAGCAAAATCAGAAATTTCTATCAAGGCTTTAATGCCAGCGGAGACATTATTATCAACATCTTTCACCATTATAAGTTTACGTCCGCCAAACATTGAAATCGAAAAAAATTCATCAACAATTAATGATTTATCTTCGGCGAGGCGCTCTTTGCTTATATTTGTAACAAGGAATGGATCGGTTAAATCTGGTGTGATTTTTTTGGCAATAATGTCAAAGCGGTAATTTATTAAGGCCTCGTCGTGGCCGTAAATTAGGCATCCGGCGAGTTTTTCGTTTTGAATACGATTGATGTAATTTTCGATTTGGGCGGGAGAGATTTTCATGATTTTACTATAAACCGAGTAATTACCCCTCACACTAACCCTCTCCCTCAAGGGGGAGAGGGAATTGCTCGGAGTATCCCTGCCGAAAACGACCGTTTAGGTCGTTTTCTCCCCCTTGAGGGAGAGGGTTAGTGTGAGGGGTAATTACTCGGTTTTATTTTTATTTACTAACTTCTACAATTTCTTTTTAAGCAGCTCATTAACAACACCGGGATTCGCTTGTCCCTTGGATTCTTTCATAACTTGCCCAACAAAAAATCCAAAAAGTTTTTCTTGGCCCGCTTTGTAATTTGCAAGTTGCGCGGGGTTTTTTGCTAAAACTTCGTCAATGATTTTTTCAATTGCACCTAAATCCGAAACTTGCTTCAATCCTTTAGTTTCAACGATTTGCGCCGGCTTATCACCAGTTTCAACCATCGCATCTAAAACATCTTTAGCAATTTTTCCGGAAATTTCACCACTCTTAATTAAATCTAAAAGCTCAATTAAATTTTGCGCTGACACTTTTAAATTTTCAAAATTAATTCCGAGCTTATTCATACGGCCGAACAGCTCTACTGTAAGCCAGGTGACACATAATTTCGGTTCGTGTTTTTGAATTAACGCTTCAAAATAATTAGAAATTTCATCATCCGCCGTTAAAACGCCGGCATCATATTCTGGAAGTCCGAGCTTAGAAATATAACGCTCTTTGCGTGCTTGCGGCAGTTCCGGCAAAGATTTTTTTATTTCATCAACAAATTCTTGCGACAAAATTAATGCCGGCAAATCAGGGTCGGGAAAATAGCGGTAATCCATGGCATCTTCCTTACTGCGCATTGTTCTGGTTTCGCCATTTATCGCATCAAAAAGCCTAGTTTCCTGATCGATTTTTCCGCCATTTTCTAAAACTTCTACCTGGCGCGCCGCTTCAAATTCAATGGCGCGCATGATATTGCGCGTTGAATTTAAATTTTTTATTTCGCAACGCGTGCCTAATTTTGTTTCGCCGATTTTGCGCACGGAAACGTTGGCATCACAACGCAAATTACCTTTTTCCATGTCGCCGTCAGACGTACCCAGGGCGCGCACGATGGCACGAATTGTTTTTACATATTCCGCGGCTTCAAATGGCGAAGATAAATCGGGCTTTGACACAATTTCCATGAGCGCAACGCCGGCACGGTTTAGATCGACCAAAGACAAAGTCGGATGTTGATCGTGAATTAACTTTCCGGCATCTTGCTCAAGATGAATTCTTTCAACGCGAATTGTTTTTTTATCACCATTTTCAAGAGCGATTTCCACAACGCCCTCACCCACGATCGGATCCAGATATTGCGAGATCTGATAGCCTTGCGGCAAATCGGGATAAAAATAATTTTTGCGATCAAAAACTGATTTGAGATTTATTTTAGCATTAATGCCAAGCCCCGTTTTTACTGCTTGCTTAACACATTCTTCATTAATTGTCGGCAACATTCCGGGAAAGCCGGCATCGATTAATGAAACTTGCGAATTCTGCGGTGCCCCAAATTTTGTCGCGGCGCGTGAAAATAATTTCGACTCAGAAGCCACTTGCGCGTGAATCTCGCAGCCGATTACTAATTCATATTCGTTATTTTTTCCTTGGATTGTGTAGGTCATAATCAGCGATTATTTAAATTTGCCACATTAATTTATATTATTAGGTTCATCGTGCTTGGGAAGCAACTTGTTTTTGCCCGGCAGAAGCGCGAGTAGCCGATATTCCATCTTGTCCTGCATCACCAAAACTCGATACACCTTTCAATCCGCCTCCTGCCATCTTAGCGGCTAGAGCCGCTAGTGCTTTTTCCTTCAATACTTCTTTGGGGGTGTTTTTGATAATTTCTTCTTTTGATTTACTAACTCTATCTTTTATATCTTGCTTAATTCTATCAACTTCTTTTTGAAATTCTTGGGCTGGCATTTTCGGGCCGCCGCTTTTGGCATTTTCCACGTGATCGTTCCATCTTGCATCAAAATTTTCTTTTTCTTTTCCCGATAGAGTATTGCCGTAAGATTCTGCTAATTGGCTTCTGGTTGAATCTTTATCTGCAACATCTTTGTGAGGACGATTTACAAAAACCATTGTAAAAGTTTGTGGCGGTCCATCATCATAAGAAGTGTCGAGATTAGATGGGTCAACATTTAAGCCCATTTTCTTCACCGCTGCAAAAGCTTGTTCTTTCAAATCGGCTTCAGTCGAGCCCATTTTTTTTGAAGAGCATTCTTGCAAAAACCCGCCCAACATTTTGCCAATTTGACCATCAGTTTCAGCAGCCAAGCCCTGTAAAGCACTTTCTAAAAAAGATCTTTTTTCTTCAGGATCCAGTATTTGATCGGCATCTTTTTTTACCTGTTGTAGCTTTTTTTCTCCCTCTTCATTGCCGCATATATAAGCTATAATATCAGCAATTGGCGCATTAGCATATTTATAGCCAACAGTTTCAACGCCATTTTCGCTAACAGAAACAGAGCTGGTTGCAGATTTGGCCGCCTCTACTTCCGCTTCTTTTTCCTCTTTTTCAAGTTCTTTATAATAATCAGGATCTTTAAAAGGCGTTGATTTATCACGCCTAATTTCCGCCAAGGACCGTCTCATAATTTATGAATTTGTAACTTCAGATTCCGGCAAAGCTTCGCCATGCTCTTCGCCGGTTTCTGCTTCGTCAACTTCCTTATTACCGGTGTGAGCAATGCGCGCAACTGAAACTACTGCTTCGTCTTTTGCTTTAATCAACGTCACACCTTGCGTATTACGACCCGTAATGCGCACTGATTCTACTTCAGTTCTGATTAGCGTACCTTTATCGGTGATAATCATCACTTGATCTTTATTTTCGATCGGGAAGCTCGCCACAACTTCGCCATTTCTTTTTGAAGTAATAATATTGGTAATGCCTGAACCGCCGCGGTTGGTAATGCGATATTCGTAAGCCGAAGAACGTTTGCCGTAACCATTTTCAGTGATCGTCAAAATAAATTCTTCAAGCAATGCCATTTCCTCAATTTTTTCTTGCGGCAATTCAGCTTTAATTTGCGGAATTTCTTTTGGTTGAATTAATAAATCAGTTGATGGATTTTCTTTTAATTTTTGATTGAAAATCAGCGCCTCTCTAAGCTCTAGACGTTTTTCCAAATCAATGCTTAAATATTTATCTTTGATCTCAGAATCGCTTTCACTGTTTTTTAGAATCGACATTGCAATGACTTTGTTACCGGCTTCCAGCTTGATTCCGCGCACGCCCGTAGAGTTTCGACTTTGAAACACACGCAAGTTTTCAACGGAAAAACGAATACATTTTCCATTTTTCGTTGAAAGCATAATATCATCTTTTTCGTGGCACAGATTCACGCCCACCAAGGCTTCGTCACCCTCCAGCTTCATGGCAATTTTACCGCTTGATCTAATATCGGCAAATTGATCCATCGAATTACGGCGCACATCGCCGTTTGATGTTGCAAAAACGATACTTAAATCTTTCCAAGTCGATTCATCTTCCGGTAAAGCTAAAATTGTAGAAATTTTTTCGTCCGGCTCAAGCGGAAGCAAATTCACCAAAGCGCGTCCGCGTGCTTGCGGCGTGCCGAGAGGAAGCTTGTAAGTTTTCAAACGATAAACTTTTCCTTTACTTGAGAAAAATAAAATCGGCGTATGCGTATTTGTTACAAAAATATCGGTTGCGATATCTTCGTCGCGCACATCCATCGCGCTGCGACCGCGACCGCCGCGACGCTGTGTTCTGTAGGCCGAAAGCGCAACACGTTTGATATAGCCATTCATCGTGCCGACCACAACCATGTCTTCTTTTGGAATTAAATCTTCAATATCAACTTCAAATTCAGAGTCTTCGATCGTTGATCTTCTAGGCGTGGCGAACTCTGTTTTAACTTCGATTAATTCTTTTTTAACCAGTTCCAACAATTTGGCGCGATTCGATAAAATTTCCAAATATTCCAAAATTTCGGCGGCGAGTGCTTTTAATTCCGCATCAATTTTTTCCATTTCTAAACCGGTTAAGCGCGCTAATCTCATATCGAGAATGGCTTTCGCTTGCGCTTCGGTGAAGTAGAATTTTCCGGCTTTAATTACGTTTCCTTTATCTTGAACTAATTTTATCAAAGCCTCAACAATGCCCGCCGACCATGCTCTTGAAAGAAGTTTTTCTTTCGCCTCTATAACATCTTTTGATTTTTTAATAAGCTCAACAATTTCATCAATATTGGCAACCGCAACCGCTAAACCAATCAAGATATGCGTTTTGTCGCGCGCTTTGCCAAGCAAGAAATTAGTACGGCGCGTTACAACTTTTTCTCTGAAAGCAGTGAAAATTCTGATAACATCAAGAAGGTTCATCAATTCAGGTCTGCCATGGTTTAGCGCCAACATATTCACGCTAAAATTACATTGCAATTCAGTGAAACTATAAAGTTGATTGATGATAACTTCTTCCATCGCATCGCGTCTTAACTCAATAACGACGCGGATTCCTTCGCGATCTGATTCATCGCGCAAATCAGTAATTCCTTCGATTTTTTTCTCTTTTACTAAATCGGCAATTTTTTCTACAAGCTTAGCTTTGTTAACTTGGTAAGGAATTTCAGTGATGATAATTGCTTGTTTGCCACCGCTTAATTTTTCAATTTTGTGACGACCGCGCATTACAACGGAACCGCGTCCGGTGTTGGCTGCCGAGTTAAATCCGGCGCGCCCCAAAATAATACCACCCGTTGGAAAATCAGGGCCCGGAATTATTTTTATTAAATCATCAATCGTAACATCATTATTGTCGATATAGGCCAAACATCCATCAATTACTTCGCCTAAATTATGCGGCGGAATGTTAGTCGCCATGCCTACAGCGATACCGCCCGAACCGTTTACCAGCAAATTCGGAAAACGTGCCGGCAAAACTTTCGGTTCTTTTTCTGAACCGTCATAATTTGGAATAAAATCAACCGTGTCTTTATCCAAATCATCCAAAATCGTATGCGAAATTTTTTCCAAACGCGACTCGGTATAACGCATTGCAGCCGCCGGATCATCATCAATCGAACCGAAGTTACCTTGCCCGTCAATGAGTGGCACGCGCATCGAAAAATCTTGCGCCATACGCACCAAAGATT
>CAZDLU010000046.1:0-4957 GCA_964506725.1 uncultured Rhizobium sp.
TCCCTCAAGGGGAGGATAATTAGATCGAGATTTTTAAAAGAGCCATGCAACAAAGGTCTGACCCCTTTTTAATCTTTTTCAAAAATGACAAAAATCTCAAAAATAAAAGCTCGCGAAATCATTGATTCGCGTGGATTCCCGACTCTTGAAGCGGAAGTACATTTGCAAGACGGTTCAGTGGCAATTGCTGCCGTGCCTTCTGGCGCTTCAACTGGTAGCTTAGAAGCCTGCGAACTTCGCGATGGTGATAAATCCAAATTTTTAGGGAAGGGCGTTTTAAAAGCTGTGGCTAATGTTAACGAAACAATTGCCCAAAAATTAATCGGATTTGATGCGACAAAACAAAAAGAAATTGATGATTTGATGATCAATCTTGATGGTAGTGAAAATAAATCAAAGCTAGGTGCGAATGCTATTTTGGCAGTTTCGCTGGCCTGCGCGAAAGCTTCGGCAATTTCTAAAAAGATTCCTTTATTTAAATATTTAGGTGGTGACGAAGCGCAAGTTTTACCGGTTCCGATGATGAATATTATCAATGGCGGAAAGCATGCCGATAATAAAATCGATATTCAAGAATTTATGGTAATGCCGGTTGGAGCCGCTTCTTGTAAAGATGCAATCCGCATCGGTGCCGAAATTTTTCAGCATTTAAAATCATTGTTAAAAAAAGACGGACACAACACTAATGTTGGTGATGAAGGTGGTTTTGCGCCGAATTTAAATTCAACAAAAGAAGCGCTGGATTATATTGCTAAATCGGTTGAGAAAGCAGGGTACAAATTGGGCACGGAAGTTGTGCTGGCGCTTGATTGTGCTTCAACGGAATTTTACAGTAAAGGCAAATATAATTTGGCCGGCGAAAATAAAGTTTTAGGCAGTGATGAACTAATCCGCTATTATGAAGAGCTGGTAAATAATTATCCGATTTTTTCAATTGAAGATGCTTGCGCTGAAGATGATTTTGTTGGTTGGAAAAATGTTACAAAAGCTTTAGGCAGTAAGATCCAACTTGTTGGTGACGATTTATTTGTAACAAATCCGAAAATTTTGGCGCGTGGCATTGAAGAAAAAATGGCTAATGCAATTTTAATAAAAGTTAACCAAATCGGAACTTTAAGCGAAACTTTGGACGCGATTAATTTGGCGAAATCGGCAAATTATAATAACATAATTTCACACCGTTCTGGCGAAACCGAAGATACAACGATTGCGCATATTGCAGTTGCAACCAATGCCGGTCAAATCAAGACTGGTTCGCTTTGCAGATCTGATCGCACCGCGAAATATAATGAATTGATTCGAATTGAGGAATATTTAGGAAGTGCCGCGAAATATGCGGGGAAGGGGATTTTGAAGTAAGGTCTCGAGTGCTCGCGCTTCGCTGGTGCTCGGGTTTTAAGTTGAAACTTTTTACTATCAACTAGGGACCGAGCACTTGAGCACATGAGCACTAGCAAAGCGCGAGCACCAAAACAATAGAGCGCTAAAATAAAATTTATGACCAGAATCAGCTATCTTAACGGACAATTTTTAAAACACGAAAACTGCCTCATTCACATCGAAGATCGCGGCTTCCAATTTGCCGATGGCGCTTACGAAGTTACCCTATTTAAAAACGGCAAATTAATTGATGGCGATGCCCATTTGGAGCGGTTTTTCCGAAGTTTGCACGAATTACAAATCAATCATAATTTTTCTAAAGAACAGCTAATCGAAATTCAGCTTGAGTTATTCAAAAGAAATAATATGGCGGAAGGAACCTGTTACATGAGCATCACGCGTGGCCAGCATCCGCGCACTCCGAATTGCCCCAAAGAAATTACGCCAACAATCAGCGCTACGGTTTCGCCGCATAAAAAAGTTAGCGAAGAAGAATTTGAGCGCGGCTTTACGGCGATGACACATGACGATATACGCTGGTTGCGTTGTGATATCAAGTCTGTAGCGCTTTTAGCTTCAACTTTGATGAATCAAAAAGCCAAGGACAATGGTTTTAACGACATAATTTTTGTGCGCGATGGCATTGTGACCGAAGCCAGTTTTGCCAATGCTTTCATCGTTGATAAAAATAATGTGATAGTTACAAAACCGGCTGATAATCTGATTTTACAAGGTATCACGCGCAATCGTTTATTAAAATTAGCTCAAGAAAAAGGTTTAAAAACTGCAGAAAGAAACTTTACTTTGGAAGAGATGCTTGCAGCAAAAGAGGTTTTTTTAACAAGCTCAAGCCTTATTTTGCGGCCCGTGGTGAAGGTTAATGAAAAAATTATTGGTGATGGAAAACCGGGGGAAGTGGCTCGGGTGTTGAATGGGGCTTATGGGGAGTTTTTGAGGTAAGGTGCTCAAGTGCTCGCGCTTCGCTGGTGCTCAGGAATTATAGGACATGAGCACTTAAGCACTCGAGCACTAGCGAAGCGCGAGCACCAAAACAATAAAGCACTATAAAAATTACTTGCAAAACAAATCCCTACACCTAAAATCCCCCGCCTCCTCTCGCCTTGCTTATCCGTCGTCAAAAATAACAGGGCAATTGTTTATAAGAAAAACTAAAAATAATGATTAAAATCAGACTATCACGCGGTGGCAGAAAAAACCTGCCTTATTACCGCATTTTGGTTACTAACAGCACTTCTCCAAGAGATTCAAAATTTTTGGAAAAGCTTGGAACCTACAATCCATTGCTTGCAAAGACTAATGAAAATCGCGTTACAATTAATAAAGAACGCGCTGAATATTGGCTTTCAGTTGGTGCAAAACCAACTGATAAAGTGGCTAATTTTCTGATTGCTCTTGGTGTCAAGGGTGCAGAAAAATATAAGCCGAAATTTACTCCGAAAGCTAAAGGCAGCAATTTGAAGAAAAAAGCTGCAGAAAAATTAGCTAAAGAAAAAGAAGCTGCGGCTGAAGCTGCAGCGGTTGAGGGAACTCCTGCTGCTTAAGAACTAAAGCCTCGGTGCCACCCTGAGCTTGTCGAAGGGTGTGTTTGAACTCAGAGTTTCAACACACGCTTCGTCCTTCGACAAGCTCAGGATGACGCTCAGCATGACATCGAGGTTTTTTTTATGAATATTATCCTTCCGGAAAAAATTTTAATCGCCACCAATAATAAAGGAAAATTTCACGAAATTGAATATTTGCTAAACCAAGTTCATATCGAAGCCATTCCATCCTTTAATTTTCACTTGCCGGAGCCGGAAGAAACCGAAAATACTTTCGCAAAAAATTCTCTTCTAAAAGCAAAATATTACTCTTCCAAAACAAAATTAACTTCACTTGCCGATGATTCCGGACTTTGCATTGATGCTTTAGGGGGCGAACCGGGAGTCCATTCCGCACGTTTTGCATTAGATAAAAAGGGAGAAAAAAACTTTCCTTTAGCTTTTAAAAAAATTGCTAAATCATTAAAAGAAAAAAACATCACCAACGCTCGTGCTCACTTCATTTGCAACTTGTGCATTTTTGACTATGAAACAAAAGAATATCTGAATTTTGAAGGTCGCGTTGATGGTACGTTAACTTTCCCGCCTCGCGGAAATAAAGGTTTTGGCTATGATCCGATTTTTATAAAAGAGGGCATGAGCGAAACTTTTGCAGAAATAGATCCGGGCTTGAAAGATACGATCTCGCATCGCGCCGATGCCTTCGCAAAAATGCTTGATTATTTTTCGAAAATGATGGATAAAAAGTGATGAATAAAATTTAATTTGACGAGTGTAAAAAAGCCTAAGGACAGTAAAAAAAAGCTCAAGGAATAACGAAATTATTGAAAATGAAAAACATTAAAATCACGCCGCAACTTGTAAAAGATCACAACTTAACAACGGACGAATATCAGAAAGTTCTTGATATCATGGGTCGCGAGCCAACGATTACCGAGCTTGGGATTTTTTCGGCGATGTGGTCGGAACATTGTTCTTACAAATCAACTAAGAAATGGCTTAAGACTATGCATACCGAAGCACCGTGGGTTATTTGCGGGCCTGGCGAAAATGCCGGTGTCATTGATATTGGTGATGGTCAGGCTGTTATTTTTAAAATGGAAAGTCACAATCACCCCTCTTTCATAGAGCCTTATCAGGGAGCTGCAACCGGTGTTGGCGGAATTTTGCGTGATGTGTTTACAATGGGAGCGCGCCCCGTGGCGAATTTAAATGCGCTACGTTTTGGTGAAATCGATCATCCAAAAACCAAGCAATTGGTAAATGGCGTAGTATCCGGAATCGGCGGCTATGGTAATTGCGTGGGTGTTCCAACTGTTGGCGGCGAAGTTACTTTCGATAAAAGTTATAATGGCAATATCATTGTAAACGCCATGACTGTTGGTCTTGCAAACAAAGATAAAATATTTTACTCAGCCGCATCTGAAGTTGGCGCTTCTGTAGTTTATGTCGGCTCAAAAACCGGTCGCGATGGCATAAATGGTGCGGTTATGGCCTCTGATGAATTTAAGGAAGGTGATGAAGATAAGCGCCCGACTGTGCAAGTTGGAGATCCTTTCGCTGAAAAATTATTGCTTGAAGCTTGCATGGAATTAATGCAATCCGATTGCATTTTATCAATTCAAGACATGGGTGCTGCGGGTTTAACATCTTCGTCATTTGAAATGTCAGGCAAAGGCGGCACCGGAATTGAGCTTGATTTAGAAAAAGTTCCGCAACGCGAAAACGGTATGACACCTTACGAAATCATGCTTTCAGAAAGTCAGGAAAGAATGTTGATGATTGTAAAACCTGAAAAAGAAGATTTTGCACAAGGTATTTTTAAGAAGTGGGGCCTTGATTTTGCGGTGATTGGAAAGGTTACGGATACCGGCCGCGTGGTGATTAAGATGAATGGAGAAATTTATGCCGATATTCCGTCAGCGCCGTTGTCGAATGAAGCGCCGGAATATGATCGGGCTTGGGTTTAAAGCGTTAAAAAATCGACCTTAACGGTCGATTTTAGCTTTAAACGG
>CAZDLU010000047.1:0-3786 GCA_964506725.1 uncultured Rhizobium sp.
GGGACTTAACGACCTTGCCGGTTAAAGTCCGGCCTCAGGTACCACTTAAAACAAATATTCTCGATGAACTTTGTGAAGAAAATTACACATTTTTTAGCGTTAATTTTCTTGGCCTATTTTCTTGTCTCTTGCGATTCCGGCTGTGTTTCTCCTAGTGAATTTGATGTTGAATCCGTTGAAGTAAAATCTAATCCAACAAATGATGGCGTGGCAGGAGTTTATGACGATACTGTTGGCGGTCAAGTTGCTACGTGGCATGAAACCGGGCTTAAATCAAATGGTGATCCTTTTATAGTTCAAATTTCCGGTGATTGGTCGCCGTGGTTTGGCAATAGTCTTTCGGCTAATGAGTTGAAGGCTTTGCCGTTATGCACGATGTGCGCTAAAAATATTGGCTCACCAAATTGCTTATGTTATCCCGGACAAAATCCGGCAGCTGAAAATTTTAACGCAAGGCCGCGAGACGATGTTAATTGCGCTCTTACGGCTGATCAAAATGATCCGGCAAAATGTACTTGTACTAAAGATGCAACTTATGGAAATGCGCTTGATTTTGGCGTGTATCACATAATTTTAAATGCCGTTGATAAAAACGAATTACTTAAGGTCGCTGACGATCAAACAGCATGCAGATTAAATCAAGGTATGGGGCTTTATATTGGTTTATTTGGTTCGCGCGGTGTTGAAATTCCTAAGCGAGCGTATCATATGTATGCTACTGATACTATTTGTAATATTCAAAAAAATAGTGATGGAAGATGTATTGATAGCAACGGTATTGATCGTACTCAATACATTTACTACAGTCCTAATAATCGCATTTTTGTTAAAGATGATAAAAACGGTAATAACGGTACTGACACCGATACTTCCGATGATGAATATCACACGGCAAATGAAGAAGTAAAATTTATTATTTACGATAGTTATTATGCTGATAATTATGGTCAATATAACCTTTCTATTCTGCGTGGAGTTGGAAGCGATACGGATGGTGGGCTGCTCGAATTTATAGTGCGTTTAGTTGAAGACACTTTGCTTGGGCCAATAAATGATGAGGGAAAAAGAGATGGCGGCATAATCAGATGGATGTATATGGCGATTGTGCAAGATAGCGGTTTTATAACCATCTTACAAATTTCCTTGTCTTTTTATATTGCCTTTTATGGCTTGGCGCACTTGATGGGATTGGCGCAAATTACTTATAAAGAATTGGTAAATAGAGTTATTAAAATTGGCTTAATAATATTTTTTACCAGTAAAACCAGTTGGAATTTTTATAACGATCTTGTGGTCGGGCTGTTTAAGGACGTGATGGATTATGTTGTGGCTTCAATAATGAATATTACCGATGCCAATATCGACCCGACTTCCATGATAAAAATTGCCCAGATGGATCGCGCAGCAGATGCGAGTAATGCTACGCGCTTTTCCTATGTTGATTTAATTATAAAAAAATTGCTTTCAGCCGGTACGGCGAAAAAAGTTTTTGGTCTGTTTTTCGCTGATATTTTTGGAATTATTTATATTCCGATAATTTATTTTCTTATCGGATTCTTTATATATGTAATGCTGACGATAGCGGTGGCTTACATTGTTGCGTTAATAAAAATTATCTTTGTTCTGTCTTTAGGACCGATATTTATCGTTTTTTCCCTATTTTCCTACACGCAAGGAATGTTTAAAAATTGGATATCATTTTTAGGGAGCAGGTCGCTTGAAATCGTAGTATTATTTACCATTCTTTATAATTTCTTGCTGTTGATTGATAAAGCTTTTACCGACATGCTTTATTATGAAACTTGTGGTGATAGCTATAATTTCGGCTTATTTACAATGAGAATATTAAAGTCTCATATTAGTAGGTCATTGTTAGAGTGGTTGTTGTTTTTTGTTAAAATTGGCGGTCTTACTTTCATTACTCAGTTGATGATCAATAAAGCCGCCGGGCTGGCTTCAAGCTTAATTTCAATCGGTGGACAAAGTTCGGGGGGCGGTGGTTTTGGTAGCGCTTCCGGAATTGTCGGCTCTGCTTTCAAAGCCTCAATGAAAGGAATCGGTCTTGGTTTAAAAGGACTTTCAACGGCAACACTTGGCGAATACGGATTAGTTCGTCTTGCGACTGCAGTTGCCAGAAAAAGTGGCATTGCAGGCGCTTGGAACAGGCTTGGAGAAAAAATTCCATTTAGCGGACCAAGAACCGCAATGCGTAATTCTATAATTGACAGCGCTTTAAGAAATGGCGCTAATTCTGCGGCTGCTGCGGGTTTGACTAAAGGAACTAAAGCATTTGATGCTCATGTGCGTGCTAAGGCTATGGACGAATTGCGCGGCAAAATGTTTCGCGATCCGCATAAAATGCGGGCTTTAGGACTTGACGATAAAAACATAGAAAAAAGATTCGGTCAAAAATTAGTTAATGATGCTTACAAAAACCAAATGAAAGATAATCTGAAAAATCTGCGTGGCAAATTCCACGGTCAAGATTTATTAGATGAAGCCAAGAAAAAAACTGATGCGTGGGCAAACCAGAATTTAGTTGGCGGCGCTAATGCGGTTTCTGATAAAATAAAGTCTGCGGCATTTAAAGGTAAAGAGCTTTCAAGTGAAGAAGCGGCAAAACTTTATGCCGGCAATGAAGATGCCAAAAATAAATATTTACAGCATTTGAAGGATCTTGAATTTGAGCGTGAACGTCGTAAAGCTAATGCCGGATTCTTTGGTAAAATTGGGGTGATGGCAAGTCGAGGTTACCATAATTTAAAACGTGATGCGGCGCATAATCCGAAGTTAATGCAAAAGAATTTTATGCGCAAAGCGGCCTATGAAGAAGGGCGTGGCAAGGGCTGGTTTGATAAAGTAGGAGTTAATACTTCTAAAGGTTTTAGTTTGAAAAAGCGGATTAATTTATTTGATAATAGTAATGATGAATTAATGAGAAGAACTCAAGAAGCGCAGGCGAGGGCGTTGCGTGGTTATTTAGGTGATGATGAAAATTCTGAACGTGCAAGATTCTTTAAAAAACAATTAGCGGATTTAGCAACCCGCGATTTGCAAGAACAAATGGAAAAAGCCAAGAATGACGCGGCTTTGGCTCAAGCGCTACGCGATAAAGTCACTGCTGAAATGCAGGCCAAATTAAGCGGTACGCAGGATGGCAGATCTTTCTTCGAAGCTAATGAGAGATATAAGCTTGTGGGCGGCAGAGATTTATCTGCAGAAATTGCCGACAAAATAAAATTAGAGGCAGAAGAAGCGGCGAAGAAAAAAATTGAGGAATCTAATATTGAACAAATAAAAGATACTGTAGAGAAGTTAAAATCTACCAGTTTCTTCTCAAGTGATTTTAAAGTTGATTTTGGTTCCAGCGCCGCGCAAATTTTATTGCAAGACGGCCCGGATATTGGTCTGAAAGCCTCCAATCCGTTATTAACGCAAGAAGAGAAAAAAGGCGAAATTGACTATGCTTTAAAAAATGATTTAACTTCGCAATTTAAAATGAATGAAGCGAAATTGCGAATTACTGAATTATCGAAAAAGGCTACTGAATTTGAAATAATGAAACTTGAGCGCAATGCCTCACCAACTGATGCCGAAAAGGTTCAGTTGGTCAAGTTAAAAAAAGAATTAGTAGAAGTTGAAGCTGATATTAGAAGATTCGAAACCAGCGTTAATGAATTGCAAGGTCGAATTAATTCTTTATAAGATTAAAATGTTGCTGTTGTTGTTTGAGGCATAATTAAAAAAATGTGATGCTGTTTTCCCAAAAAATCGCATTACTTTTTC
>CAZDLU010000048.1:0-2736 GCA_964506725.1 uncultured Rhizobium sp.
AGCTATCTCTTTGCAATACTTGGTTTTGACGCATTTTTATCCCGAATTGGCGTTTATAACAAAAAAGGAAGCCTGATTTCTCAAGCTTCCTTTTAGTTATTTCTAAAACTGACAAAACTATTAATCCCTTCTGTCGCCAAACAAGCGAAGCATCATGATGAAAAGGTTGATGAAGTCCATATAAAGGTTTAAAGCACCAACAACAGCCATTTTTGAAGTCATTTCGCTGTCTCCAGCAACTTGGTAATAAGTTTGTTTGATTCTTTGGGCATCATAAGCGGTAAGACCAATGAAAACTAGGGTTCCAATCAATGAAATTGCGAATTCGAAGGCTGAGCTTTTTAAGAAAATATTTACCAAAGAAGCAATCATCAAGCCAATCAAGCCCATGATTAGGAAAGATCCAAGTTCAGTTAAGTCTTTTTTAGTGGCTTGGCCATAGATGCTCATTGCGCCGAAAACTGAAGCAGTGATTAAGAAAACTCTAACAACGCTGCTTCCAGTGTAGGCAATAAAAATTGTTGACAAAGACAGGCCCATTAAAGCTGAATAAGCCCAAAGATAGCCTTTCGCTTTTTCAGCTGAAATTGAGTTTAATTTATAACTAAAAAAGAATACAAAAATAAGTGGCGCAAACATCACTAACCAAGCAAGAGGAGTGCCAAAAATTGCGTGCATTAATGCTGGAGTGCTTGAAACAGCAAATGCTGTGGCGCCAGAAATTGCAAGGGCAATTGCCATAAAGTTATAAACTTTTGCCATATAAGCGCGCAGCGATGAGTCATAGCTCACACTCGAAACTGAAGAAGCAAATGAAGTGCCTCTGTTATTAAAATTTGCCATAAAAACCTCAAATTGGTTAATAAAAAATCGCTAAGGATTATAATTTAAGTTATTTAAGATTTAAATATAATTTTTCAAGTAGCAAGATTTTTAAAAAATCTGACGACTTAATACTTGCGCTAAATATGTTTTAATGCTAATTGTAGGCGAATAATCCAACTAAATATCATTATTCTTAGATGAAAAATAAAAATATTATTGCTATCGTTGGCCTGATGGGTGTTGGAAAAACAACTATCGGCGCCAAGCTTGCAAAAAAAATGGGCTATTATTTTTCTGACTGCGACCAAGAAATTGAAGATCGTGAACAAAAAACTATTGCCGAAATTTTTGCACAAAATGGTGAGAAATATTTTCGTGAAGTTGAAAAAAACATCATTAAAGAAATCATTACGCGCGAAGAAGAAACCGTGCTTTCCCTTGGGGGCGGCGCTTTTATGGATGAAGAAACTAGAAAAATTTTAAAAGAAAAAGCTGTTACAATTTGGTTTGATGCTGAAATTGATGAAATTTTACGCAGAATTTCTGGGCGCAGCAATCGTCCTCTTTTAAACAATCAAGATCGCAGAAAAATTCTTGAAGAATTAAAGCAAAAGCGTTATCCAACATATTTAGAAGCTGATTTAAAATTTGACACCAGCACTGAAAATCATGAAATTTTGATCGCTAAAATTATTAAAAAAATCGCGGAAATTAAAAATGGAAAAAGTCACAGTTAAGCTTGAAAAAAGAAGTTACGACATTTTAGTTGGAAAAAACTCCATCAATAAATTTGCCGAATTTTTGTCAGATAAAAACTATAGTAAAATTTTTATCATAACTGATGAAAATGTTGAAAAACATTGTTATTCAAAGCTTGAGGACGTTTTAAAGAACGCTAAAATTTCTGCGGAAAAAATAATTCTTCAAGCTGGCGAACAAACCAAATCCTTTGATTCTTTACAAAAAATTTCCGAAGAAATTTTAAGTAAAAACATTGATCGAAAATCATTGATTATCGCCTTTGGTGGCGGAGTTATCGGAGATTTATCTGGATTCATTGCCTCAATTTTGTTACGCGGCATTGATTTTATTCAAATTCCAACCACGTTGCTTGCAATGGTTGACAGCTCGGTTGGCGGAAAAACTGCAATTAACAGCAAATTTGGCAAAAATTTAATTGGCAGTTTTTATCAACCGAAATTAGTTATTTGCGATATAGATTTTTTAAATTCCTTGCCAGTCAGAGAGCTTCGCTCTGGTTACGCTGAAGTGGTGAAATATGGCCTGATTTTTGATGCGAAATTTTTTGAATTTTTAGATCAAAATTTTGAACAAATTTTTCAAATTAATGATGAAATTTTGACGAAAATAATCTATCATTCATGCAGAATAAAAGCTGAAATAGTGGGGCTTGATGAAAAAGAGCAGGGCGATCGCGCTTTGCTAAATTTTGGTCACACTTTTGGCCATATTTTTGAAACGGAAACTAATTATTCTGACGAAATTCTTCACGGTGAAGCTGTGGCAATTGGAATGTTGATGGCATCAAAAATGTCGCTGAATGCTGCTTTAATCAAGCAAGAAGACTTTATAAAAATCAAAATTCATTTGCAAAAAATCGGATTTACCCTCGATTTATATAAAATTAGAAAAAATTGGAATAAAAATAGTTTGATTAATCATCTTTTTAAAGATAAAAAACACGAAAACCAAAATCTCACTTTCATTCTCTTAAAAGGGATTGGCAAGGGTTTTATTGCAAAATCAGTTGATTTAAAACAATTTCAAGACGTTTTAGATGAATTTCTGATTGCAAATTGAGGTTAAATAAATATTTTATCCCACTCAATTTAAAACTTGCCTGCGTGATGGAATGGTAGACATAACGGACTTAAAATCCGTGGGGCCTTA
>CAZDLU010000049.1:0-2695 GCA_964506725.1 uncultured Rhizobium sp.
GGAAAAAGTAATGCGATTTTTTGGGAAAACAGCATCACATTTTTTTAATTATGCCCTGATGCTAAAACAAAATTGACAATGTATCGCACAGCTTCTGAAATACTGAATCAAGAAGGCTTTCAACAAATCGGACTCGATCATTTTGCAAAGCCTGATAATGAAATGTCATTAGCCATAAAATCAAAAAAATTAAAAAGAAATTTTCAAGGCTATAGCACCGACAAAGCAAATTTTATAATTGGTTTCGGAGCATCAGCTATCAGCTATTTAAATCAAGGCTATGCCCAAAATACTCTGGATTTTGAAGAATATAAAAAAGAAATTTTAAGTGAAGAACTACCAATAAAAAAAGGCATTGCGATTAGTCAGAAAGATAAAATTCGCAAAGAAATAATTGATGAAGTAATGTGCTTTTTGGAAGTGGATTTAAATAAAATTTGTAAAAAATTTAATTTAAAAAAAACTCATTTCGCCAGTGAAATCAAGGCTTTGCGAATTTTAGAAAAAGATCAATTATTAAAAATAAAAAATAATAAAATCACCATTAGCAAAAACTTTCCGCAAATCAGCAGAATCGCCGCCAGTCATTTTGATTACTTCTTTAAAGATGATCTAAAAAAACATTCGAAAATTTCTTAACTATAAATTTTTGATTCGGAATTACACAAATATTAATTCTTCACCTTTTGCTTTTATTTTAATTTTTTGTCCTTCACTAATTTCCCCGCGCAAAATTTTCTCCGCTAAAACATTTTCTACCTCGCGTTGAATCAGGCGTTTCAACGGTCGCGCGCCGTATAGCGAATCATAGCCTTTTGTTGCTAAATAATGATTTGCGGTTTTATCAAGTTCAATTGTAATATTTTTAAGGGCCAATCTTTTAGCAAGCCTTGCAAATTGCACCTTCACGATATCTTCCATATTATCGCGCGATAATTTGTTGAAGATTACAATTTCATCGAGACGATTTAGGAATTCAGGACGGAAGTGCGCTC
The DNA here is from genome assembly GCA_964506725.1 of uncultured Rhizobium sp. Lineage (GTDB taxonomy): Bacteria > Pseudomonadota > Alphaproteobacteria > Rickettsiales > UBA1997 > UBA2645. The sequence goes on from CAZDLU010000049.1 coordinate 996, forward strand.
TGACTGTTTCCATGACTTGTTCATTTGCATGTTTTTTATTTTCTTCATACTTCGCGTCATCTTCTTCAATGTTTAAAAATTGCGAACCGAGATTTGAAGTTAAAATAATTATCGTATTCGTAAAATTCACAATATGCCCGTGCGAGTCCGTCAGGCGGCCATCGTCCAAGACTTGCAACAAAACATTAAACACATCGTGATGCGCTTTTTCAACTTCATCAAATAAAATTACTTGATAAGGGCGACGACGCACGGCTTCTGTCAGCAAACCACCTTGCTCAAAACCGACATAGCCCGGAGGCGCGCCAATCAAGCGCGCAACTGCATGCTTTTCCATAAATTCACTCATGTCAATTCTTAGCATTGCCGTTTCATCATCAAATAAAAATTCGGCAAGCGCCTTAGAAACTTCTGTTTTACCGACACCGGTTGGGCCTAAGAATAAGAAGGATCCTATAGGTCTATTAGCATCTTGCAGGCCAGCGCGCGCTCGGCGTACTGCATCAGAAATTGCGCGTAACGCCTCGTCTTGTCCGACAACTCTTTGCCGCAATAGATCCTCCATCTTAAGCAATTTTTCTTTCTCGCCCGACAAAATTTTATCAAGCGGAATGCCGGTAATTTTTGAAATAATTGCCGCAATATCATCTTCCGAAACCGCTTCACGCACCATGCTGTGCGACACAGTAGTTTCAAGACCTGAAAGCTCTTTTTGCATTTCCGGAATTTGCCCGTAAGTAAGTTCTCCGGCTTTGGCTAAATTGCCTTCGCGTTGTGCTTTTTCCAACTCAAATTTCGCTTGGTCAATTTTGGTTTTTAACTCATTAATTTTTGTCAACTTCATTTTTTCCGCTTGCCATAATGAACTCATTTCGGCAGATTTTTTCTCTAATATTGCAAGCTCTGAATTCAAGGCTTCAAGGCGTTTTTTAGAAGCTTCATCATCTTCTTTTTTAAGCGCTTCCGCTTCAATTTTTAACTGAATAATTTTGCGATCTGCTTCATCTAATTCAGTCGGCTTCGAATCAACTTCAATCTTCAAAGCGCTCGCCGCTTCGTCAATTAAATCAATTGCTTTATCGGGTAAAAATCGATCAGAAATATAACGGCTGGAAAGAGTGGCGGCCGCAATCAAAGCCGAATCTTTAATTTTAATTCCGTGATGCACTTCGTATTTTTCTTTAATGCCGCGCAAAATTGAAATCGTGTCTTCCACACTTGGCTCTTCCGTATAAACCGGTTGAAAACGCCGCGCCAAAGCCGCATCTTTTTCGATATATTTTCTATATTCATCAAGAGTCGTCGCACCAACGCAGTGAAGTGTTCCGCGTGCTAAAGCCGGTTTGAGTAAATTCGAAGCATCCATCGCGCCATCAGTTTTTCCAGCACCTATCAACAAATGCAATTCATCAATAAATAAAATTATATCATCATTATTTTCAATTTCATTTAGCACCGCTTTCAAGCGTTCTTCAAATTCGCCGCGATACTTGGCACCAGCGATTAGCGCGCCCATATCAAGCGCCATTAATTTTTTATTTTTCAAACTTTCCGGCACATCACCATTGACAATTCTTTGCGCCAAACCTTCCACAATCGCCGTTTTTCCAACGCCCGGCTCACCAATTAACACCGGATTATTTTTAGTGCGGCGCGACAAAACCTGCATAGCGCGGCGGATTTCTTCATCGCGTCCTATA
>CAZDLU010000050.1:0-2318 GCA_964506725.1 uncultured Rhizobium sp.
AAGAGTCGGTCCCGCCCCCTCGGGCGGGGAGCGGGGGGCGCGTCGCGCGGGGAGCGGGCTCGGCGGTGGTCGGTGGAAAAATCTTGTTAGGGCCACAGGCCGCCCCCTCTCCCTAACCCTCTCCCTTGAGGGGAGAGGGTTAGGGTGAATGACTCGGTGTCAAATATCTTATAATTTTCTTAATTCATCTGCTAATTCACTCGCCCAATAAGTCACCTTACCGGCACCAGTGCAAAATACTAAATCACCCTTACTCACCAAAGGCTTCACCAGCTTGGCTAAATTTTTCGGATCATCTAATTTTATTACATTTTTTTGTCCGGTTTTTTTAATTCCTTCAATTAGCGAATCTTGCGAAATGCCCTTAATTGGAGCTTGCCCGGCCGAATAAATATCGGCAACTATCACATAGTCGGCAGCACTAACTGCGTGACAAAATTCAACAAAATTATCCTGCACGCGTGAATATTTATGAGGCTCTAAAACACAAACCAATTTATGCTGTTGAATCAGGTCGCGCGCGGCTTGCAGCGTAGTTTTAATTTCGGTTGGATGATGGCCGTAATCATCAATTATTGTTACACCCTCATAATCGCCAACCTTAGTAAATCGGCGCTTCACACCATTAAATTCGGCTAAAGCTTCTTTGATTTTTTCATCGGAAATTCCTAAAAATTCACCAATTGCAATTGCCACGCAAGCATTGAGCGCGTTGTGTTTGCCATATATCGGCATTTTTATATTTTTGATGATTTTTCCTGATTTAAATTTCACATCGAAAGTTAGACCGGAAATATCCATACTGATATTAAAAGGCTGCAAATCAGCGTCGCTGTTAGTTCCGTAGGTGATAAGATTTTTTTTCGAAGTTTTTAATTTATCATAAATATTTTTTACTTCCGGGCTGTCAACGCACAAAACACAAAGGCCGGCATCAGGAATTTGTGTTATATATTTTTCAAAATAAATTTTTTGTTTTTCAAAATCACCGCCATATCCTGCAAATTCCAAATGTTCGGCTTCAATGTTTGTAACCGCGCCAATAAAGGTTGGAAGCTTAACGAAGCTGGCATCGGATTCATCAGATTCAGCAATTAAATATTCGCCTTTGCCGACTTTGGAATTGCTGTTAAAATAATGTATCACGCCGCCATTTATCACGGTCGGATCAAGTCCGGCAATTTCAAGAACAAGTGATGTCATGCCCGTGGTGCTGGTTTTACCATGGGTTCCGGCAATTGTAATGCCTTTATATTCGCCCATAACAATGGCGAGAAGCTCGGCGCGCGTGATGACGGGGATATTTCTTTTTTTAGCTTCGGTAATTTCGGGATTGTCAGTTTTGATAATTGAAGTTTCCACAATCAGCGATACATCCGCGGAAATATTGGTGCTGTCATGTCCAACAAAATATTTTATGCCTTTTTTCTCAAGCTTCTCTGTTAAATAATTTTTACTTAAATCAGAGCCTTGCACTGCAATGTTAAATTCACGTAAAATCAACGCCAAAGCACTCATACCAATGCCTCCAAGGCCGATGAAGTGCACTTTCTTTTGCTGCTTTATATCTTGAAAATTCATTTTAGAAATGTTTATCTTTGTAAGGAAAAATCGCAATTTAAAGAAAATGAATAAAAAAACAATTGATGAAATCTTTAAAATATGGTCTGAAGCCAATCCTGAACCAAAAACGGAGTTAGTTTATACCAATAATTATACGCTTTTGGTTGCCGTTGTTTTGTCGGCGCAAAGCACAGATGTCGGTGTAAATAAAGCCACCAAGGCACTTTTTAAAGTTGCTGATACGCCGGAAAAAATGCTTGAACTAGGTGAGAAAAAATTAAAAAAATATATTTCAACAATTGGTCTTTATAACGGCAAAGCCGCCAATATTATCAAGCTTTCGCAAGACTTAGTAGAAAAATTTAATTCGCAAGTTCCAAATGATTTCGAAAAATTAAAATCACTTCCCGGAGTCGGCCAAAAAACCGCAAACGTAGTGCTAAATTGCGCTTTCGGCCATCACACAATCGCGGTTGATACGCATGTTTTTCGCGTGGCAAATCGGATTGGTTTTGTTGACGAAACTACACCGGAAAAAACTGAAATTGCTTTGCTAAAAGTGATTCCAAAAAAATGGCAAAATCACGCACATCATTGGATGATCTTGCACGGACGCTATGTTTGCGTGGCGCGCAAGCCGAAGTGTTGGGAGTGTAGAATTGTGAAATTTTGTGAGTTTAGAGAAAAAAATATGTAACTTACTCACAGTCATGCTGAGCTTGTCGAAGCATGTATTAATTCTCGGAGTGCAAACA
>CAZDLU010000051.1:0-2171 GCA_964506725.1 uncultured Rhizobium sp.
AGTTAGTATGGCTAAATTTGTTATTGTCGTTGGGGGAGTTTATAGCGGAACTGGCAAAGGCATCAGTTCCGCTTCTATTGGTTTGCTTTTGAAAATGCGTGGCGCAAATGTTACGTTAATTAAATGCGATCCTTATTTGAATTTAAATGCGGGAACTATGAATCCTCGTCAACATGGAGAAGTTTTTCTTTGTGATGACGGATCAGAAACAGACCTTGATTTAGGTCATTACGAAAGAATGACCGGAATTACCATGTCTGGTAAAAATATATTTACCAGCGGAAAAATTTATCAAGAAATTCTCAAAAAAGAAGAAAATGGCGAGTATCTTGGCGAAACAGTCCAAGTTGTTCCTCACGTAACTGATAATATTCAAAATCGCCTTATTGAAGTTGGCGAAGGTCACGATATTGTAGTTGCCGAAATTGGTGGAACTGTAGGAGATTTTGAATCACGTAGTTTTTATGAGGCAATTCGTCAATTTAAAAATAGATTAAAAGATGATGTTTTGATAGTTATGGTTGCGCCAATCATACTGAATCATACTGTTAATGAATTAAAAACAAAACCATTGCAAAACGCTGTAATGGCTTTGCAAAGTACAGGTTTGCAACCAGAAATGCTATTGTGTCGGTCAGAAACAAAGATACCAGATGCAATATTAGATAAGGTTTCAAGACTAACCAATGTTCCACGGGTTGCTGTTTTTGAAGCACCTGATGTTGATAGTATTTACAAAGTTCCTATTGAGTTCTTTGATCGTGATATTGATGATTTAATTGCTGATCGATTTAGACTTGAACGTAATGGAATTAAGATAAAAAAATATCAAAATCTTGTTGAAAAATATATAAATGGCAAAAATTTACCAATTGTCACAATTGGCATAGTTGGCAAATACGAAAACACAGATGAAGCTTATTTGAGCTTAAAAGAAGCATTGCTTCATGCCGCTGTTTCTAATGATGTAAAAGTTAATATTTGTTGGCTTAACGCTGAAAAATTTACACTTGAAGACCTACGCAATGTAAATGGCGTTATTGTTCCCGGAGGATTTGACTCTCGTGGAGTTGAAGGAAAAATCAAAGCGATTCGCTGGTGCCGAGAACAAAAAGTTCCATTTTTAGGAATTTGTTTAGGTCTTCAATGTGCTGTTATTGAATTTGCAAGAAATTGTATGAAGATTGAAAGTGCTACGAGCCAAGAATTTGACAATAATTGCGAATACCCAGTTATCCATTTTGTTGATGGTCAAACATGTAATATTAAAAAATCGGGAACTATGCGATTAGGTGCTTATGATTGTGAACTTGAAAAAGACTCTATTGTTAGAGAGCTATATAAAAAGAAATTAATCAGCGAAAGACATCGACACAGATACGAAGTCAATAATAAATTTATAGCTGATTATGCCGAAAAAGGATTTGTTGTTTCTGGTAAAAATCCTGAAAGTGGATTAATAGAAATGATGGAAATGAAACGAGACATTCATCCTTTTTTTGTTGGAACACAAGCGCATCCTGAATTTAAAAGTCGTTTAGGAGAACCAGCACCTTTATTTGATGGTCTAGTAAAGCACTCTTTCAGACATATGTCTGAAAAAAATAATTAATATATTTTTTAAAAAATGAAAAAAAAACAAAAATAGATTTAAAATAGGCGATTTTGTTGTAATTTGTCGTAATTATAAAATTACTGAGCTAGGTGTAGAATCTAGAACTGAATTGGCAATAATTGAAAATTATTTTTATCTTCCTTGGGCTTGCTGTACAATAAAAATTGTTTCAACTAAAGAAATTTTAGCAACTGCTGAATCAGAATTAATGGAATATGACAAAAAAATATTTCCTGATCTTAAATAATATTTTAAATGGATAATTAAAAATAATGAAAAGGTTTAAAGAATTTTTATTAAATGAAGAAAAAAGTTATTTAGGACATCGTGTTGCTGGCGTTCTTACAGCTATGCAAGACACACAAGATGATATGCCAAATCTCGGATCAAGGCATTTGAATAAAATTGCCGAAGATTTAGTAGATCAAATCAGAAAAATTTTACACAGTAGTTGGTCTGGCAAAAATCAAAGATATTTAAAAGATTTGCAAAAAATTGCAGTAGCAATAAAAAAAACTATCGAAGAAAAAGGTGATTTGAAACAACTACTTCCATC